>CAZOJL010000010.1:0-43056 GCA_964580075.1 uncultured Akkermansia sp. | reverse complement strand
CGGCGGCAGCGTCTTGGAGTGCGGCGGCAAGCGGTATTCCGCGCGACGCCGCTTTGTCCGGCTTCGCCACGCATGCAGACCCCTCGCAACGGCGTCGAGAGCCAGAACAGGAAAAAGCGCGAGAAATGGAAATGCGTTTTTCCCGTTTGCAATTCCAGCAATTCTCATGATGAGGCGATTGGGTCATCGGGGTCGGGGTCGGGGTCGATATTCCGTTTTTTCCGTCGCTCCCGACCCCGATTTGGATTTGGGTCCCGATAGCGACGACCCTCATGAGAATTGCTGCAACCGCCCGGATTCAGATAGCTTTGTTGCAGGATGCTGTCCAGGCTTGACCCGCCTGCCCAATTCCGGCACACTTTCTCTCATGAATTCGCCATGAATTCGCGGTATCACATCGGTCACATCGGGCGCGTGCCCGTACTGCCCGGGAAGCGATTGATAATCCGAGACGCTTGCAAAACCTTTGGAAGCGGCGGAAATCAGGGATCAGGATGCCAGGATTCAGGCCAAAAACGCCTCCTGAACCCCGAACCCTGAACCCTCCGCTTGCACAAACCGGAGGTTTTGCAAGCGCCTCAATCCGTTACCTCAACCCGCGTGTGTCGCACCGTCGCGGCGGTATGAAGGGGATCAAAGGCGAACCAAGACGTGCGACGGAGTAAGGAATCTTATGAAGCAGAGCGGAGAGATACGTTGGGGACTTCTGGCCACGGGGGCGATCGCCAGGGCGTTCGCACACGGACTGCGTCAATCGCACACGGGCACGTTGGTCGCGGTGGCGTCGCGCACGCAAGTCAAGGCGGACGCATTCGCGGCGGCGTTCGACGTGCCGATTGCGCATGGCTCCTACGAGGCATTGCTGGCGGACCCCCACGTGCAGGCGGTCTACGTGTCGACCCCGCATCCGCAACATGCGGAATGGACGATCAAGGCCGCCCAAGCCGGCAAGCACGTTCTCGTCGAGAAGCCTGTGGGTGTCAATCTGCACGACGCGGCGGCCATGATCGCCGCCGCGGCGGCCAACGGCGTGTTCCTGATGGAGGCCTACATGTACCGCTGCCATCCGCAAACGGCCAGGCTTGTCGGGCTGTTGAGCGAAAAAGCCATTGGCGAGGTGCGGGTCATTCAGGCCACCTTCTCGTTCCAGGCGGCCTTCCACGCTGAAAGCCGCATCTGGAGCAACGCGCTGGCGGGTGGCGGCATCCTCGATGTCGGCGGCTATACGACCTCCATCGCCCGCCTGATCGCAGGGGCCGCCCAAGGCAAACCGTTCGCCGATCCCCTCGCCGTGACGGGCGTCGGCAACTTGCATCCGCAAACCGGCGTCGATCAGTGGGCCGTCGCCACGCTCGCGTTCCCCGGCGGCATCGTGGCCACCTGCGCCACCGGCGTCGGCGTAAACCAGGAGAACGTGGTGCGCATCTTCGGCAGCGAGGGCACCATTTACCTTCCCAACCCCTACGTCGCGACCCGCGAAGGCGGCTGCCCCGGCATGATTATCGTGACCCGCAACGGCGAGCCGACCCGCGAGATCGTCATTCCCTCGGACATCACCAGTTTCGCGTATGAGGCCGATGTCTGCGGCCGCGCCATTTTAGCCGGCACGCAGCAGGCGGCGGCCCCTGCCATGTCGTGGGACGACACGCTCGGGAACCTGCGTACGCAGGACCAATGGCGCGCCGCCATCGGCCTCACGTATGCTCGCGAGCGCCCCGAAAAGGTCCCGACGAAATAGCCCCTCAGTAGCGGTAGTGCTCGGGTTTGTAAGGTCCCTCAACCGGGACGCCGATGTAGTCGGCCTGCTGTTTCGAGAGGGTCGTAAGCTTCGCGCCCAGGTGATCGAGATGGAGGCGCGCCACCTCTTCATCGAGCCGCTTCGGGAGGCGGTAGACGCCGACCTCGTGCTTCTCGGTCCACAGGGATATCTGCGCGAGGGTCTGGTTGGTGAACGAGTTTGACATCACAAACGCCGGATGCCCGGTGGCACACCCCAGGTTGACCAGGCGCCCCTCGGCCAGCAAGTAAATGCAATGGCCATCGGGGAAGATATACTTGTCGACTTGCGGCTTGATGTTGACGCAGGTCACACCAGGCCACGCCTTGAGGAGAGACACCTGGATTTCGTTGTCAAAGTGTCCGATATTGCAGACAATCGCCTGGTCGCGCATCTTCGACATGTGCTCGGCCGTCAGGATGTCGCAGTTGCCCGTCGTGGTCACATAAATCTGTGCGTGCGGCAGCGCGTCCTCGACCGTGGTGACTTTTAACCCGGCCATGCAAGCCTGGAGGGCGCAGATCGGATCAACCTCCGAGACCCAGACTTGCGCGTGCTGTCCGCGGAGCGATTCCGACGAGCCCTTGCCCACATCGCCGTAACCGCAGACCATGGCGATCTTGCCGGAGATCATCACGTCCATCGCCCGTTTGATGCCGTCAACAAGCGATTCGCGGCAGCCGTAAATGTTGTCAAATTTCGATTTGGTGACCGAATCGTTGACGTTGATCGCGGGCACGAGGAGCTTGCCGGTCTGCTGCATCTGGTAGAGCCGATGCACACCGGTGGTGGTTTCTTCCGAAACGCCCTTCCAGCGTTTCACGACGGTTTTGAAAAAGGCAGGCTCTTCCGTGAGCACCTTTTTGATCAGCGTGTTGATGATGGCGAGTTCGTGGACATCGGTCGGCGTGTCGACCCCCGTCCGATCCGACATCGCCTCGTAGCCGCGGTGAATGAAGAGGGTGGCATCGCCGCCGTCATCCACAATGAGATCGGGGCCACCGCCGTCGGGCCACGTCAGCGCCGCCTTGGTGCACCACCAGTATTCTTCGAGCGTCTCGCCCTTCCAGGCGAAGACGGGAATGCCTCGCGCGGCAATGGCCGCGGCGGCATGGTCCTGCGTCGAAAAAATGTTGCAGGAGGCCCAGCGAACATCTGCGCCCAGTTCGACGAGGGTTTCGATCAGGACCGCGGTTTCCACGGTCATGTGGAGGCTTCCCATGATGCGCGCCCCGCTGAGGGGCTTTTGCGGTCCATACTTGGCGCGGGTGGACATCAGGCCGGGCATTTCCTTCTCAGCGATCTCAATGGCCCGGCGGCCCCAATCGGCTTGGGTAATATCTTTAACTTTACAGGGAAGCATGTGAATTCCTTTCGGGGTGAGCGGGGGTGGGTCGCGACGTTCAGCGGGTTTTCGATTTGCGGGTGAGTCCGCATGCCTCGCGGAGGGCGGCGACGCGATCGATTCGCTCCCACGGAAACAGGTTGCGGCCGAAGTGACCGTAAGCGGCGGTCTGGCGGTAACTCCATCCCTTCGGGGATTTCAGTTTCAGGTCTTTGATGAGCTCGGAAGGCCGGAAATCAAAGATTTCGCCGGCGGCGAGCACCTTGGCAATGATCGCCTCGTCAACGGTCGCCGTGCCGTAGGTCGAAATGTTGATCGAGAGGGGCCTGGCGATACCGATGGCGTAAGCGACCTGAATCTCGCACTTCTCGGCCAGACCGGCAGCGACAATGTTTTTCGCCGCATAGCGGGCGTAGTAGGCCGCCGAGCGGTCGACCTTGGAGGGATCTTTACCCGAGAAGGCACCGCCGCCATGTGACCCGACGCCGCCGTACGTGTCGACAATGATCTTGCGACCGGTAACGCCCGAATCCCCCTGCGGACCTCCAATGACGAAACGTCCGGTTGGATTGATGTACCACTTCGTCTTGTTGGTCAGCAGGCCGGTCGGACGGAGCACCTCGATGGCGACCTCTTTGATGTCCTTCTGGATGCGCTTCAACGGCACCTCATCGGTCTGATGCGAGATGACCACGGTGGTGATCGCGAGCGGCTTGCCATTTTCATGGAGCACGGACACCTGGGCTTTGGAGTCCGGTTCAAGGTAGGAAATCGCACCCGATTTGCGGAGCGCCGCAAGCTGTTCGAGAAGCCGGTGCGACAGCACGATCGGGGCGGGCATGAATTCGGCGGTGGCCCGCGAGGCGTAGCCGAACATCATCCCCTGGTCGCCGGCGCCCTGATCTTCGGGCCGGTCACGCGACACGCCCTGATTGATGTCGGGCGATTGCGCGTGCAGACCGCACAGGTAGTTGAAGGTGTCAAACGAATAGCCCAGATGCGGTTTGACGTACCCGATGTCCTGGACGACCGAACGGGCAATCTGCTCGGGATTGACCGTGCCCCAGCCTTTGCAGGTGATTTCACCGGCATTGACCGTCAGGTTGGAGGTCACCAACGTCTCACAGGCCACATGGGCACCGGGATCGCGCGCCAGACAGGCATCCAGAATGGCATCCGAAATCTGGTCGCAGACCTTGTCCGGATGGCCCTCAGAGACCGATTCCGAGGTGTAGACATGACGGGTCATCAGCTTGCTCATTTAAAGATCTCCTTCGTGTTGGCTTTCGAGATAGTTTACTAAGAAAAGCCCCCCCCTGCAAGGCTATTGCACTTTTCGCAACGGTGTAATCTCTTTGATCAGCGCGATCAGATCGCCCTGATCCGCGTAGGCCTGCATCCCCTGCAGCACGACATCGGCTTTCGGCCCGTTGCGGGCGATGAGCCAGATCGCGCCGTCAGCCGGTGAAACAATATCGGTTCGGTCACCCGTCTCCACATCGAGCAGGTAGCCCAGCAACTCGCCGGCTCGCGTCACCTGTTCGAGCGCCTTCAAGGGGATGAACAGCCCCGCCTTCGGCGCACGAATCAGGTGCTCGCCACCCGCCGCGAACATCGGCCGCGGCAGTTCCAACGGGCCCTCAAGCATGCCCATCGTCACCATGGTGTTCCAGATCCCCTGCCGGACGCGTGCAACCGCCTCCGGTTCGATGCGGCATTGTCCGTGCGTCTCGACCAGCGCCGCCGGGCGGCCGGTCTCCAGCACGCGGGAATGGAGGCACCCCTTTAGATCATCCTCCAGAATATTGAACACGTTTCCAAAGCTGCCCGCCAACGCTTCCGCTCCCGGAACCGAACGGTCGGTAAAGAGACAACTGGCGCTGTTCTGCCATGCATGAAAATTGATCACCACATCGGCGCGCCTCACCACCTCGGTCCAAACGAGGTGACAGAGCCGTTCGCCCGCCGTGCCGTCCGGACGTCCCGGCCACGACAGATACGTGTCGTATTCCCCTCGCCTCTCCTGCGACCCGTAGACCTGCCCGTGCGTATGCGCGCGGTGACGGATGTTGCCGGGCATCAGACACGGGATGGCCAGCACGGTTCCCCGGAATGCGGTATCGGCCAGCCGTCGGCAGAGGCTGTCAATGCCGGCGCACCCCGACAGTTCGATGCCGTGTTCACCGGCCGTCACCAGGAGCGTGGGGCCGTCGCTGTCACCGACGATCTCACGCACAAAGATCCCGTTGACACCCGCGCCATTATCGGGCCACGTGAGCATCTGGCGCCGTTCTCTTCCCTGCGGGGGGGGGGCTGTGTGATCCAGTGAATTTTGGAGGGTCATGGGTTTTCCTTGTGCTGCTGTTGTTGACATCCGTATTTCTCTTCAAATCAATGAGGCGCATGCAAAACCTTGGAAGCGCCGGGAATCAGGGTTCAGGATACCAGGGTTCAGGCCAAAAACGTCTCCTGATGGAGTTTCTGCACTTCGGGAATCACGTGGACCAAGAGCGTGGAGACCTTCTCGGCGTTTCGTTTAAACACCTCGATGATCGCGTCCCAACTCACCGGCTCTTCATCCTCTTTCCAGCAATCGTAGTCCGTGCTCATGGCCACTGCCGCATAGGGAATGCGCGCTTCGTTGGCCAGGATCGCCTCGACCGCGATGGACATGTTGATCACATCGGCACCCCAACTCCGGAACATACGCGATTCGGCGCGCGTCGAGAAGCGGGGCCCTTCAATCGTGACCACGGTGCCCGTTTTGTGATGGGGGTAGCCCAACCGCTCGCAGGCGGCGATCAACAGGTTGCGCAACGCCGCGTTGAACGGTTCGGCCATCGGCGTATGCACCGGCGCATGGGGTTCGAAGACCTCGTGGAACGTCACGTGCCGCCGTTTGGTGAAATCGATGAACTGGTCCAGAATCACCAGATCCCCCCGGCCGATATCCTCGCGCAGCGAGCCCACGGCGGAGGTCGCCAGAATATGCGTGCACCCCGACTCCCGGAGCGCGTGAATGTTGGCGCGATAGTTCACGTGTGTCGGCGGAATGGTGTGCTCGCGCCCATGGCGAGCCAGAAGCACCACGGCGACATCGCCGATCTTTCCGTGTTTCAGGGGCGATGTCGGCGCCCCATAGGGCGTGTCAACCACGTCGTCCCGCAGCGTTTCAAAGATGTCCGGGTTATCCAAACCCGATCCGCCGATGATTCCAATTTTCATGGGGTCTCCCGTGCTGTCGTGGAATTAACCGATTGCTTGCCGTTTACAGTCATGGCAGTTGTGATGAGCAGGCGCTTCGACGGCACAGACACGCGGCCGTCAGGACCGGATGCGGGATTCTTTCGCTGCGGAGAGCGTGCCAGAAACACGCGGGATGTGTCAAGCGTGCTGTGTGTGACCGGGGCAACGGCGGGTCATGGCCTGCGCCCGGGCGTTACTCACGTCGTCTGCTGGTGATAGAGATCGGCAAAGACGCCCCCGGTTTCCAGCAGGTGGGAGGGGGATCCCTGCTCGATAATGCGGCCTTGTTCGAGGACGACCACGCGGTCGCAACGCATCGCCATAGAGACGCGTTGGGAAACGACGACAGCGGTTTTACCGATCATCAGGTGGGAAAGGGTCTCCTGCAGGCGGCGCTCGGTTTCGGCATCGAGGGCCGAGGTGCAGTCATCAAGCAGCAACACGTCGGGTTGGGCCAGCAACGCGCGCGCGATGGAGATGCGTTGCCGCTGGCCACCCGAGAGCGAGGTCCCCTTTTCGCCGACGATCGTCTCGTATTTGACGGGCAACGCCATAATGAAATCATGGCAATCGGCGGCTCGCGCCGCGGCCATGATTTCGGATGGCGACGCATCCGCATGGCCATAGGTGATGTTGTCCCGCACGGTGCCGCTGAGAATCTGCGCTTCCTGCGGTACGAGCGCTACGCTGCGGCGGAGTGAGTCGAAGCGGATCGTGTCAAGCGCCACGCCATCGACCGTGATGGCCCCCTCCTGCGGATCGAAGAGACGGGCGAGCAGTTGAAGAAGGGTTGTTTTTCCACTGCCGCTGGCCCCCATGATGCAGATCCAACGACCGGCGGGTATCTCAAGCGAGAGCGCATCGAGCACCGGTCCGCCGGCGGTCGACCAGGCGAAGGTCACTTCTTTGAATCGGATTCCCTGCTGCAACGGCAGCGGGAATTGAACGGCACTGACGTCCTCGGTCACGTCGGGCGGGGTTTCAAACGTCTGCGCCAGACGGTGCAAGACGACGAGAAGATTGGAGAGGTGGAGTGCGATTTGGGTGAGCGCGACGACCGGAACGAAGAGGTAGGCCGAGGCCGTGTGGATATACATCATCTGCCCGAGAGTCATGTCGCCGACAATGACAGAGACGGTACAGGCGAGAAAAATGCCCCGGACCGTGACAGCCGATATCGTATCGGCCGTACGGTTCATTCCCGCACCGAGACGCTGCTGTTCCAGCGTATCGCGGATCAGGCATCCGGAAAGACGATGGAAGTTGAGAAATTCGGCCCGCTCTCGCCCGTAGGCGACAACCGCCTTCATCGCGTCGAGTTTCTGCGAAACCAGTCCCCAGAGACAGGCGTTGGTGTGGCGGATTTCGCGGTTGACGCGACGCACCTTGACACGAACCTTACCGACAATCAGGGTGTACGGGATCATGGCGAGGATCACGACGCCCGCGATCCGGGGGCTCAACACCAACAGGATCGCGACGCCGACGATGAACATCACGACCTGGCTGGTCGCATGGATGACCAGTTCCATGAGCCGATTCTGCACCACGTCCACATCGGCGAGGATGCGTGACATGAGCCGCCCGGGCGACGAACGGAGGTGAAAGCTCGTCGACAGGCCGATAATCTTATCGTGGATGTCTTCGCGCAACCGTTGTGTGATGGTCGTGCCGATACGGATGCGCAACACCTGCGTGGCACGGTCGGCCAGGTTGAGGGCCACGATGGTGAAGAGGTAGACGACGAATATTCCGAACAGCCGGCGTCCGGCCCACGGCGGACGGATCTCGGCCGTCAGACGCGTGGATTCACCGCCCGCGGCCGCGTGCGGCGTACCGGCGGGAGACGGGACACGCGCGGCGCGGTCGCCCGCTTCAGACGCAAGAGTGGCTCTCAGGGAGCCCACGGCCGCCTGGCCGGCACCCACCATGAGAATCTCGTCCACCACGATGCGGCCGTAGTAACTCTGGAGGTAAACGGAACAGGTGTTGAGCGAAACCAGGACGATGCAGAGCAGCACGGGCCATTTGTGAGGCCAGACATAGCGGTAGATAAAGCGGAGGATCAGGCGGATCGTGCCCTTGGGGTCGCCCGCGTCACGTGACGGGCGATAGGGAAAGGCGCGGTATTCATGGCGTCGGCGCATGAAGCGGGTCACTCCTCGATGATGCCTTTTCCGGCGTAGGTGTCGTGCAAGCGGCGGTACCGGCCGTCCGGGATGGCCATCAGGGACTCGTGGTTACCGTACTCGGCTATCGCACCGTCGACCAGCAGGAGGATGTGGTGGGCATTGCGGATGGTGCTGAGACGGTGGGCGACGATAAAGGCCGTGCGATTTTTGAGAAAGCGCGCCATGGCAATCTGGATCGACCGCTCCGACCGGCTGTCAAGCGCGGAGGTCGCCTCGTCCATCACCAGAATTGCCGGATCGGCCAGAACGGCGCGGGCAATGGCCAGCCGCTGCTTCTGGCCCACCGAAAGCTGCACGTCGCGTTCGCCGATCACGGCGTCGTATCCGCGCGGCAGTTTGATGATGTCGTCATGAATCTCGGCAATGCGTGCGGAGGTCTCGATCTCGGCTCGGGTGGCACCGAGACGGCCGTAGCGGATGTTGTCGGCGATGGAGACGGTGAAGAGCATCGCTTCCTGAAGCACAATGCCGAACTGACGGTGGAGACAGGGGAACGACAAATCACGCACATCGACACCGTCAATCCGCACGGTACCGGCGTCGACATCGTACAGCCGCATCAAAAGCGATAACACGGTGGTCTTGCCACAGCCGGTGGGGCCGACCAGCGCAACGGTTTCGCCGGGGCGGATGTCGAAGCTGACAGCATTCAACACCGGTTTTTCGGGAAGGTAGGCGAAGCGCACCGCCTCAAACGTGACCCGGCCGGCAGCGGTGCCGATATCACGCGCGTCGGGCCGCTCGACGATCTGAGGCACCTCATCGAGTACTTCGAAAAGGCGTTCGGCGGCGATCCTGACGTTTTCAAGCTGTTGCGCGAGCTGGGAGAACCGCACGGCGGGCCACAGCAACTGCATGGCATAGGTGGAGAAGGCAATCACATCGCCATAGCTCGCCGTGCCGGCGAGCACCATGGCGCATCCGAGGAAATAGATGACGATCCGTCCCGTGTCGGCAAGAAGGCGGATATTCAACGAGAACGAGCCGGAGGCGACCTGTGATTCCCGCGCCAGTTCCATGCTGAAGGCGCTCTGCCCGCGAAACAACGCGTTTTCACGCGCCTCGGCGCCATAGGTCTTGACGGTCATGTTCGCGGCCAGGCGGTTCTGCACACCCGAGGCCACACGATCCTCGGCGCCGCGCTGCGCGCGGGTCAGGCGCTTGAGCCGGTTGATCGAGAACCGGTAATTGACGACAAACAGCGTGAGCAGGGCAAAGAGCGGAATGGCGAGGCGCCAGTTGATAAAAAACGTGGCCGTGAGGGCGAAGGCGGCGCATACGAGATCGGATACAATCTGAACGGTGGCCACGGAGAGGATTTGCTGCAAGGCGCTGCTATCTCCCATGAGGCGGTTGATGAGTTTACCCGTGCTGTGCTTGCCGAAGTAGGCTATGCCCAGACGGAGCATATGCGCGTAAACCGCGGAGCGGATGCGCATGACAAAGGTCTGTCCCACGTAGGCCGTCCCCAGGACCTGCAGGTATCCACAGGCCGCCGTGGCAAAAGCCGTGCCGATGAGGAAGACGCCCAGGCGGAACAATTCGTTGTGGTGCCCATCTTCGATGACGCGATTGATCACGTCGCGTGTGAGCAGGGGCGGAAGCATCGCCATTACCGAGAGCAATCCCGTCAACGCCATGAGCCCGATCAGGTGCCAGCGGAACGGGCGGATGAATCGGCCGACGTGGGAAAAGGCTGCCATACGATGCACCTCAGATCGGCAGTTAAGCGGGTGTCCGGGGTTACAGACCGAGGAGTGCTGCCCAGAACGAGGAACGTCCGATTCGGATCTCCGCATCGGCGGTCGTGCCGGGCTGCACCACCCGTCCCCCGGGATCGAACGAACAGTAAACGACGCGATAGGCCTGCGGCCCCTCGGTCTGGATCACGTCACGGGCTTCGACAACCGTCCCATGGACCCAATCGCCCAGGATCGTCTTGAAACTGCGCAACTGGGCGCGCAGGGGTTGGCCGGGCATGACCTTGGCGGCATATCGCTCGGGAACCCGGAGCTTGAGTACGAGCTGGGGGCCGCCAAAGACTTCGTAGAGAAGGGTATCGGGTCGGACCACCTCGCCCACGAAAAAGGGGTGGCGGAGAAGCCGGCCATCAAGCGGCGCGCAGACGGCACGGGCCTCGACTGCGGCGTGCGCGCGAAGGACCGCCTCCAGGCGCGCGGCACGTTCCTGGCGGAAGATTTCAACCTGACGCCCATCGAGTGACGTATCGCCATGGCTGAGGCGACTGTGCTCGGCCTCGGCCTGTTTGAGTTTATAGGCGTCATCGGCCAGTTCGCGACTGGAGGCGAGTCCTTTCTCGGTGAGTTTGCGGGTGATCTCGATTCGCTCTCCGGCGTAATCGAGCGCCAGTTTGGCCGAAGCGATCCGGCTGTCGTATTCACGGCGACGATCGGCCAGGTCTGCCTCACGGTAGGCGAGTTCCGCCTCGGCCTTATGGACCCCAACCTGCGCCTCGGCCTCGGCGCCCCGCTGTTCGGCGTCATCGAGCTGCACCAGAAGCATCCCGGCACTCACCGTGTCGCCCGATCCCGCATGGATCGCCGTGACGCGGCCGGCCACGGGCGCACGCACCTCCGCGTACTGCTCCGTGGTGACATAGCCGGTGGCCGGCGCATACCGGTTGAGCTGCATGCGGTGTCCACCATAGCCGATCGCGGCACAGACCAGTACGACCGTCACCAGCGTCTTCCAGACCCACGCCCGCTTCTCGCGTGCCGTCGGGGGAAGCGCCTCCTCGTGAGATGTTCGGTATTCACCCATTATTTCAGCCCATTCTTGAGGTAGTCTTTTGCGAGGGTGCGAATGCCCTCGTGTTCGTTCTCATAGCGTTTGATGCACAAGGTGCATCCGTCACAGCTCCGCTCGTAGCAATTGCGGTGAACACGTGACGGATACATCTTGCGGAACGCCTCAAAGCAGTCGTCACCGCAGAAACAATAACGCTCCTGTGAAGACCCAAAGGCGATCTGACACATGTGAAACCCGTTGGCGGAGGGGACGGCGATCTTATCACACCAGCCGCAGGTGATCGTCAAGCCGTTGTGACTCTCTGGCTGACTTCGGTCGGCGGGCAGTGGCGCAGCAGCGCCAACCGCCTCGGCGGCAGGCGTTTCACGGCGACGGTTCCGGGTGACGCGGGGATTAAACAGGCGTTTTATGGCATTCATGGAACTTCTCGTGTCGCATCTTTCGCGTACAAGGGGGCAACGGGGACACCTGCGGCGCGAACCAGGTCGGCGAAGGCGCGGATCGTTTCGGCGGCCGCCGCGTTGGCGCGCCGGGTGGCGGCGGAGAGATCCTTCTGGGCGTCGAGAACCAGGCGGCTGCGACCCTCTCCCAGGCGGAAGCGATCCGACTCGGCGTCGAGGCTGGTAAGCGCTTCTTCGACGGCCCGGTCTACGGAGTCGAGACGATCACAAGCCGACGCGAAAGCCACCACGGCGCGCGCGTGTTCCGCAGCGACACGGAGGGCAATAACGGCAAGATCGGCTTGGGCCGCTCGCGCGTCGGCCTCCCGCGCCGCCGCGCGTGCCCGTTCACTGTCGAATCCCAACGGACGGCGCCAGACGAGACCAGCCTCCCACGCCAGATCCGGATCGGTTGACGCCGACGGCGCAGAACTGACACGCAGCCCGACGCCGGCGACGAATGAAAGGTCCGACTTCAGGTCTTCTCGTGCGCGGCGGGCACGTGCATCGGCCTCATCTGCGGCGGCGACGGCGGCGAGCCATTCGGGACGGTCTGGAACCGCCAGCGCAACGGGCGCGGCGCGACCCGCCGTCAGACACGCTTCGGCCCAGCGTCGAAGCTCGTCCGGGGCCGGAACCGGCAGGATGTCTGCGGGAAGCGACCCGCCTGCCAATTCCTCGAGGCGGATACGCATCGTCTGGATGGCCGCGCTCGCCTGATGCAGTTCGTCCTGGCGGAAAGCCACCTCCATGCGCGCGGCGGCGAGCTGGTAGGCGGGTGTAGTTTCCAGCTTGACCCGCGTTTCGGTCTCTTCAACAATGCGCGCGACCCGGGCGCTGGAGGCCAGCGACTCGGTAAACTCGGCTTGCGCGGCCAGCCAATCGGCGTAGGCGCGAATAACGGCGTGGCAGGTATCCTGCCAGACAGCCACCTGCCACGCGCGCGCGCGTTCGGTTCCGTGTGCGGCGGCTTCGGCATCGAGCCGCTGCGAGGCAAAGCTGCGATCACGCAGCAACGGCTTTTCAACGGACATTCCGGCGACGGTTCCCGCTGCGTTGTCAACGGCGCCACCACCGATCGAATCCCAACGAGCTATCGAGGCCCGCAGACGAACGCCCTGACGAAGCGGGCGGGTGGCTGTGACTTCGGCAACCCATGACTCCGTCGGCGCGACACCGGGCAGGGCGCTTCCTGGGGTGCGCAGAGGCCCCTCGGCAAACCCCGATGCGGCCGCAAGCGCGGTGTCGTAGAATCCGTCAACGGCGTCGGCATCGTAAACCGCCGCTTCAACACGCGCCGCTTCCGCGTCCAACAGCGGATTGGCCGCACGCGCCCGCACGATCAGGTTTGACACCACCGGGGTGACGCCGAACAGAGGCTGCGGGATGTCGGCGCCTCGCACGGAGCAACACCCCATGAGCGCGAGCAGGTAGACAAGCCCAAATCGGTTCATCTGGCACGATGCTTCCCAAAAATGGCCGCAATCCGCCGTCTGTCGAACTTGGCGCTGCGGTCGTAGTTGTAAATACCGTTCTGTTCCTGTTCCACATCGGTGAGCTGCGTATAGCAGTAGCCGCAAATATGATCCTGGCTCAAAATGGCGTCAACCTGCCCCCGCAAGCGGGCGTAGAACGCCTCAACCGTTTGCGGCGCATTCCCATACCCCCACGAGTTGTCAGCATAGGCGCGGCGGCGCGGCGGAATCCACGGGATGCCGCCAAACTCGTCAACGAGGTACGGCTGCCCCTCGTAGGCGACCTCTTTGTCGGGATGATTGCGCCAGACCGTCCCCGTTGCATCGGGTGTAAGCTGCGCCTGGAGTTTTTCCGGATCCTGTTCGTAGTTGTGCACGGTCCAGAGATCGGTCAGGGCGTGAATGTATCCGCTGGCGTCGTTGACAGGCCGCGTGGGGTCGAGATCCTTGCAGATGCCGTACAAATCCCGATGGAAACGGCGATGCTGCCTGGGGTTCGTGAAGACGACCGTTTCGTTGAGCGGCGTCCAGGCGATAATGGAGGGATGGTTGCGATCGCGGACAATGATCTCCCCCCACTCACTCAGAAACAGGCGAGCCGATTCCAGATCATTGGGATCATTGCCCCAACTCGAAGATTCGCCCCAGGTGAGATACCCCAACCGGTCCGCCCAGTAATGGAATCGCTCTTCAAAAACCTTCTGGTGCAGCCGGGCGCCGTTGAAGCCAGCCTTCAGCGACAGCTCAATGTCATGCTTGAGCGCTGCATCCGAAGGCGCCGTCCAAATCCCCTTGGGATAAAATCCCTGGTCCAGCACCAGGCGCTGATAAAGCGGCTGATTGTTGAGGTAGACCTGATTCCCCTCAATGTGGACCTTCCGCATGCCGGCATAGCTTTGAACCACGTCCACCACCCGACCGGCGGCGTCGGCCACTTCCAGAACGAGATCGTACAGGAACGGCGATTCAGGCGACCAGACCTTCGGCCGCTTCACGGGCAGAATCAATGGCGCACCCTCACACGCCGGCCCCTCGGCCCGTGACACCGTTCGACCGCCGGCCTTGACGCTGGCACGGAACGTTTGTCCGCGTGCCAGACGCCGGAAGCGGGGCGTCACAACAAACCGTTTTCCATCCAGGTCGGGCACGATCTGCACATTCTTCAATCCCAGCGGCGCGACAGGCTCCATCCAAACCGTCTGCCAGATCCCCGTGGTTCGGGTATAATGACACCCCATCGACCGATACACCTGGCTCTGCTTGCCCGAGGGCTGTTTATCCGTCTGCAGGTTGTCGGCCACACGCAGGATGAGATCATGCGTGCCGCCGATCGTGACATGCCGGGTGATGTCGAAACTGAACGACACCGTGCCGCCGAAGTGCGTTCCAACCGATACGCCATCCAGAAACAGCTCGCCTTCATAGTCTACCGCGCCAAAATGGATCAGCACATCATGGCCCGACCAGGTGCGGGGAATTTGAATCTTACGGTGATACCACATCGCGCGGATAAAGTCCGTGTGTCCCACACCCGATAGCGCACTCTCGGGACAAAACGGCACCCTGATCCGCGCCTCGAACCCCTTGCTCTCAAACAGACGACGATCCATCCCCGACATCCCGAAGTCGAAACAGAAGCTCCACAGCCCATTCAGATTGATCCAGTCGGCACGCGCAAACTGCGGCCGCGGATATTCGGGACGTGGGATCGCCTTTCGACTGTCAGACATAACGAACGAACTCCTTCAAGAACAATCACGCGCTCAGCCTATCACACACCGGGGTCAGCCCCTTCAGCCAACCCGGCTCCAGTTGAGGGCTTGCATAATATCCGCATTTCCGGGCGGACGCAAGGATACAGCGGGGTAGATACAGCGGGCAGGTGCAGCAATTCTAATTGAGGCGCTTGCAAAACCTCCGGTTTATGCAAGCGGAGGGTTCAGGGTTCAGGAGGCGTTTCCGGCCTGAACCCTGGCATCCTGATCCCTGATTCCCGGCGCTTCCAAGGGTTTTGCAAGCGCCTCAATTATGAGGATCAGGCCAAGAATCGAGCTTGAGATTCCGGGGTGAATACTTTCCCCTTCCTTTCCACGCTCACGCAAATCGCACAATGGCGATGCCGTAATCGCGAGAGTCGGGCCGTTGACTCTACCTGCTTCCGATGCGCTCGCCGCTCACCGGATCGAATAAACACGCCCGCGACATGCAGACAGCCGGCGTGATGGTTTCCCCCACCTTCAGAGCGCGGTGCGCGTCCATACGCGAAACCAGTTTGATATCGCCCATGCGCAGATGAACATGCGACTCCGATCCCATCTGTTCGATGACTTCCACCTGGGCGCGGAGGCGAGGGGCGTCAGGAAGACTCTCCGCCGCAGGCGAGCCGACATCCTCCGGGCGGAAGCCCAGCGCGACGGCCCGATCGCGCCATGGTTTCAGGCCCGCGCATACAGCGGCCGGAATCGGCAGGCGCAGCCCGGCCCATGCTTCAAAATGAAACGCGTCGCCCTCGCCGCGCAACGTACCGGGGATAATATTCATGGGAGGCGTGCCGATAAAACTGCCGACGAAACGATTGCCGGGTTGATCGTAGAGTCGCAACGGCGTATCCACCTGTTGAATGACGCCGTCCTTCATCACCACGATGCGCTGCCCCATGGTCATCGCCTCGACCTGATCGTGCGTGACGTAAATCATGGTCACGCCGAGACTCTGATGCAGTTGGCAGATCTCCACGCGCATCTGCACGCGCATCTTGGCATCGAGGTTCGAGAGCGGCTCGTCGAACAGAAACACCGCGGGCTTGCGCACGATGGCGCGGCCCAGCGCCACGCGCTGCCGCTGTCCGCCCGAGAGCGCCTTGGGGCGGCGCTCCAGCAAACTCTCCAGCCCGAGGATCGAGGCCGCTTCAGCCACCCGCGTGGCAATCTCCTTGCGCGGCATGCCGCGCAGTTTCAGCCCGAACGCCATGTTCTCGCGCACCGTCATGTGCGGATAGAGCGCGTAGTTCTGAAAAACCATCGCAATGTCACGGTCTTTGGGCGGCACGTTGTTGACCACGCGGTCACCGATCTGGATTGTGCCCGAGGTGATCTCCTCCAAGCCGGCCACCATGCGCAACACGGTGGATTTGCCACACCCCGAAGGACCGACCAGCACGACGAATTCGCCGTTCGCGATGGTGACACTGAAATCCCGTACCGCCGTGACGTTTCCAGGATAGACCTTGTTAACTTTATCGATGGTGACGTTGGACATCTTAAAACCCCTTATTTCATCGTCGGCAGTATAATTCCCTTCAGAATCACCTTCTGACATAACAGGAAAACCAGCAGCACGGGGAGCGAATTGATGACGAAAGCAGCCATGACCGTATACGGGGCGGCGGCTGTCTGGGAGAACTGGTACGTCCAGACCGCGATGGTCCAGATGCGCGGATCCTGGCAGACCACAATGGCCCATTCCCATCCGTTATAGGCAGCGATAAACGAGCCCAGCACGCCCACCGCGAGGATGGGTTTGACCAGCGGCAGCGCGACATGGAAGAAGATGCGCGATTCGGACGCGCCGTCAATCGTCGCCGCCTCGAACAGTTCCTGCGGGAGCGAATCGAAGAACCCCTTGAGCAAGAAAATCGACATGCCGCTGGCGGCACTGGGAAGCAACAAAGCGGCAAAGGTGTTGAGCAGGCCGAGATCGCGCAGCAGCAGGAACCCGGGTATGGCGGCGACAGCCGCCGGAAACGCGCTCGTCGCCAGGAAGAAGACGATGATCTTTTCGGTCTGCCGCAGTCGGAAACGGCTCAACGCATAACCGGCCAGAGGGTTGACCGTCAGGTTGATCAGAATCGACAAAATGACCAGGATAAACGTGTTGGCCACGGCCTGTCCCCGCAAAAACAGGTAATCGAAGACAGCCCGGTAACCGCCGCTGACCTGGTCCCAGACCAACGCCCGCCCATGATGCAGGAAGGTGATCAGAACGGCCTCCCGGAAAGGCAAACGCAACGCTTCAATGCTGCTCAAATCCAGGCCGTAAGCCTGATTCACGCCCGCCAGGGTCTGATACTTCTTCAACGCCAGTTTCTGGAATCCGATTTCAGGGAGCGTGTCGCGCACCTGCCACGTGGAAACCGGAACATGTTCACTGACGAAATCCATCCACACGCCGGCCAAGGGAACCGGCGGTATCACTCCGGTGAATTCGACAGCGGACCACGAATCGGCGTCACGCCAGTGCGGATTTCCCTCTCGCATCAGGCGATTCATGTAGGCCGTGTTACGAAATCGCGCCTCGAGAAAACCTGCAAAACCGTCGCGCCGTTCGGGCGTAACCGTGATGGCGACATGCCGCAGCGGAAACCGCTCAAGCAGGAATTTCTGCCAGACGGGCAACAGGTCCTTCGGGGCCGTGTCGGGCACCGGAAAAGGAAGGGCGTGGAGCTGGCGAAAGTCCGACACTTCCAACGCCTTGCCGGCGTACTCTTCCCAGACATAGGCCAGCGTGGCGGGCCGGAGAAAGCCTGCTGTGGCGTCTGGACGCGTGAGGAAACGCGTATGCCGGCCATCCCGGTATTCCTGGCGAAAATCGAGTAGATCCCGATAACGAACATCCTCCAACGGGACATACGTTCGCTGATCGATCGGCTCGCCGCTCCACTCGCTGGCTTCGACCTTGGCAAAGGTGTCGATGGAGATTTCCCAGGCGCGATTGAGGGCATCAAGAGACCCGTATTGGCGGTGCAGAAAACTGCCGACGTAACGCTGGTCGTAGGCGAGGACAGTCTCGCGAAGTTCGCAGGTACCGGCAAATTCACCGTAGTCACGGGCCAGCGTCTGATAGCCGTCGCGTGTAGCCCGATCATCAAGCGCGGCGAGTTGAGTCTCCGCCCAGGCATCGCTCTCCTCGCGGGCATCACCGATCTGAGTCCAACTCTGCCAACCCGCAGGAAGCGATGGGAAATCACTGCGCAACTGACGGATCGATCCCCGGTGACTCGGCGGAAAATAACCGCAGAGCACCCGCATGAAACGGTCTGAACGATTGAACAGGAAACCGGGCACCGGGTTACGCCGGTCGTAGTCGAACGCATTCGAGACCGAGCCGGTCAACATGATGCCAAATGGAATAATCATGGTCAGGCCACCCAGGATCAGACCTGTATAGATCAGAAAGAGCGCAAACCGCCCCTTCCCTGATTTCCGCTCCACCGTGTCGATGATAGGCATGCTTAATCATCCCCCTTCGCCTGGCGGAAATCCACCTGCCGCAGCAGACGCAACTGAAGCACCATGAAGCCGATCAGAATGCCACCCAGTATCCAGGCATAGGCGGTGGCGACGCTGAAGCGCAAGTTGACATAGGCTTCCTGCCAGATGGCCAGGCCCAAGACCATGGTTTCCTTGCCCGGTCCGCCGAAGGTCAGCAGGAAGATGTTGCCCATCGTCTGGAAGGTGGCGATGAAGGCGCCCACGAAGTTGATGAGGATCAGCGGTATGATCGTGGGCAGGGTGACGTGCCAGAATTTACGCCGCATGCCTGCGCCATCCAGACTCGCCGCCTCGTAGAGATCCTCGGGCACGCTTTTGAGCGCCGCCAGATAGATGAGACTTCCAATGCCCGCGCTTGCCCAGACGCCGGGCAGGATGACGCACGCCATCACGGTCGCGGGATCGCCCAGCCAGTCCACCGGCGCAAACGTCTGCCCGAACAGACCCCAGAGCCAGCCCAGAAAACGGTTGATGGTTCCCTGCGCGCCGCCCAAGAACATCTCCTTCCACAACAGTGTCACCACCAGCGCGCTGGTCATTTGCGGCAGGAAGAAGAGCGTCCGGAAGAATACCTTCAGGCGGGGGGCCTCCGCGAGCATGACCGCCAGGAGAATGGGCGTGAAAAACGCCAAAACCAGGTTCCACAGCACAAAACGGAAGGTGGTCCAGACGTAATGATAGAAGTTCGGATCAAGCATGATGCCAATAAAGTTCGACAGCCCTGTAAACGAAGACTTGCCCACGATCTTGTAATCCTGAAAAGCCATGATCATGCCGCGCAATAAGGGATAGTAACTCCACATCAAAATGGAGCCCAGGGCCGGCAACAGGATCAACCACGGGAGAAACCCCTTGTAGACGCCCGCCAGACTGGCCTTGCGCCGTAATTGCCCCCGCACGAAAAACACCAGCACCAGCACAAAAGCCGCGGCCACGACGGTCACAATCACACGGGCCCGGGGCCGGTACCGGTCCAGTTCGCTGGCCGGACGATCGAACATGATGCCGCTGTTGGCGTCGCGTTCGAGCCGCTGCAGCGCCGCAGTGTAATCGAAATCCCGCCCGGCGGGCCGCAGCACCAGGTCGATGACCTCGCGCTGATAGAAATCGCGGAATTGAAGCCATTTACCCATGAACGGCTCGACCACTTCCAGAATTTCGCCCCGATCAATCTGTTCCCACATGGCAATATAGTCCGGGGCGGATTCCTGCAGATAGTCGTCAAATCCCAGGCGTTTCAGTTCACGCGGATTGAGAAACCGGGCCTGGCCGGCAGCCACCTTGCGACGGATGTTTTCGTCGTTGCCCTCCGGACTGCAGACCCGCGTCATCAGCTTCCAGACCACGTCACGGTAGGCCTTGTGTTCGGCCTCGGTGACACCTCCGCGCCCGCGCACATCCTTGCCCATCATGAAGAAATAGTTCGATGCTTGGAGTACGGGCCGCTGCTGCCTCGTCATGCCCGGAAAAGGCATCATGCCCATGTCTTCGGGCTGGATGCCAAGTCCTTCGAACTCCGTCATATCGCCCGACCAGAGGGGAAACATGCCCACGTCCCGCCCCATGCGCCGGATGGTCTCGAGCATATCGTTGTACGGCGTGACGCCGATCGACCCCTCGATGACGTCGGCTTTGGAAACGGCCAGCATGTCGCCGTCCACCTCGACCTTTCCGGCGGCGATGGCTTCGGCCGTGAGTTCCACCGGCTCTCCGGTACGGGGGTGAATCATCCACGGTTGCCAGCGCAGGCGATGATAGAGGGCGATGGCCGCGGTGCACGCCTTGCTCGCGACATTGGCCCTCCAGGCAATGGGACGTACATTCGACAAATCCTCGCCCGTTTCCGCAACGATGAACCGGGTTTCCTGCTCGTTGAAGGTGTGGACCTTGCCGGTGATCGGGCTGACCCGGTCCTGCACCACAATGCTCGAATCCGTGGTGGCAATCCAAGGCGCGAAAGACCAGCTTGCGCACGTCAATTGAAAACCGAAGCCCCTCGTTCTGGGGTTGTAGAGCTTGCGCGCCCAATAGACCAGTTCATCATAGCTGCGCGGGGGTTTGGCTGGATCAAGCCCGGCATCGGCCAGAACGCGGTAACTGTAGAGAATGCCAACATAGGTGCCGCCACTCCCGGGCAGGGAATAGGGAACGCCATCCACCGTGACCACTTGACGGTAGACGGGTTTGATCGCCTTCCAGCCCTCCCACTTGGCTTCGTCGTCATCAATCTGCCCATTGAAATCAGGGTTTCCATCGGGGCGAAGTTTTGGGGTACCGTCGGCGCGCACGCCATCCTGGCCGATCCACTCGGTCAGGGGATAGGCCAATCCCTGCTCGACAGCCTGCCGGATGTCCGTCTCAAAAAGATCCGGGCCGACGTTACCCGCCATGCCCATGGCCAGGCTCGCCTGCATGCCGCCGGGCAAATCGATGCCGGACCACTGTTTCAAGTGGACCTGGGGATTCTCGCGCAAAAAATCACGCAAACTCTTCGGCAGACGTTGCTGGACGTTGTACCGGCTCGTGATGGAGACCGTCTGGGCCGGAGGGGAGTCGCCGTGCCCGTCACGCGCGCCGCCAATGGCGCACCCCATGAGGACCCACATCCCCAACAGGCGAGCGCGCCCCCCACTCGAAGGCTCTCGTAACTGTCGATACATAGCCGCGTATTATATACTCGACAGAATATAGAGGGTAGAAAAAACGTTTTGGGAGTAAGGCGCCGCGTCAGGAGCCCATGACCGGGTGGAAGACAACCGGAAAACCCGCAGCAAACCGGCCGATTCAGGGCTCTTCTGGAGCGTCAGCAGAGATCATGGCGCGGGAACCACACACCGAAACCCGACGACACAACTGGGAGCCCCCAGCGGAAGGTGATGATAGTCGCCACGGGCAGCCGTGCGAAACCCCCAGGGTGTGTTTCCGTGCCAGGACCCGCCGCGCACAACGCGCCAGACGCCGGTTGCCGGTCCCGTCGGATTTCGTGCGGGGCCCTTCCCGTAGTATTCCGCGTCATACCAATCCGCGCACCACTCCCGCACATTTCCGGCCATGTCATGGATGCCAAAAGGGTTGGCCGAATCGCGACCCACCGGCGCCGTCAATGCGAATCCATCGGTGTAGTCGGCGTTGATGGCCGTGTAGGTGATCTGGGCCTGACCCTTCGCGGCCGAAAGGAACGCCTGGGCAAACTTGCCGTAGGCCGCGCAGGTTCGATCCGCGAGATTTCCTGCGCCCGGGGGCGGCGGCCAGGCGTCGCCCCATGGAAACGTGCGCCGGTCCCCACCCCGTGCCGCCTTCTCCCATTGCGCCTCGGTCGGCAACGCGGCACCCGCCCACTCGGCGTAGGCGTGGGCGTCGTTCCAGGAGACATTCACGATGGGGTGCGTGTCCTGCCATGTCCAGGCGTTCGACGCCACCCTCAGGTCTGGTTCCGGCGGCATCGCCCGTCCCGTGGCCTGGCAGAATTTCCGGTACTGCGCCACGGTCACTTCGGTCGTGTACATGTAGTAGGCATCCAGATGGACGCTGCGCCCCGGCTGTTCGTCGGTGAACTTGAACAGGTCTCCCCGGTCCTGGGGCTGCGCGGTGTGCCACGCGTCGCGTTCCGGCGCACGCGTGCCCATCCGGAACTTCCCGGCTGGAATCAGCACCATCTCTGCGCCGTCCTGCACGTTCGTTCGTGTCACCGGCACCGGCCGCTCCGCACCCGCCACGACCGGCGAAGCGATCGGGCCGGTCGCCGATGCTGCTGGCACCGGCGTGCCGGGTGTATCGGAGACGGGTTCCGCGTTCCGTTCCATTCCAGCCGCCTCCTTGCAAAACGCATCGAACGTCCACGTCCAATAGAGAAAGGCCTGCCGCGCCTTCGGATCGCCAGCCATCTCGGTGAGCGCCTGGTCGCGCAGCGCTTTCATCCGGGCCACCACGTCCGGGGGCCAGCTTTCCCGAAAATGCTGATCGTCGGTCATTCGCATGGAATCTTCCCCGACGTTACGCATGTCGGCCTCGAGCAGGGGCCGAGTCCAGGTTGACCCCTCCCACCGCTCGCACTCGAGCTTCAGGAGCGCCCGGGCGCCGTCCGCGCCCGACCCGAAAAGCCTTCGGCACATCTCATCAAGTGTGGCGTCCACATCCAGCTCGGGGTTCCACAACACACGCATCCAGACGTAGAACGTGGGCGCGAGGGTGGTCCAGCAAGGCGCGGAATAGGTCAACACGCTCGACCCCCCAATGAATTCGCGGTTCGAACGATAGAAATCCTGCACGCCATGCGGATATTGGACCGGCCCGTACGTCCAGTCGCTCGGGCCGTAAGCGCCGAACCAGGTGTTGACGGGTCGGGCACCCCCGCCGGAACCCGCCGGAACAGGGGCGTCCTTCGCAATCCCGCTCCACGCGCGGAGTCTGGCCTCTTGTTCACGGCGAACGGCAGGCTGATGCATCAAGCCCATCGCGTAACTCATGTTCAATGCATGCACCACCAGATTAGAGGAAAAGGTGAGCCCCTCGGGACAGTTTGTATTCCAGGGATAAAAAATCACCTTTTTGTCGGGCCAGCGCTTCGCGACCTCATCCGACAGCCGCTTCGCGAACAAGCCAATGACCCGTTCGTGGACGAGTTGCTCGATCATTTCGAAAGCCCGGCGGTCACCATGCTGGGCGGCAAAGCCGGCCCTCAGTTCGCGGTCATCCCTGAACCGGGCGGCCGTCTCGCGGCAGGCCGGACAGTGGCAGGCCAGACCGGGAGTGGAAGGAAACCAGAGGTTCACGCTGGTGGACGTGATCCAGGAACCTGGGCGCGCACCCTTGTCCCACACCCGCTCGCAGCTTTGAAGTGCGAATGCGAGCGATTCTGGTGCACTGTAGCAAAGCACGCTACGATCCCGCGTGCCGTCTTCACGCAGGGCAAACAGTGAATCATGGATTTGTTCGGCCGACACGGAGCGTGCGACATCGGCGTGTTTTGCGCCCTGTTGCACGGTCTGGTAAGGCAGGCTCATGCCAATGCGCCACAGCGCCCGCTGTGGCACCGCAGTCACCGCCGTTTCACCGTCGGGAAGCACGCCGGGCGCGAAGGGCAGAATCTCCTGATCTGTGGGACGCGCCGCATGCGGCGAGTACGAGAGGGCCAAGAGCGCATTTTCATCCGGATGAATCGTTCGCAAATGGAAGACCGGCTGATCGCTGTAGTGGATCGGAGAAATGACGAGCGAATCCCGGCGGGGAATGGAACGTCCCCCGTACTCCGCCGGCCAATACCAGCGCACGCCGACGACGCGCTCCAGGAAGTCCGCCACGGCCCAAGCCGTCCCCTCGTTCGCGCCGGATACGCCTGACGGCAGCGTCTGCGTGCTGCCCACGAGGTAGACCCGGTTGGGACCGGTCTTGATAACAAATCCCTCGGCCGGAATCTGTGAGGCGTCAATGCCGGCTTGTCGTGTCTCCTCGCAATCACCGATCACGATAGCGGGCTGGTCTGTGCGCGGAGGCCGATCAACTCGTTCCAACGCGGCACCGGAACTGAGGCGGACCACTTCAATCAATTCGCAGACCAGCCGCGTGAGCACAGGCGGGAACGCTGCAAGCATGTGTCGATAAGCATGCGGATCGAAATGATCCCTTCCCGTCGCATCCGACACGTAGATCACGGCCGTAGCTTTTCCATCCAGGACGATCGGCACGGGGGCGTGCGCCGGCAGTTCCAACCGGGTGACGGGCGTCAGATCACGCGGACCGGCCTCTTGCATCGCGCCAGAGGGAGGCCGGCATGGTTGCCGTGCGGGGGTTCTGGCCGATCCGGGTTGCGCGGATTTGCAACTCGCACCGACAGCCATCCACGCGGCCATCATGGCGACCCCGCCCAGCGCGGACCCCACACGAGACATTGGGTGTTTGCTTTGCGTTTGGGTCATCTGTTGCTCCTTCTTTTACTCGATTGCTGTCGAAAGCAATCGACTGCTATCGATTCAAGGCGTCTACGACACTCGCCACGTCCTCACTTCTGCCCCAGCTCTCGCGCCACCTCACCGGCCAGGCCCAGCAGCTTCGCGTCCTCCTCGGCGCCGGGCATGTCGCGGAGGGTGAACCAGTCCTTGATGAAGGCATTGCTGCGCGCTTCCAGCGCCTTCTCGGCTTTCTGCTGGAGTTCCGGGCTGAGCTTCTTCTCCTGGATCGCCCGCTCGATGAAGATCAGCGCCTCCGCCAGTTCCACGCCTTCGCGGAACATCTCGAAGCGCTCGGTCGCCACCGGCCCGTCGGGGCCGGGATAGAGCATGGCCAACTGTGAAACCTCCGGTCCGGCCGGCCAGCCGCAACCCCCACCGTTGACGCCGAAATCGCTGATGCCGTCGCGGCCCGACATGATGATGTCTTCGCCAACCCGACGCTGGTCGTTCAACGGCGTGCTGTCGTTCCAACTCCAGCGGTACGTGTTGCAGAGAATGACGTCCTGCGGCTGCAGCAGTTCGCGATAGCCCCGGACGGAAGGGAACCCGTAGCTATAGACCGTGCGGGCGTAGCGCACCTTGACCCATCCGTCTTTATAATCCCGGTTCACGTTGTGAGACAGTATCCCCCAGACGGCATCAGGCCAGAGTTGCTTGGCGAGCGCGGCGACATCCTCGCTTGGGCCGCCATGAGTGCTGATCCAGCCCAGGGCCGTCACGTCCAGCCAGCCGCGGGCCGTGATCTTCTTGAGCACCTCGTCGAAGACCGGCTTCCACAAGGCCAGCGCCTCCGCGCTATCGAGCGCAGGCTGCTTCATGCGACTGATCTTGCCCGTGGCCGGATCAAGCAACGACACCCACCTGTCCTTCTCGCTCGGTTCCTGTCCTCTCCAGCAGTTCAGTAGCAACGGAAATGGTTTGCCGACAGACTTGGCGACCATGTCCAGATACTTGTCGAAAGCGCTGAAGTCATGCTTGTAGCTGCCGTCCGGATGCTTGATCCAGCGGACCAGCCCCTCGGGATCCGTATTAACCGGGCAGAGATTAGCGAAGAACTGGCGCGAACCCGTCTCGGCCATCAACGCTTGCGAACGCCCCTGCAGCTCGAAGTGGCGATCTGACCAGAGCAGCACCCCATAGAGCCCGGCCACCACCGCCGGCTCATTAAACGCGAGGTTGCGCATGCGGAACTCCTTGGGATCTGGCAGGGACCAGTCGCCAACGCTCACACGCAACGGAACGTTGGTGGCCGGCAGCCCCTGGGCGCTGATCGTGACCCGCCCCTCGTAAACGCCGGGCTTGGCCTCCCGTGGCACCCGCACCGTGAACCACAGCGGCGCCACTGCGCCGGGACTGAAGGCCTTCCGCTCCAGCCGGCCGTGAAAGTTCTCCATCGGCGCCGGGGCCTGGCTCACCGGGATCTCCGCCGGAATGGTTTCGAGCAGGCCATCGAAGCGATGAGGGGCGACCGAGGATTTAACTCCCGATAACTCCCGCGGGCTGGAAGCATTCGCCGGCGGCGCGCCGGTCACGACCGGCACGGCATAGCGTACCTGCACGGCGGAGGCGGGCAGCGTCGCGCCGCCTTGCGCCTGCGCCAGATCCGACACCGTCGCCTTCAACCCCTTGATCGTCTGATCGGAGCTGACCATCAGCCGGCCGGAGAAGACGCTGTTGCGCGCGGCACGGATCGTAACCGGCCGCAGACTCTCGCACGGATCGCCGTAGTCGAACACGCCGATCGTATCGTAGGGCGCGGTGTTCCAGACTTGAATACCCTCGGGCCGTGCTGCGCTGGCTGCCACTGCGGCTGCGGGCGAGATGGACAACTGTGCGCTTATCAGTCCGATGGGATCCCAATATCTATTGCCATGCACGTTCTTGACATAACCCTGGGTATACGGGGCGGCATGCACCTCGATGGCCAATACGTTGACGCCCGTTCGCAGCAGCGCCACAGGGATGCTGATCTCACGCGCGTACCGATCGCACGCATCACTCGCGAAAACTTCCTTTGGATAATCTTCAGCCAGGGCCAGGAGATCCGGCTTATCGCCCGGCACATGGCGTCGGAATGCTTCCTTGCCGTTGACAGTGACCACGACCCCACCCACATAGTCCACGGAAAGGCGACACGATTTCACCTCCGCCGGATTTTTGACTTCAAACCTGCCTCGCACGAGCAGGGCCGCCGTGGCGCCATCTCGATTTTGGGGGCGAACGCCGCTACCGTTAGCGATCGTCTCGTGCGCGATCTGGCTGGGCAAGCGCACGCGCGGCCAGGTGCTATCGTCCATGGCCAGACCGGCCCAGCCCACCGGCGGCAACATGGAAGGCGCGGTCGAGGTGGCAGGCTTTGGCGCTATACTTGGCGGCCAGCCCCCGGCAAGTTTCAGCGGTTGCAGGTCCCAGGGCTCCAACTTGCCGTCATCGGTACGCACGGTGGCGCAGCGCTGCACCTGGAAGTGCCTCCAGAGGCTGCTGTTGTCGAGCACCACGGCCGTATCTCGCGTCACCACGTAGCGGGCGCGGTCCAGCACCCGCACATCTGCCGGCAGGTCGCCGGTCACTTCCGGGCCGATCAAGGTCCGCGCGCCACCCACCCCGACCAACGGAGGATTCGAAACGATGAGCATCCCGGCCCCCTGCCCGGCGCCTTGCAGATAGATGGTTCCTGCGGCGCCATAGCCGCAATCCTTCCAGACGACGGCTCCGCCCGCTGCGTTCATCGTGACGCTGCCGAAGGTTGCGGTTTTCGTCAGCACGACGGCGATGCGTCCACCGCCAGCGCCACCGCCCCCAGCACCACCATCGCCGCCTTTGGCCGAGATACTCCCGTTGCCCAGCAGTTCGCCGGCCCGGATATTCACCGCGCCGCCCGCGCCGGCGCCGTGACTCTTGGCGGGACCGCCGCCGCCGGAGGCATCGATCACGCCGTCCACGATCACCCGGCCGACCACGCGAATAACCGCAACCCCGCCCCCGGCCGACCCAAACCCCGATCCGCCGCCCGCCGTGACAGGGCTTGTCACCGAACCGTAGGTCGGAGTACTCGTTGCGCCCTTGCCTTGGCCGCCGGTCCATGTGGTAAAACCGCCTTCCCCGCCATGCACGCCGCCTGATGAACTGACGGCTTTGTACGGACCCGCACCCATGGCATAGCCGCAACCCGCCACCCGGATGGCACCGCCCAATCCAATCGTCAGGTTGCCGCCGATCTCCAGACCGAGCCGTTGCGTCTCGTCGCCAACGGCGGTTCCAATAGCCGTCTCGTTTGCATGGGTCAGCACGCCATTCGTGCCGACGGTCACGTCGCCCTTGACGATTAGGATTTTATCCGTGACGTTGCCGTTGGCGAAGGTCAGCGTCGCGGCCGCCTTGCTGCCGAGGGTCAAGGACTTGATGGTCACGGCGCCGTTGGTGAGGTCCAGTAGCGGCTGAAACTTGCCGCCATCGATCACGACATCGTCCGCCGCGCCCGGCGCGGCCCCGCCAGTCCAGTTCCCGGCGTCGGCCCAATTCGCGCTCACCGCGCCTGTCCACGTCCGCACCTGCGCAGGCGCTTCTGCAGCCCACGCGCCCGCGCCGCCTGACAGCCAGATTGCTATCATCGCCACGACGGACCACACCTGCGCTCGTCCGTGTTTGCTTTGCTTGCGCAGCATCACTTGATCCTGTTCTTGAGAGAACACTTCTTTCTCTGCACTCTTAGTCATACGCTTGATCTCACTCTTAGTCGGATACGCTTAGTCGATACTCTTAGTCCATCGCGGTCTTCAACCCAACGACTAAGCCGTTGGACGAAGTGTAACCGACGAAGTGTGGGACTAAGTGTTTTGCTGAACCCCGAACCCTGAGCCCTCTCTCACTTCCTCTCCACCTCCCGCGCCACCTCACCGGCCAGGCGCAGCAGCTTGGCGTCCTCTCCGGCGCCGGGCATGTCGTGGAGGGTGAACCAGTCCTTGATGAAGGCATTGCTTCGCGCTTCCAGCGCCTTCTCGGCGCGCTGCTGAAGTTCCGGGCTGAGCTTCTTCTCCTGGATGGCCCGCTCGATGAAGATCAGCGCCTCCGCCAGTTCCACGCCTTCGCGGAACATCTCGAAGCGCTCGGTCGCCACCGGCCCGTCGGGGCCGGGATAGAGGATGGCATGTAGGGTCCAGCCTGGTCCGGAGGGATATTCGGGGCCTCCGGGTTTCTGCAGGCGCCCATTTGCATCGCTGTACATGAACAGGTCGGCCCCAAAATCGCTGACCCCGTCGCGGCCCGACATGATGATATCTTCTCCAACCCGGCGATGAATTGTCAGGGGCGAGAAGTTGCGCCAGTTGCCGCGGTACAGGTTACAGAAAAACACCGCCTGGTCTGGCAGCAATGCGCGGTAGCCGCGGACGGACGGGTAGCCGAAGTCATAGCACCCGGCAGCATAGCGGAGTTTGACCCAGGAAATATTACGATCTTTCCAATCGGCCGTGACCTCATGCGTAACCATGATCCATACGGCTTCCGGCCAGAGCTGCTCCGCGAGATTGGCATAGCCCTCATCCGGTCCTTCCTGGTCAGCGGTCATACCGAAGGCCGTCGTGTCCATCCAGCCGCGGGTCTTGATGCGCTGGAAAAACCCGTCAAACACAGGCTTCCAGAAGGCCAGCGCCGCCGACGCGTCGTCATTCGGATTCGGCGTCTTGAGCGGCTCTGTCTTGCCCGTTGCCGGATCGAGCACCGAAACCACAGCCACTGGCATCGCGCCCCTCTTGCCTCCTTTGCCCATTCGATCTCCCCAGGCCTGTACCCGCAAGGGCTGCGGCTCGCCGACTGACGTGGCAATCATGTCCAGGTACTTGTCGAGGATGGTGAAGTCGTGCTTGAAACTGCCATCCGGCTGCTTGATCCAGCGGACGAAGCCTTCCAGATTAACTCGACAATGGCGCGAACCGACTTCGCTCATCAGTGCGTGCGATCTGCCGACCATCTCCAGGTGCTTGTCCGACCAGAGCGGAACCCCGTAGTGCGCGGCTACGCATCCATCCTCGTGATAGGCCATATTGCGCATGCGGAAATCCTTCGTGTCTGTCATGGCCCAGTCGCAGATGCCCACGCGCAACGGGACGTTGGTGCGCGGCATCCCCTCGGCCTCGATGGCGATCTGGCCTTGGTACACCCCGGCTTTCGCTTCCTTGGGGACCCGCACCGTAAACCACAACGGCGCCACCGCGCCGGCAACCAGGGACTTCCGGTCTGCGGGCGCGGGTGCCTGGCTCACGGGGATTTCACCGGGAATGACGTCCAACAAGCCATCGAAGCGGTCGGCGGGAAGATGGGACTTTCCTCCCGATGGATCGGCATCGCGATTCGACGGCAACGCACCCGGCACCACCGCCACGGCATAGCGGATCCGGATGGCGGAGGCCGGAAGCTTAGCGCCGCCAGAGGTCGCCGTAAGGTCCGACACTTTCACATTCAACCCTTTGATCGGCTGATCCGAACTCACCGCCAGCCGTCCCGAAAACACGCTGTTGCGCGCGGCCAGGATGGCAACCGGGCGCAGGGGCTCGAGAGGATCGCCGAAATCGAACACGCTGAGCGTATCGGTCGCCGCGCAATTCCACACCTGAATGCCGCGCGGACGCACAAGGTTGGCCGCCGCCACGGCGGCAATGGGCGTCACCGACAGCCGCGCGTGCAGGAGTCCAATGGGCACCCACGGAAGCGAGCTGTGGGCCTCTCTGCCGCCGCGTTTGACATAGGCCACAGTGACCGGCGCGGTATGCGTCTCGATGGCGAGCACGTTCACCCCTCTCTGCAGCAACTTGGCCGGAAGCTCAAAGTCCTGCAAGCTGCGCTCGCGTTTCGGAGGGGCACTCGCGTAATTACCCTTCGCGTCCGTAAACGCCTCCTCGGGATAGTCTGCGGCCAGGGCCAGCAGATCCGGCTTGTCGCCGGGCACATCGCGGCGGACCGCTTCCACGCCGTTGACGTAAACCACCACCCCGCCCAGATACTCCAGCGAGAGGCGGCAGGACTTCGCCTGGGCCGGATCTTTCACCTCGAACTTGCCGCGAACGAGCAGGACAGCCGTGGCGCCATACCGCGTTTGCGGACGGGATGACTCGCCAGCACGTGTCGGCAGAGGCAGTCGGCCACGCGGCCACGTCCCGTCGTCCAGGTCCAGGCCGGACCAATTTGTCGGCGGCAGAGTGGAAGACGCGGTCGAAGTCGCGGGCTTTGGTGCTATTCCGGGCCATATTCCGGCCGCCCCGGTCGGCACGCCCAACGGCGTGAGATCCCACGGCTCCAGCGTACCGTCGGCCGTGCGCGCAAAGGCGCAACGCGACACCACGAAGTGCCGCCACAGGCTGTTGTCGTCCAACACCACGGTAGCATCTGAATGCGTGCCGGGCGTGGCGATCGGCTCAGCGCCGATGCTCGAAGAGGCCAAGGCCAAGACAAACGCCGCCGGGAAGAGGGATCGCACTCTCATGAATTCTCCTTATTGTTCGAGGCTCTTGTGATTCCTTCTATCCTAATCGTCCGATTTCAAAACCTTTCGCATCGACATCGACGCACGTGGCGCTATGCTGTCCCAATATATGGCAGGTCATCCGGTCGTGCGGAATCACGTACGGAACATGCAAGTGTCCGGTGAAAACGTGCGAGAAGCGATTCTGAATATGTCCCGCATAAAGTCCGGGCGCTTTGCTCTGCACATACTTGTTCATGTCGCGGTACGGTTCTCGTGTGAAAATTGCCGTCCGGTTCTCCGGTGTGTCCGGCGGCACATGCGTGAACAAGAGGTTCGTCGCGCTCTGCCGCCCGGCGCCGTCGAGCCACTCCTCCGTGCCCGGGGGCACTTCGCTGAGCGCGCTGTCCATCAGCCAGAGCGACACCCCGTCACACGTAATGGTGCGGTTGTGAAAGGCGACGCCGTGCGCGGACCAGATGGCCTGGATCGTGGCGTACGCATGGCCGGGCACAGAACGCCAATCTGCGGCGGGCGTGGCGGGCCTGGGCGCGTATAGCGCCTGATAGTCGTCCACAAATCGCCAGCCTTCACCGGCCTGCTCGACCTGGCTGAACTCGTGATTGCCGGGGACGGCGTGCCAGGGCGCCTTCAGTTCGGCCATCATCTCCACAGCATAGTTCACATTCTCGGGGCTGTGCCAGTCTACCATGTCGCCAAGGATCACGATCAGATCCGGAGACGACGCATTGATCTTGTCAGCCAGCTCGCGGAAGCTTGGCCGCGCCAGCGCGTACATTCGTCTGGCCTGCACCATTTCCTGGGCAGGATCCTGATCGGAAATGAAATGCAAATCCGCCACGATGATGATTCTCATGATTCACCTGTTCCTTACTTCCTTCGCCACCTCACCGGCCAGACTCAGCAGCTTGGCGTCCTCTTCGGCGCCGGGCATGTCGCGGATGGTAAACCAGTTCATAATGAAGGCGTTGCTGCGAGCTTCCAGCGCCTTTTCGGCCTTTTGCTGGAGTTCCGGGCTAAGCGTCTTCTCCTGAATGGCCCGCTCGATGAAGATGAGCGCCTCGGCCAGTTCCACGCCCTCGCGGAACATCTCGAAGCGCTCGGTCGCCACCGGGCCGTCGGGGCCGGGGTAGAGGAGCGACATTTGGGACAACCCAGGTCCGACCGGCATGCCAGGGGCGGGCGCGACGCCGTAACTGCCGTCGGGGCGCTTGAACCCGAAAAAATCAACCCCGAAATCGCTGATTCCGTCGTGCCCCGACATGATGACGTCTTCCTGGGCCCTGCGAATGTCTGTCAGCGGCGAACTGTCCATCCAGCAGCAGCGGTACGTGCTGCAGGACACGCCGGGCTTGAACCTAAAAAGATGGCGATATCCGCGGACCGCGGGAAAACCGTAGCCGTAAACCGTGTTGCCGTAGAGCACCTTGACCCAGGGATTTTTCGGATCTCGCCAGCCGCGTGTCTTTTCATCGCCAGTCACCGTTCGGATTCCCCCATCATGACTGACGACAGCCCAGACGGCGTCGGGCCAGAGTCTCTCGGCGAGCGTGGCGACGTTTTCCAGCGGCCCACCGTGGAAGATATAATAACCCAGGGCCGTCTCATCCAGCCAGCCACGGGCCTTCACCTTCTTGAGGACTTCGTCAAAGACCGGCTTCCAGAAGGTCACGGACGCCTCGGTGCCAGGTTCGGGCTGCGGAATGTTCTCGATCTTGCCCGTCGCCGGATCAAGCTGAGACACCTTCCCACTACCTTTTGATGCCCAGCCACCCGCATGCCAGCAGTCCAGCCGTAACGGCAGCGGTTTGCCAATGGACTGGGCGACCATGTCCAGGTACTTGTCGAAAATGGTAAAGTCGTATTTGTAACTGCCGTCCGGTTGTTTGATCCACCGGATAAGCCCCTGGCTCTGCGCACAGGTATCAGCGCCAAGGGCGGCATAGACCTGGCGCGAACCCACTTCGGCCATCAGCGCGTGCGACTGGCCCATCAGCTCGAAATGCCTGTCCGACCACAGCGGAACCTCATAGTGCGCGGCCATGGCTTCCGCCGAATGCCACGCGAGGTTGCGCACGCGGAAATCCTTCGGGTCCGGCATCGCCCAGTCGCACACGCTCACGCGCAATGGGACGCTGGTGGGAGCCAGTCCTTCGGCCGCAATCGTGACCTTGCCCTCGTACACACCCGGGCCGGCGCTGGCGGGCACCCGGACCGTGAACCACAGTGGCGCCACTGCGCCAGGGACAAGGGACTTGCGGTCCACGAATTGATCGAAAAACTTCTCCGTCACCCGTGGCGCCTGGATCACCGGAATCTCGGCGGGAATGGCGTCGAGCAGGCCGTCGAAGCGCTGGGCGGCGACGTAGGACTTTCCTTGCGAACATGTGATCGCATCCGCATTTTTCGGCGGCGTGCCGATCATGACCGGCGCGGCATAGCGGACGCGCACGGTCGCCGCCGCAAGCTTGGCGCCGCCCTCGGCCTGCGTCAGGTCCGATACCGTCGCCTTCAGCCCCTTGATCGGTTGATCGGAGCCGACCATCAGCCGCCCGGAAAATACGCTGTTGCCCGCAGCGCGGATCTCGATCGGGCGCATGGGCTCGAACGGGTCGCCGTAATCAAACGCGGTGACCGTGTCGTAAGCGGCGCAATTCCAGACCTTGATGCCACCGGGCCGTGCCCCGTTGGCGGCTGCCATACCGGCGGGCGCCACCATCAGGCGCGCATTCAACAGTCCGATCGTCGGCCAAATATCCGGCGCTCCGGACTCGATTTGCTTGAAATTGATCGGGGAGGAATGGATCTCAATAGCCAGGACGTTCACGCCCTTGCGCAACAGCGCGGCGGGAATGTTGATGTCGTGCAGTGTGCGACCGCGCAACGCCAGGCGATCCCGGTTCTTCTCGTCATCGGTCCGCAAGGGCTTGCCCTGCGGCGTCGTGAAGGCTTCCAGCGGATAGTCTTCGGCCAAGGTCAACAGGCCCGGCGTGTCCGGATCCCTTTTTCCGTCCGGCACATGGCCCCGGGCCGCTTCCTTGCCATTGACCGTGACCACCACGCCTCCCCAGTAGTCCAGGGAGAGCCGGCACGCCTTCACCTGGGCGGGATCCTTGACTTCGAACTTGCCGCGCAGGAGAAGCGCCGCAGTGCCGCCCTCCCGGCGTTGGGGACGATAGGGTCCCCAAAGACCAGGGGTTGAGAAGGTCCCGACCGGCTGGGGCAGGCGGGCGCGCGGCCAGTCGCGGTCGTCCATGTCGGAGCCGGTCCAGTCCGCCGGAGGCAGCGGAGAAGGCGAGTGTGTGGCTGCGGGCTTGGGTTCTAACATCGGAGGCCAACCCCTACCATGACCCAAAGGCGCAAGGTCCATTGCCGCCAACGTGCCGTCGGCTCCACGCACATAGGCGCAGCGCGACACCAGGAAGTGCCGCCAGAGACTGTTGTTGTCCAGCACCACGGTGGCGTCCGCGTTCGTGCCGGCCGCCGTGGCGACCGGCTCAGCGGCCAGCGCGCTCGCGCCTCCCGCAAAACACGCCGCCATCATCACCACTGCGAACCACACCCGTGCCAGTCCGTGTTTGCTTTGTCTGCGAGTCATCCGTGGCTCCTGTTCCTGACCGATTGATACCGATGGCTGTCGATCGCAATCGACTGCAGTCGATTTTAAGCGTCTACAAAACGCTCCCTTTCTCACTTCCTCCCCAGCTCCCGCGCCACATCCCCAGCCAGACCCAGTAGCTTCGCGTCCTCTTCGGCGCCGGGCATGTCGCGGAGGGTGAACCAGTCCTTGATGAAGGCATTGCTGCGCGCTTCCAGGGCCTTCTCGGCTTTCTGCTGGAGTTCGGGGCTGAGTTTCTTCTCCTGGATGGCCTGCTCGATAAAGAGAAGCGTCTCCGCAATCTCCACACCCTCGCGGAACATCTCGAACCGCTCGGTCGCCACCGGCCCGTCGGGGCCGGGATAGAGCATGGCATTTTGCGTAAGCGCCGGTCCGGACGGCCAGGAGACGCCCCCCCCGTTGACGCCGAAATCGCTGATACCGTCGCGGCTCGACAGGATGATGTCTTCGCCAACCCGACGCTGGTCGTTCAACGGCGTGCTATCGTTCCAGCACCAGCGGTACGAGTTGCAGAGAACGACGGACTGCGGCTGCAGCAGCGCGCGATAGCCGCGAACGGAAGGGAACCCGTAGCTATAGCACGTTTGGGCGTAGCGCATCTTGACCCAGGGATTTCCTCCGTCTTTCCAATCCCGGCTCATGTCGTGAGACAGAATCCCCCAGACGGCATCAGGCCAGAGTTGTTTGGCGAGCGCGGCGACATCCTCGGTCGGACCGCCCTGAGAGGCGATCCAGCCCAGGGCCGTCACGTCCAACCAGCCGCGGGCCTGGATCTTCTTGAGCACCTCGTCGAACACCGGCTTCCACAAGGCCAGCGCCTCCGCGCTATCGAGCGCCGGCTGCTTCATGCGACTGATCTTGCCCGTGGCCGGATCGAGCAGCGACACCCACCTGTCCTTATCTTCTTTCCAGCAGTTCAATCGCAACGGAAATGGTGTGCCGACAAATTTGGCAACCATGTCCAGGTACTTGTCGAAGACGCTGAAGTCGTGCGTGTAACTGCCGTCCGGCTGCTTGATCCAGCGAACCAGCCCCTCGGAATTCGCCAAGGCGCCCGGGCAGAGATTAGCGAAGACCTGTCGCGAACCCGCCTCGACCATCAGCGCTTGTGAACGCCCCTGCAGTTCCAAATGCCGATCCGACCAGAGCGGCACCCCATACTGCGCGGCCACCACCTCCGGGTCATTGTACGCGAAGTTGTGCATGCGGAAATCCTGGGGATCCGGCATGCGCCACTCGCCAACGTTCACACGCAAGGGAACGTTGGTCAGCGGAAGCCCCTCGGCGCTGATCGTGACGCATCCCTCGTACACCCCCGGCACGGTCGCCTGTGGCACGCGCACCGTGAACCACAGCGGTGCCATTGCGCCGGGCATCAAGGCCTTTCGCTCCATCCGGCCGCGGAAGTTTTCCATCGGTGCCGGGGCCTGGCTCACCGGGATCTCCGCCGGAATGGCATCGAGCAGGCCGTCGAAACGATGCGGAGCGACGCTGGATTTACCTGTCACGACCGGCCCGGCATAGCGCACCTGGATGGCGGAGACGGGAAGACTCGCTCCGCCTTGCGCCGGCGCCAAATCCGACACCGTCGCCTGCAACCCTTTGATCGTCTGATCGGAGCTAACCATCAGCCGCCTGGAGAAGACGCTGTTGCGCGTGGCGTGAATCGCGACTGGGCGCAGGCTCTCGCCCGGATCACCGTAGTCGAACACGCTGACCGTATCGTAGGGCGCGCAGTTCCAGATCCGGATACCCGCGGGCCGCGCCACGTTGCCCACTGCGGCAGTAGCGGGCGAAACGGACATCTGTGCGCTCAACAACCCGATGGGTTCCCAGAAGGATCCCGTGTCGGCAGTCTCGAGCATCTTGACATAAGCCCGGGAATACGGAGCGGCATGCACCTCGATGGCCAGTACGTTCACGCCCGGTCGCAGCAACGCCACAGGTATGCTGATCTCACGGGCGTACCGATCGCACGCATCACTCGCGAACACGTCCTTGGGATAGTCTTCGGCCAGGGCCAGAAGATCCGGCTTATCGCCCGGCACATGGCGGCGAAGAACTTCCTTACCGTTGACCGTGACCACGACCCCACCCACATAGTCCACGGAGAGGCGACACGACTTCACCTCGGCCGGATTCCTGACTTCGAACTTGCCGCGCAGGAGGATCGCCGCCGTTGCACCTTCCCGCGACTGGGGCCGCATCCCGTCCGAGCGACCACCGCTCCGGCCGCCCGGTACCGGCCGGGGAAGGCGAACACGCGGCCAGGCACTGTCGTCCATGGCAAGCCCCGCCCAGTCGGCGGGAGGCAGTGTAGAAGGCCCGGTCGAAGCGGCGGGTCTTGGATCGACCTTCGGCCAGATATGTTTGCGACCGGTCAGCGGTTGCAGGTCCCAGGGCTCCAACTTGCCGTCATCGGTACGCACGGTGGCGCAGCGTTGCACCTCGAAGTGCCGCCAGAGGCTGTTGTTGTTCAGCACCGCGACCGTATCTCGCGTCACCACGTAGCGGGCGCGGTCCAGAACCCGCACATCCTGAGGAATGTCGCCGGTCACTTCCGGGCCGATCAGGGACCGCGCGCCACCCACCCCGACCAGCGGAGGATTCGAAACGATAAGCTGGCCGGCCGCCTGCCCGGAGCCTTGCAGGTACATCGTTCCGGCCGCGCCATACCCCAGACTCGTTCCGCCGCCGATTCCGCCCGCGGCGCTCATCGTAACGCGGCCGAAGGTCGCGGCTTTCGTCAGCACGACGGCGATGCGCCCCCCGCCGCCGCCGCCGCCCCCGCAGGATGGAACTCCATCGCCGCCATTCGCGGAGATGCTCCCGTTGCCCAGCAGCTCGCCGGCCCGGAGATTCACCGAGCCGCCCGCGCCACCGCCGCCCTGGCCAGTGCCGCCAGCAGCATCGATCACACCGTCCACGATCACCCGACCGGCCGCTCGAATGACCGCCACCCCGCCGCCGGCACCAACAAAACCCGATCCCCCGCCCGCCGTGACAGGGTTTGTCACCGAACCGTAGGTCGGAGTACTCGTTGCGCCCGAGCCGTTCCATGTGGTAAAACCGCCTTCCCCGCCATGCACGCCGCCTGAGGAATTGACGACTTTGTAGGGACCCGCGCCCTTGCCGTACCCGCAACCCGCCACCCGGATGGCACCGCCCGCGCCAATCGTCAGGTTGCCTCCGATCTTCAGGCATAGCCGTTGCGTCTCGTCGCCCACGGCGGTTCCGGTGGCCGTTTCGTTCGCATGGGTCAGCACGCCATTCGTGCCGACGGTCACGTCGCCTGTGACGATCAGGATCTTGTCCGTGACGTTGCCGTTGGCAAAGGTCAGCGTCACGGCCGCCGTCTGGCTGGCGAGGGCCAGTGACTTGATGGTCACGGCGCCGTTGGTAAGGTCCAGCACAGGCTGGAACTTGCCGCCCTCGAGGACCACATCGTCCGCCGCGCCCGGCGCGGCCCCGCCAGACCAGTTCCCGTCGTCAGCCCAATTTTCGCTCACGGCGCCGGTCCACGTCCGCACATTCGCAGGAGCTTCTGCAGCCAACGCGCTCGCGCCGCCCGCCAGCCAGATTGCCATCGTCGTCACGGCGTACATCGCGGGCCACACACGAGACAGTCTGTGTTTGTTTTGCTTTCGGGTCATCCGTTGCTCCTTTTCTTGATCGATTGCTACCGACAGCTATCGGCTGGAATCGACAAGGCCTCCACAACACCGCACTCTCACTTCTGCCCCAACTCCCGCGCCACCTCGCCGGCCAGGTCGAGCAGATTCGCATCCTCTTCCGGGCCTGGCATGCCGCCGATAAGGAACCAATTCTTGATGAACGCATTGTCCCGGTCTTCCAGATAGCTTTCCGCTCGCTGCTGGAGCTCCGGGCTGAGCTTTTTATTCTGGATGGCCCGCTCGATGAACAGCAGCGCCTCACACAATTCCACGCCCTCGCGGAACATCTCGTAGCTCTCGGTGGCCACCGGGCCATGAGGGCCGGGGTATAGTAGAGCCATCCCCATCAAATCCCTTGGGTTACGGGGCCAGCCACAAGCCATATAAGAGTACCCGCCTTGGGCGTTCTTGAGCGGGAACAGATCCGCTCCGAAACGGCCTAGCCCGTCGTGACCCGACATGATCACGTCTTCGACGACCCGGCGGCAATCCGTCAGCGGCGATCCCCAGCCAAAGGCTGCCCCCCAAAAACTGGTGAATTTCTGGCGCGGCTTTAACAACTCGCGATAGCCCCGAACCGAAGGCTTGCCGGCAGAGTAGACGCCGTGCCGGAACAGCGCGTCCTCTGCGAGGGCCTCATGGCTGGTAAGGCTCCAAACACAATCGGGCCAGAGTCTACGAGCAATATCTTGGGCCTCCTCCGGCACCCCAGTATTCACAGTATTCCACCCCATAGCCGTTACTTTCAGCCAGCCGCGCGCCTTGAGCTTCTTCAGAATCTCATCAAACACAGGCCGCCAGAACTCATAACTCTCCTCGGTGCCCCAGAGCGGCTGCTTCATGCAATCAATCCTGCCCGTCGCAGGATCGAGCAGCGACACACCCTTCACCCCGCCCCATCCCCCCCAGCTCTCCTCTCCTTTCCCTGGCCCCGGCAACTCTCCCCAGCAGTTCAGTTGCAGGGGAAACGGCTCGCCAACGTATCGGGCCACCATGTCCAGGTACTTGTCGAAGACGGTGAAGTCGTGCTTGTAACTCCCATCCGGCTGCCTGATCCACCGGACGAGCGATTCGGCATTGCTGGGCACAAAACGGTTTCCCCAGTACTCCACGGCCAGGTTGGCGTACACTTGACGCGAGCCCACTTCAACCATCAGCGCCAGCGATTTGCCCATCAGCTCGAAGTGCTTGTCCGACCAGAGCGGGACCCCGTAGTGCCGGGCCACGGAATCCGGCGAATGATGGACGAAATTGTGCACTCGAAAATCCTTGGGATCCGGCATCGTCCACGCGGAAACGCTCACGCGCAGCGGAACGGTCGTGGGCTTCAGTCCTTCGGCCGAGACCCTGACCGTGCCCTCGTATGTGCCCGGCTCGGCGTCCTTCGGCACACGTACCGTGAACCACAGCGGCGCTGCGGCGCCCGGGATGCCAAGACGGACGTTCCGGTCATAACGCCAATGGAAGAACCTCTGCTCGGGATGCTCTATTTCATCCTGCGATAACCCCCCGGCCACGGGGATTACCGCTGGAATCGCGTCGAGCAGGCCGTCGAAACGGTATCCCGGCAGCCAGTCCTTCCCCGGTTCGGCCGCCACGGCATAGCGGACGCGCACCGTTGAGGCCGGGAGCTTCGCCCTGCCCTGAGCCTGCACCAGGTCCGTCACGCTTACCATCAGGCCCTTGATCGGCTGGTCGGAGCTGACCATCAGCCGCCCCGAGAACACGCCATTGCGCGCGGCGTGGACCGTGACCGGGCGCAGAAGCTCGGTTCGGTCGCCATAGTCGAATGCCGTGACCGTGTCATAAGGCGCGCAGTTCCACACTTGGATGCCCTGCGGCCGCAGCACATTTGCAGCCGCAACGTCAGGGGGTGACTCCGTCAACCGCGCACTCAGCAGCCCAACGGGCGGCCAATCGTAACCCTGCTTATTGAAGGCCCTGAAATCCATTGGGGCGGCATCGACCTGGATGGCCAGGACGTTGAGTCCCTCTCGCAGCAGGGCCGTCGGAATCTCCACTTCCAGCTTGCGGTCACGGAGCGCAAGGCGGTCCGCATTCTCCTTGTCGCCGTGCAACAGTGGCTTGCCTTTCGGATTTGTCCAGGCCTCTGCCGGGTAGTCCTCGGCCACGGCATCCGCCAGGTTCGTTTGGTTGGCGGGCAGATGGCCGCGGGCCACTTCCTTGCCGTTGAGGTAAACCGCTACCCCGCCCCAGTATTCCAAGGACAAGCGGCACGACTTCACCTGTACGGGGTCCTTGACCTCGAACTTGCCGCGCACCAGGAGCACGGCCGGGAAGCCCCCCTGCATGTGCGGGCGGCGCGATTTCGGAACGGGTTTAGGCAACCGGACGCGCTCCCAGGCGCTGTCCTCGAAGGTCGGGCTGACCCACTGGGCCGGAGGAGTCACCCAAGGTGCGGTCGAAGCCGCGGGTTCGAACGTCAGAAGCTGCCAGCCAGTGGAAGACAGCGCAAAGTCCCACGGCTCCAACTTGCCGTCGGCAGTACGGACGTAGATACATCGCGGTACAACGAAGTCTCGCCAGAGAGTGGCGTCATTCAGTACCGCCACGCTGCGGGACTCCGAAGGGGAATCTGCCGGGCTGTCCGGAGCTGGCGGCTCCGCGCCGATGACGCTCGCGCCCATGACCAACCACGCCAGGGCCATGCCGCCAACCACGGCACATGCTCGCGCAAAAGCATGTGTGAGCAGATTTCTGCCGATTTTGTTCTCCTGTGAGCTTCTCGTCTTCTGGTTTCTGTTCATTCTGTTCTCCTGTGAGTTTCTCGCCTTCTGGTTTATGTTCGTCTGACAGGACTGACAGATCGGTCCAATCGGTCACCGTTCACTTGATCTCCACTCTAAGCACTCCACCGTTTTCCAAGACGACCTCCTGGGTCTGCTCCTGGCCGCCGGGCAGGCGCCACGTGAGCGTCAGGGGGCCAGCCTCGGTACGGCCAAAGCAGGCCTGACTGACGCCGGGCAGGACGTTCCACGCGCCCAGACAGCGTTTATCGATCCAGCCGGTGACCGCCACCGGCCCCTTGCTCGGACCACTGACCGGCAGCACCGCCGCAGCCATCATCGCCGCACGGTCGGCATTGCTGTTCTCCCGGAACACCACCCACACGTCCCCATTGTTCAACGCCAGCGCCAGATCCGGCGCGCCGTCGTTGTCCAGATCGGAAAGGCATGCCGACGTCTGACCTTCGAGCGCCGCGAGCAGAAGGCCTTTCCACCCCATGTTGATACTTGCGGCATTGCCGAAGCTGCGAAAGCCGCGATTAAAAAACATTTTTGGCTCTGCGGCGCTGTACCCGATCACGACATCCTGGCGGCCGTCGTTATTCAGGTCACCGGCCATGCAGTCAATGCCCCGGCGCGACGCGCCATAACTGAGCTCACCGGTCAGATCAAACGTCTCGGCAAACGTGCCGTCACCCGTGTTCTCCCAGAGATAACTGCCTGCCCGATTTACACAGAAGACGTCCAACCGGCCATCGGCGTCGAAATCACCCAGACAGGCGGCGGACGGACTTTTTCCGAGTTGCACCGCACAGGCCACGCCCGCCGCGAACGTGCCCGGCCCGGTAGCGCGGAACAGTACGCTGCCATTCTCCGTCGGCATAAGCACATCGGCCAAGCTATCACCGTCGAAATCGGCCACCAGGCAAGCGCCCGGCTTGCCGAGTTTCGCCAGTTCGACGCCCGGCGCGGTCAGGGCAGTCGCGGTCGCCTTGCCCTCCGCGTCCAGAGCCACGAGCACGGGCCAGGAATCGCCGCTCACGAGCAGACCGGAACGCCCTTGGGTCCCGACGTCGAGCGCCGCAAGGGCGACGCAACCGGTGAATACCGCGCCGCCGAGATCCAGCGGCTTGGCCAAAAACTTGCCGTCAGCCTGCTGCGCGTGCAGCGACGCAGTCTGGCCGTCGAAAGAGATCAGATCCAACCTCCCCTGCCCCGCAAAATCACCCCACGCGAATGCCTGCGACTTCGCCTGCAACCTCCGGGCCGCCGTACAATCCGTGAATGTCCGGTCCTTGGCCTGATCGAACAAACGATCACCCGACTCGCAGGCGACGAACAGCGCCAGCTTGCCGTCCCCGGCCAGATCCACCGTCCGGACAGCCCGAATCGCACCGGTGAGCGATGCCAGTTTTACCGGCCCCTTGCTGAAGGCAAAACCTTCGGCAACCGGCACGGCGGGGTCATCGTCGGCCAGGACGTAATCCACGGCCCGTCGCAGCATGTCCGTGCCGCCATGCCAGACGGTCAGAAGCATGCGGTCATTCAGGTTGTTCAGATTCCAGAGGCCATCCTCTCCGCCGTCGAACACCGCCCAGGCGCCGCCGATGTTCAGGAAGGCGCGCCGACGCGTATTCCCGCCGCCCAGTTCCTTCGTATCCTCGAACTCGCCTACGAAGAACAGCGCCGGCTTTCCGGCGGCGAGCATCTCGCGCAAGACGGCGGCGGCATCGTCATCGCCGGCCCTGGAAATATCCAGGCGGAACGTTTTCTGCTCCTCCTTGCCCTTGAGCGCCTCGCGAATCGTGGCGGTGTACTGGTCTTCCGCCTCCCCGGGCTCGAGATCCACCCAGAAGATCGAGCCCGCCTGCTTCACGAGGTGGACCGGCGTGAATGAGGGATTGATCATGGCGCGGGCCGCAGACGCGGCAACAGCGACAACGATAACAACGATGTAACGATTTCTATTCATCGGTATGGATCTCCTGGTTCAACGTGATGTTCGAAAACTGCGTGTTTTGTGTAGTGATACCATTCGAACGCGCCCAATCGACTGCACACAGAGCTCTAAAAAAG
>CAZOJL010000009.1:0-44066 GCA_964580075.1 uncultured Akkermansia sp. | reverse complement strand
CCGCTGCGTACGCAGCGTGATCTCTGCCTGGCCTACACGCCCGGCGTCGCCCAGGCCGTCAAGGCGGTCGCGGCAGACCCCGACGCGGCATTCGCCTACACCGCCCGCGCCAATCTGGTGGCCGTCGTCTCCGACGGAACCGCAATCCTCGGCCTGGGGGATCTGGGCGCGCTGGCCAGCATTCCCGTGATGGAGGGCAAGGCCGTTCTGTTCAAGGCCTTCGGTGACGTCGATGGGTGGCCCGTCCCCCTCGCCCGCTGCCGCATCGGCGGCGCTGACACCGGCCCCACCGATCCGCAGCGGATCATTGACATCGTCGCCGCCCTCGCGCCGATGTACGGCGGCATCAATCTGGAGGATATCGCCGCACCGGCCTGTTTCGAGATCGAAGACCGCCTCGATGCCATGCTGGACATCCCGGTCTTCCACGACGACCAGTGGGGCACCGCAGTCATCACACTCGCCGGGCTTATGAACTACGCCCTGCTGAGCGACCGCCGCCTCGCCGATTTGCGCGTCATCATCAACGGCGCGGGCGCGGCGGGCATCCGCATCGCCGACATGTGCAAGGCGGCGGGCGTCTGCGATCTGGTGATGTGCGACTCGAAGGGGCCGCTCACCGAATCCCGCACCGATCTCAACGACCACAAGCGCCGCCACGCCGTCCGCACGAACGCCCGCACCCTCGCAGACACACTCCGTGGCGCGGATGTTTTTGTCGGCGTCTCGGCCGCCAACGTCCTGAAGGGTGACGACGTCAAGGCCATGGCGGACTTCCCTGCCATCTTCGCCATGTCCAACCCCGATCCCGAGATTGATCCCGCAGCCGTCGCCATCGCCCTCGCCGGCAAACCCTACGTCATGGCAACCGGCCGCTCCGATTACCCGAACCAGATCAACAACGTCCTCGGCTTTCCGTTCCTCTTCCGCGGCGCGCTCGACGTCCGTGCCCGGACGATCAACACGGCCATGAAGGTCGCCGCTTCCGAGGCGCTGGCCGCGCTCGCCCGCGAACCGGTTCCCGAAGCCGTGCGCGCCCTTTACCCGAGCGAACGCCTCGAATTCGGCTCCGGATACATCATCCCCAAACCGTTCGACCGGCGTCTCTTCGTTTCCGTCTCGCATGCCGTCGCCAGCGCCGCCGTGGTCTCCGGCGCCGCGCCCGCGCACGACCTCGCCGCGTTGCGGGCCTCGCTGGAAGCCCGCAACACGGCGCGCGGCGGCTGAGCGACTTACTGCCGTTGCCGGACCGCCTCGTAGAGGCACACTGCACCCGCCACCGCCGCATTGAGCGAGGCGACTTGGCCGCCCATGGGCAAACGGGCGATGAAATCGCACGCCTCACGGGTCAACCGCTTGAGCCCGTGCCCCTCGCTGCCCACCACGATGCCGATCCGGTCCCTGAAGTCGATCGCGGTGTGCGGCCGCACATCGGGGCCTTCCATGTCGAGTCCGACGGTCCACAATCCGGCCTTCTTGAGTTGTTCCATGGCCCGCACGAGGTTGACCACCCGGGCCACGCGCACATGTTCCGATGCGCCGGCCGATGCCCGCACCGCAGCAGGGGTCACACCCACCGCCCGATCCTCGGGAATCACCACCGCGAGCACGCCCGCCGCATCGGCGGTACGCAGCAGCGAGCCGAGGTTCTGCGGATCCTCCAGATGGTCGAGGATCAGCACAAGCGCGTCCTTGCGCTTCTCGACCCATCCCGCCACCTCTTCGACGCAGACATACGGGAACCCGCCCGTCCGCACCGCCACGCCCTGGTGGTTGCCGTTCAGCGTCAGGTCGTCCAACTCCCGGCGGTTCACCCGCCGCACCGCCGCGCCGGCGCGCGTCGCGGCAGCCCGCAAGGTGGCCAACTCGGGCGTCTCACGCCCTTCCTCGGCCAGCACCAACTCATGGATGTGCCGACGCGCCGCCGCAAAGACCTCGGCCACCGGTCTCCGCCCATAAATCCATTCACCGTTTCCCGCTTTGCGTTCCATGTGTTCCTCCCCCGGGACGTATTTCCGGTTCAACACCCTGTCGTGTCCGGCTTACAGTGCGTTTTCCTCGCCCATGGAACATCGCCCAATTCGCTGGGCAGGGCGTGGCGCGCGAAACACCGCGTGAAGATGTCGTCAATCCCGTCGATCCAGCGCAGCGTGTCGGCGTCGCCGTCGGCACGCTGCCGGATGAGCGACGCGGGCACGTCGACGATGGCGTTCGGCGCCGCTTGCATCGCATTGACGCAAATCAGATGCGGCAGGGCCGCGGCAACGCCGCACGGGATCGCCACTCCCTCGCGAATGGCGTCCACGCAGTGCCAGAGCTTGCGGTGCGGCTGCGCGTCCGGATTGCCGTAGTTCTGGATCCGACCGTCCGCAAACCGCGCCATAAAGGTGCCGTCTGCGCCGTGGGTGCGGGTCACCACGGCGTTTGAAAATTCGAATTCCGACACGGGACCGACGCCGCTCGGGCAGGCATGGGTCGTCAGAAACAGGATCTCCACGCCGGAATCGGTGACAATCCGCAAGGCCGCCGTATCGAAGTTTTCGATTGGATTGGCACGGTACAGTTCCGCCTCAACCGTCCTGGGCTTTGCGCTCAGGTGGCTTTCCCGGCCGAGCAGGTAGAGCATGTTGTGCAGATAATGGGACGTGGCGTTACTCACCGGGCTGTCATACACCCACGCGCCGGTGTCGTCCTGGATCCTCCCGGCCCAGCGATTCCGGGCATAGTAGGCCGAATTACGAGGCCATTGCACGCGCGTCTTCAGACGCAGCGGCGTGCCGAGCGCCCCGGAACGGATGTCCGCTTTCAACGCCTGAACGGCCTCGGCAAACGACCACTGGAAACCGATCGCGAGAAAGCGACCGCCGGAACGCTGTTCGGCCTCGCGCATGGCCAGCGCGTCCCGCACCGTGGCCGCGATCGGTTTTTCGCACAGTACATGCGAGCCCTTCGCCAGAGCCAGACACGCCTGCGGCGCGTGCACCGGAATGGGCGATGCCAGTACCAGCAGGTCCGGCACCTGGCGCGCGTACAGCTCGTCCAGACTGCGGTAAAGGGGAACGCCAGCCGCCTCGATCGCACTTCGCAGCGGTGCGCGTTCCAGAACCGGATCGACCGCTGCGGAAAAACGAACGTGATGCCGGGCGGCATGGTCCAACAGCTCCTGGGCGTAAAACGCGCCATAGCCCCCAATACCGGCCAGCGCGACGGTCACGGTACGCACGCGTGCATCGGATGCCATCATACCCGCTTCCCTCTTGGATCAGTCCATGTCGATCATGGCCTTCACGACACCGTCGCGGTACGCGGCCACGAGGTCAAAGGCCGCTTGCGCGTCTTGCAACGCGAAGCGGTGCGTGGCCATCACGCGCACATCAAAATCCTGACGGGCGATCATATCGAGCGCCGGACGGACGCAATGATTCTGGCGGCGGACGTTCTGGATGCAGATCTCCTTGTGCCGCAGCTTGTCGATTTTGAACGAGACCCGTTCGCACAGCGGCGGAATCCCGATCAGCATCAGCTTCCCGCCGGGTTTGAGCATTTCGATCGCCTGATCCATGGCCTCCTGCTGCCCGCAGCATTCGAACACCACGTCGAGCCCGCCGGGTTCCAGCTTCTGCATCCCGGCAACAACATCCTCGCGGTCGGGGTTTCCACCCCACGCCGCCCCGGCTTTTTTCGCCAGCTCCAGGCGGCGGTCGATCTTGTCGGTCACATAGATCTTCCGCGCGCCCTGCGCCTTCGCGGGCAGCAGCACGCTCAAACCGACCGGCCCGGCGCCCAGGATTCCGATCGTGGTCCCCTGCATCGGGATGGACTGCTTGACGGCGTAGACGCCGATGGCCAGCGGCTCGGAAATGGCGGCTTCATCAAAGGTCGTGTTGTCCGTGATCTTGAAGCAGCACGCTTCGGGCATGACAATGAATTCGCTCAGGCACCCCTCGGCCTGTTTGGGGCAACCGAGGAAGCGGAGCTTGCGGCATGTGTGGGGGCGCCCGACCCGACATTGGTCGCACTGCCCACAAGACATCGCCGGCTCGACGGCAATCCGGTCACCGACGTGGATCGTCTGGACGCCCGGACCGACCGCCTCGACGACACCCGCCCCCTCATGGCCGACCGTGAAGGGATACGTGACGACCTGGCTTCCGATCTGGCCGTTCTCGTAATAATGCACGTCCGACCCGCAGACGCCGACCACCTTCATCCGGATCAGCACATCGTCCGGCTGGACGATCTTCGGATCCGGCGCCTCCATCATTTCCATTTTTCGAATACCCGTCAGCTTCATGGCCTTCATAACACGTTCCTCTCCTATTTATCGCGACGCCTGGCGTCGTTTCACGCTTCAAACAAATTGCCCGGATTCAACAAGGCGCCCGGGTCGAGCAGGCGCTTCAGCTTTTTCATCTCCCCAATGCCGTTCGCGCCATACAGGGCTTCGAGCAGCGCAATCTTGATCTTGCCAATTCCGTGTTCCGCGGAGATCGAGCCGCCCAGCGCCGTAACGGCGCCCGCCCAGGCCAGATACAGCGCCTTGCCGCGGTCGTACTCCTCCAGCGAACGCGGCAGGATGTTGACGTGGACATGGTTGTTGCCGATATGCCCGAAGATCACGTACTCCAGCCCGGCTGCGGCGAGATCGCGGTGGTAACACGTCATGATGTGCTCCAGCGCCGCATCCGGAACCGCCATGTCGGTGCCGAGTTTTGTGAGGGTCGGGCATGTTTTACGCCGTTCGTCGATCATCAGATTGACCACTTCCGGCGTGGCATGGCGAAAGTGCTTCAGGCGGTCCAGCACCTGCGCCCGCTCGGCAAACCAACAGATGTCGTCTCCCGCACCGGGGGTCTGCATCCGTGCGGCAATCGCAAGAACCGTCGCCTCAACCGCGGCCGCGTCGTTTCCGTGCAACTCGACGTAGATGGCAGCCTCGCAGCGATCCGGCAGCGCGGGCAGATGGGAAAAGGCGGAAATCTCCCGCCGGGCCCGTCGGAGCAGGTTTAACGCGCGCTCATCAAAGAATTCAATCGCCACCGGCGGCACGGGCAGGGCGCCCTCCGCTTCCCCGCGGAGGAACCGGACAAAAGCCAGCGCGCCCGCTTCGGTCGGGAAAAACGCGGTCAGCGCCTGACGTATCGACGGCTGCGGGCACAGCTCGAGTTCGGCCGACGTGATGACCCCCAGCGTCCCCTCCATCCCGATGAACAGATCGAGCAGGTCCATATCCGGTTCGGCGTAATAGCCTGCGGCATTCTTCACCGCCGGCATCTTCAGCGCGGGCAGGTCTCCCGCGATCCTGCGGCCGGAATCGGTCTGCAGGACGAACCGGGTTCCGGTCGCCTTCTGTTCGCCCCGCCGCAGCGAAAGCGTATCGCCGTCTGCCAGCATGACCCGCACCGACCGGATCCAGCGGCGGGTCGGTCCATAGTGGTAGCTCAGCGCGCCGGAGGCGTTGCAGGCGAGCATGCCGCCGATGGAGGCGGAGGTTTCGGTGGGATCGGGCGGAAAGAACAGGTGCTGCGGCGCGACCGCCGCGTTGATCTCGGAAAGGAGCGCGCCCGGCTGGACGGTGATTCGGCGCTCTGCGACCGTTCCGATGTGCTTCATCCGGCTCAGGTTCAGGATCAGGCCGCCCGCCGGGACCGCGCCGGCGGTGATGCCGGTGCGCGCGCCCTGCACCGTGACCGGCCAGCCGTTCGCGCGGGCCGCCGCCAACGCCTGCGCGACATCCTCCTCATGCGCGGCAAAGACGATGCACTCGGCGCGACCAATCCGGCGCGATTCATCGCGCAGATAATCGGCCTCATCCTGTGTAATGGGTGTGCAAATCATTGCTTCTCTCTAGTCGGCGATGATCCGCGCCAGTTCCGCCGCCTCCCCGATAAAAAAGACGACCTTTCCTTCCTTCCGCTGCGGCCTGCCGACGCCCACCAGATGCATGCAGGGGATGGAACTGTTGCCCCAGACCCGGCAACGCCCGGGGCCCACACGTGCGACAAAGGCCGTGCCGTCGTAAGACCGCAGAACCCCATGGTTGACGGCCGGCAAGCTGTTGTGTACCGACCAGAAGAACGTCTGAAGATCCCGTTCCCCGTCCTCCAGAAAGCGTCTGTCTCCCGGACGAAATCCCTGCGGCCTGTCGGCCACCCGCATAAACGCGTCGTTGAGGATAATGCCCTGGGACATCTGCTCCTGGCTCGAAAAGAACGGGCTGATGGTTTTCATGCAGACATGGCGGATCATCCCGTCTGCGTCCTCGATGTTGCGGGCGTCGAGCCGAAAGACGACGGTATTTCCGTTGGTCACCCACGCGGCACAGGCGATCCGTTGCTCCCCCAGCTCCCGCACGTAAGACGCCCGCTGACCGTCGGCTGTGACAACCCAATCGACTGTTGCGTCGGGATTTCCCGACACCCAACTATTAGCCCCCGGAAAGCGACCGTAGGACGTCTCCGGCACGTCGAGTGTCCAAACGCTCTCGGGGAACCAAGGAACACGCACCTCGAGGGTGGACGTTTCCAGTCCCTTCAGGGTGATCGGCTCCTTCAGGTAAAGGTCGCCCCGGATTGAAAGCGTCTTCGGCAACAGGGGCGCTGCAGGAGGGCGGTATGTCTCTCCGGCGGCATCCTCCGGCGGCGGTTCATCTGACGCACACCGGAAGCCCGAAACATAGTTGCGCATCTGCGTTGCCCAGCCAAACCGGGATGTCACCAGGCGCGAATACGGTTGGATATGAAAAACACTCGATCCGACCAGAACATGACGCTCAGCGCCTTCGATCGTCCGCACATACTGGCAGATAAGCCCTACTATGTCCATCGCGCCGCACGGGCTGGCGCCCGCCGGCCAGGAGCCGACGGGAAAACTGGCAGCAAACGGAATATTGCCCTGCCCCTCATAGCAGGCGCCGGCTTGCGGGGCGTCTCCCCAGGGATAGAGCCGCCCGTCCGTGCCGCGGGCCGCCAGTTCCCACTCGGCCTCGGTCGGCAGTCGCTTGCCCGCCCACCGGGCGTAGGCCTCGGCGTCGTCGGCGTTGACGCCGATCATCGGCAGGGCTTCGGTTCCGGGTCGGTCCGGCGGCCAGGAACCGGTAAGTTCCCGCCAGCCCACGACCCATCCGTTGGTTTCCACCGGGCGCCCCGTCTCCCGCAGGAACCGGGCGAATTGGCCGCGCGTCACCGGATATTTGTCGATCCAGAAGCCCGGCACCTTCAGGTTTTTTCGCTCCGTATGGAAGCGCAAACGATCGGGATGCACTCCGGCGGCGGCGGCGGCGGTCAGCTTCTGCTCCGCCGTCATGCCGTAGATCAGATCCCCGCCGGCAACGTGCACCATCTCGCGATCCAGCCGCTGCGGCGAGTAGCCGCGCCACGACACGGCCCCCGTCTCACAGGTCGCCGGCGTGGCCCACAGGCACAACGCAAAAAACGCACCGGCTATCATGGGGCATCGTTTCATGGCGTCTCCCGTTGGCGGGGCTCATCCCGTGGCGGTTTCAACCCCGGAACGCCGGCTTTGAGGCCCGCGGCCGGAGCCTGCGCAGGGGGCTGCACGTCGATCACCCGCGCCAGGGCTTCCGACGTTCCGATGAAGAAGACGACCCGCCCTTCGTTCGCTTGATTTCCGCCGGTGCTCAACAGGTGTACACAGGGGATGGAACCATTACCCCAGACGCGGCAGGGAGTCGGCGCGACGCGCGCCACGAAGGCCGTACCGTCGTAAGACCTCAGAACCGCATGATTGACAGGCGGTAGACTGGAATTCACCGACCAGAAGAACGGCCCGCCCCATCTCCCGCTTGTCGGCAGATCGGCCACACGGTTGAACACGCCATCCAGAATGATCCCCTGCGTCATCTGCTCCTGGCTCGAAAAGAAGGGGCTGATCGTCTTCATGCACACCGAACCCAACGGGAACCCTCCCGGAGGCTGCACGTCGAAGCGGAAACGGACGGTATGTCCGTCCTCAACCCACGCAACGAAAGCCAGTCGCTTCCCATCCTGCTCGCGCACGTACGAGGCGCGCTGCCCGTCGGGGGCGACGACCCACGTCACCGTCGTTTCGGGGTCTCCTGGGAACCAGCCGTTGGCGCCCGGGAAGGGACCGAAGGTCGACTCCGGGACATCGAGCAGCCACACACTCCCGGGAAACCAGGGAACGCGCACCTCGAGCGTGGACGTTTCCAGCCCGTTCAAGGTGATCGGTTCCTTCAGGTATAGATCATGGCGGATCGAAAGCACTTTGGGCCGTATCCGTGCGCCCGGCCGATACGCGTCCCGGGACGTGCCGCCTTGGGGCGGCTGATCCGATGCGCAACGGAAGCCCGAGACATAGTTGCGCATCTGCGCTGCCCACCCGAAGCGGGCCGTCACACCGTGCGAACAGGGCTGGGTGTGAAACACGCTCGACCCCGCCAGAATGTGGCTGTCCTGGCCGTCACCACCTGTGGCGGATCGCACATACTGACAGACGAGGCCCACCATGTCCATCGCGCCGCACGGGCTGGCGCCAGCCGGCCAGGAGCCCACGGGGAAGCTGGTTGAGAAGGGAACATTGCCCTGTCCCTGATAGCAGGCGTCAGCCCGCAGATCATTTCCCCAGGGATAGAGACGCCCGTCCGTGCCGCGCGCCGCCAGTTCCCATTCGGTTTCTGTCGGCAGCCGCTTACCCGCCCAGAGGGCGTAGGCCTCGGCGTCGTAGGCGTTGACGCCGATCATCGGCAGGGCTTCGGTTCCGGGTTGACCCAGCGGCCAGGAATCGGTGAGTTCCCGCCAGCCCGCGACCCAGCCGTTGGTCTCAATCCCGTGTCCTGTCTCCTTCAGAAACCGGGCGAATTGGCCGCGCGTCACCGGATACTTGTCGATCCAGAAGCCCGGCACCTGCAGAATTTTACGATCCGAATGGAAGCGCAAGCGATCCGGATCCACCCCGGCGGCGGCGGCGGCGGTCAGCTTCTGCTCCGTCGTCATGCCGTAGATCAGGTTTCCGCCCGGCACATACACCATCGCACGATCCATCTGCTGCGGCGAATAGCCGCGCGACGGCCGACGCGCCGCCGATCCCCCGCCCGAGCAGGTCACACAGGCCACCAGCATGAAGCAAATGCACACACTGCCAGCCACGGCGGCGATTCCCCTGGCTCTGTTGTGATCCACCGACACTCCTAACCCTGTTCACCCCGACCGAAAACGAAAAACTTTAGCATGTTCCCCGAAAGGTGTCCATAGGACTTCAGGGTCAGACCTAGAATCTAGATTTTTGGCTTGCATGTTTGTCGCCTTTTACTCTTTGCATTGCGATCAGACGCCGGAGGAGTTCCCGCTCGGCCTCGGCGAATTCAGGCTCTTGCGCCAGCGCCGCTTGCGCCCGCTTCCGGGCCTTCCCGACCGCCGACTCGCTCCCGTACCCCACGTGGCGCGCCACCGCGCGTTGCGAGGCGTCGCTCAGGCGGCAGCACCACTCCACCACGAGCGCCTTGCGGTCTCCCAACCGGTGCCCGTTGGCGCGCACGTCCGACAGGACGACACCCAGCACGTCAGCGGCCTCCCCCGCCACGGTCTCCAAGGCCGGACGCCGCTCCGCGGGCCAGTCAACGTCCCCCGTTTCCGCCCGCTCCGGCCGACTTTTCATCACCGCCTGCTCCGTTTCCGCCCGAAACTGCTCGTCGCCTATGGCGTACCGGCTCTTGCCGATCTCATCCAGAAGGAACGCATCCTCCTTGCCCAGCATCGACTCGACGAAACCGCGGTACGCCCGCCTGTTCTCCCGGTCCGAACGTCGCCCCATGACAGCCAGCCAGCGATAGTCTACCCGCGGTTCCGGCTCCGCCAGGCCGGCGTACCCGCGGTAGCTGCTGTACACCCGCCCCCGCAGTACGTCCCGCTTGTCATCGGGCGAGGACGGCTCCATCCCCTTCACCTTGACCGGGTTCAGGTGGATGTAGCGTGTCAGCCCGAGAATGTAGCGATCCCCCGCCACCAGCTTCGCCCCGTAACGCCCCTGGAAACAGTGCCCCGGCCGACCATGCTTGAAACGGAAGTACATGCCGTACGCCGTGTTCAGCCGCTGCATGAACCGATGCACATTCCCTGCGGGCGTCTCGACGAACAGATGGTAATGGTTCGGCATGAGCACGTAGGCATACAGGACAACCCCGTCCGCCTCCAGCGCGGCGTCCAGTTGCTCCAGGAACCGCTCATAGTCACCGGGCTCCAGGAACACGGCCGCGCGACCGTTCCCCCTCACCGTCAGGTGATACTTCGCTCCCGCATATCGAACTCGCCAAGGGCGTGCCATGTCGCAACCTTACCATGCCCTGACTTCGCCCTGCAACAACTTTCTAGATTCTAGTCTGACCCTGATAACATCCCTCCTACTCTTCCTGTTTTTCTGTCTCCTTCTCTTCTTCGTGTCTCCGCATTTTCGCCTGATCGCTCGCGCCAGGTGGTTTCCGGGTTACGCGTAGTATCGTCATACTATCCGTAGACATGTTCTGTTGGTCGATCCATTTTAACGTGAGATCATCGTTTACAAGTTGAACAGATTTTGGTAGGCGACATGCATGATGGGACACCGGCAAAGGGAAGTCCCGGTATTCAGGTTCAGCATCTGGATCCCGACAAGCAGGTGCCACAGACCCGGCTCTGGACATGGCGAAGGGAAGGTTGTGCAATGGCAGGGGACATGGAGCATTCGGACGGCGACGGAACGTCCCGCAGACGGCCCCATCTAGACTGGCTGTCTCGGATGGGCGCGGCACGGGGACGTGAGTCCGTTCTGCACGGTCTCTCGTTCTTTCTGGCGCTGATTCTGCTCGCTGCGGCTTATGGCCAGTTGGCGACGCATCCCCTCCACTGTGCGGGGGCGCTGGCTTTCTTCGGCTGCGCCTACGCACAGGCGAGTTTGATCTTCAAAGACCCCCGCTATATTTACCCGACCCTGGCGCTCTGGACCCTCGCGTTCTTCCTGGTCTGTTTTGCAGTGGGCATTCCGACGGTCTTGTTTCCTCTTGTAGCCGTGATTCTGGTGTGGATACTCTGGGCGGTCAAGGACCGGGTCGAACCGTATGGCCGGGGATTCAGCGACGCGGTGCGGCGGTGCGCCTTTCTGACCACGGTCTTTTTCGCGAGCGGGTCGCTCTTCGCGCCTGCGGACAGTCGGGAAATCACCGCGACGGCGTTTCTGCTTTACGGCCTTTCCATGGTGTTTTTTCACGGACGGCGCACGCGTCTACTGGAAGGCGCCGCAGCCGCCGTCTATCTCGCACTGAGCGGGTTTTTCGTTGCCGCGTGGCTCGGGATGCCTTCGCGTCCGCACTATGGCCTTGCCGTACAGCCGTTCGCGCTGCTGCTCCTGCTTTTGGGAATCGCCGAACACGTCCGGGGGAGGCTGTCCGTTGCCAAGCCTTACTACAGTGTCGGTTTGGCGCTTACGGGGCTGTGTCTGCTCATCAGCGTGTGGAGCCGGCATCTGCTGCTTGACGAACTGACCCTCATAACGATCTGTCTGGGCGTGCCGTTCGTCGTGTTGGCGCGCGCCGTCTCCGGCGCGTCCGCAGCGGCGCCGCAGGGAGGCCTGATGGTCCGGGTGTTCTTGTACGGGTCGCAGGCTGCGTTCTACGGCGCAAGCGCGTTGCTCGTGCTCTCGTCGCTGGCCGTTTTCGGGCACCCGCGTTTGGCGGCCGCCGCCTTGCTGGGACTGAGCCTGGTCAACGTGTGCAGTCGCACCCGCGGTGTGCCGTTGCGCGGGATGGCCTATCTGCGCCAGGCGGCCTTCGTGTCGGTTTTCGCCCTGGCCTGGTGGATCAGCGCCGCCGGCACCGGTGCGGCGCCCAGTCCGATGGGAGCGGCGGCGGCGGCGACCGGCTGGCTGGTCGTGTGGATCGTCCTGCGCCGCAGCGGACGGCAGGCGTTGGCTGCTGGTGCCGCGGATGCTCAGGCGACGGTCGCCTGGGCACTGCTCCTGCTCGCCATCGCGGGGTCCAGCCTGGGCAGCGGCGCGGGCATGGCGGCCCCGCTCGTGGCGCTCGGCTGTGCGCTGATCGTCTCACTCGGGCAGCGTCGGCCCACGACGTGGGTGGCGGTCGGTGTGTCGGCTGCCGTGCTGGCCGCGACGTGGACCGGCGCGCTGGCCGACCCCGCCCTGCGTTGGCTGTGCATCGAGATTCTCGGGTGCGTCCTCTTGCTGATCGCGGCCCGCCCCTCCGACAAGCACCGCTTTTCCATTCCCCTGACCGCGACGGCTCTGGCGTTCGGCGTGCTGGCCATGGTGGCGGCGCGCGGGTTGAGCCCGGCACAAGCCGTGTTGTGCGTGGCGGCCGCGGTCGGAATACCGGTGGCGGCGGCTGCCCTGTTTTACCGGCACAGGCAGTCGGGCATTATGCTGGTGACGATCTGCATCAACGCGTTCGGAATCCTGCTGCTGGCGTATACGGCCGTGCAGAGCGGCTTGGTCTGGGGGGGTATCGCCGTTCTATTGCTGCTGCCGTTCCTGGCGCTGGGCCGCCTGATTTGCGGGCTGTGGACGTACACCGTGGCGGCGGCGATCGCGTTGGCCGTGGGCGGTCTGATGGTTGTGGGCGGCCGCTACGGCGTGCAGTGGGAATTCATGCTGGCGGCGTCCCTGCTGTGCCTGTTGCTGGTCGAGTCGGCGGCCAGGCTGCGCGACGCGCCGGGCCGGTTGCTGGTCGGCGGAATCGGCCATGGCATGGGGCTGGCGACGGTGTTGGCCCTGTGCGGGCTGGTTGGGCAGCCAGCGGACTGGCGCTGGATCCCGCCGTTGGTGCTGGCCGGTTGCGTCTACCTTCTAGACGACCGTCGCATGGCGGGGCGCCGATCCGTGGCCTACGTGCTCTTCTCGCTGTCGCTGGTACCGGTGGCGGGGCTTGTTGCCGGGCAGCCACCGATGGAGGTGCTTGCAGTGACCGCGTTGCTGGTGCCGTTCTGGGCATTGCTGGGCCTCTGCGCCCGCACCGGCGGCGGCGAGAACAGTTGTCGAAGCGGCGCCCTGCTGGGATTGTTGCTGTGCGTGATCGGCGCCACCCAGGCCGTCGCGGCGTCCGGGGCGTTATTTGCCATCTGTCTGGGCGGTTTTGCGCTGTGCCTGTTCAAGCGTCGTGAGCGGGTGTACGTGCAACTTATCCTGCTGGCGCTGGCCTTGATGGGCTACGCCTGGATTCGGGGGTCGGCTTCCCACTTCACCCAGGAACTCTATTTTTACATGCTGCTCATCCTGGGCCTGGCCGTGCTTGCCGAGATGTCCCCGTCGATGCTGCGCTACGTGGACCGGTCCATCCCGTTGCCGTTCGTGCGCCTGTTCACGTGGCGGGGCGTGGGCATGGGCGTGATCGTGGGACTCATGATCGGCCTGTTGTGCTTCAGCGGGTTCGCGCTGGCGATCACCGAGCATCCGTCGTTCTGCAAGTCCTGTCACAACATGGGCGAATTCTTCGTCTCGTGGCAGCACTCCTCGCACAAAGACGTGGCCTGCGTGGATTGCCACTACGAGCCGGGTGTGGCGGCCCATCTGGAGGGCAAGTTCGGCGCCCTCTCGCAGGTGGCTTCCTTCGTGACCCATCGCTACGGCTCCAAGCCGCATGCCGAGATCTCCAACAAGGCGTGCCAGCGTCCCGGTTGCCACGAAACCATCATGGAAGACACGGACGTGTTCTTCAAAGACCGGGTCCATTTCAACCACAGCATCCACAACGACGCCCTGGTCGCCGGCCGTAGCATGCCCTGCACGACCTGCCACTCGCAGGAGCTTCAAGACGAGCATATCGGGATCACGTCGAGCACGTGTTTCCTATGCCATTTCCACGAGCGCACCGGCGACGACCGCGGAGGCGGCAACTGCCTCAACTGCCATGGCGCGCCCCAGGAGACGGTGCGCACCGAACGCTTCTCGTTCAACCACAACAGTTTCTTCGGCGACCGCAAGGACGTGACGTGCAGCCACTGCCACCGTACCGTCAACGCGGGTGACGCGCATGTCTCGTCGGTGCGCTGCCAGAGCTGCCATTACGGCAAGAACGTGTCCGAGATCGGAGATGTGGACGCCCTGCACGCCACACATGTGCACGACAACAAGGTGGGGTGTTTCGATTGCCACGGCATCATGCGTCACGGGCTGGCGCCGCTGGCCTCGGTGGAGGATCCCAAGACGTGCGGCGGCTGTCACGCGCAGTCGCAGCATTCCCTCCAAGCCGAAATTTACCTGGGCACGGCCGTGCCGGAGCTGGCGAAATTGCCCAACGTGATGTACGAGGCCGGAATCAGTTGCGGGCATTGCCACCGGCAGGAGAAGGAACTGACGCTGGAGGATCGGCAGTTTGTCACGCATATCACGACGGCCGATAACTGCGTCTCCTGCCACGGCGACGACGGCTACCGGGAGATGTTTGACGAGTGGCGCGCAGACACGCGCGGGGCGATGGGGGCGCTGGCGGGTGCGTTAACCGACGTGCGCCGGCTTGCGGACGCAGCGACGGCGACCGGCGCAACCGGCGCGGCGGAGGCCCGCGCACATCTCGAGCGGGCCCAACGGCTGTACGAACTGGTGGTGCACGACGGCAGCGACGGCGTGCATAACATCGAGTATGTCTCGGAAATTCTGACGGCGGCGTCGGCGGCCGTCGCGCAAGCCCGGCAGGCCCTCGCGGAAACGGCGCCCTAGCACCGGAGATTGTTGCCATGAAAAAACGGATACTGACCAGCCAGCATGAGAACGATCTGCTGCAGGAGATCGAGGACAGGGTGGGCGCCCCTGTGGGCACCTGCTACCAATGCGGCAAGTGCACGGGCGGTTGCCCGGTGTGCGCGGAGCAAGCAGGCGGGCCGCGCGAGGTGATCCGGCTCATCCAGCTCGGGTGCCGTGAAGAGGCGTGCGGTGCGGCCGCGGCGTGGCGGTGCGTCGGGTGTCTGACGTGCGCGTGCCGCTGCCCGCTGGGCATCGACGTGCCTCGCGTCATGGACACCGTGCGCCAGATCGCCCAGCGCGATGGCGTCAAACTCGGCGAAGGCGCCCTGAAAATGAACAGCTTCATTGAGGCTTTCCTAGACGGCGTACGCGACTACGGGCGGCTGTACGAGCCGACCATGATGGTCCAGTACAACCTGAACAGCGGCTACCTGGTGACCAATTTTCACAAGGGCGTGATATTCCTGGCGCGGCGCAAACTCACGGCCTGGCCGGGGCGCGTCAAGAAAATCGAGCGCCTGCGGCGGCTGTTCGCCAGGATAGCAGAGGAGGAAAAATGGCCGCGTTGACGTATGCCCTGTTTCCCGGTTGCAGCCTGGAGTCCACAGCGCGGGAGTTCGCCATGAGCACCGAAGCCGTGTGCCGCGTGCTGGACATCACCCTGCACGAGATCGAGGACTGGGTCTGTTGCGGCGCCAGCGCCGCGCACATCCGCAGCGACCTGCTGGGGCTGGCGCTGCCGCTGGTCTCGCTGGCCGCGGCGGAACGACAGAACCTCGACGTGATGACCTGCTGCAGCGCCTGCCACAGCAGACTCAAAACCTCGGTCCACGAATTTCAGCAACATCCCGAGCTGCTGGCGAAAGTCAACGCGCTGGCCGAGGAGCAGTTCACCGCGCAGACGCGGGTCCTGAACATCCTCGAAGTGCTGGCCCGGGAGGTGGGCACGGAGACCCTCGCCACGAAGGTGACGCGGCCGCTCACCGGCCTCAAGGTGGCCTGCTACTACGGCTGCTTGTTGACGCGCCTGCCCGCCACGCTGCGCACGGATTCGGCCGAGCATCCCCGCATGATGGACGACCTGCTGGCCTGCGCCGGGGCCGAGCCCGTGGACTGGCCGCACCGGACCGAGTGTTGCGGAGCCAGCCTGACGCTGGCCGGCCGGCCCACCGTGTTCCGACTGGTGCGGGAACTGCTGCAGTCGGCGCGCGAAAACGGGGCGGATTGCATGGCCGTGGGCTGCCCGTTGTGCCAGGCGAACCTGGACATGTACCAGTCCGACGCACAGGCCAAGTACGGCGACGTGCCGGCAATGCCGATTTTCTATTTCACGCAGTTGGTGGGGCTCGCATTGGGCGAGGCGCCCCAAGCACTGGGTCTGGACCGATTGCTGGTCAGTCCATTCGACCTGCTGGCGGACAGGAAACTGTCCGAACCTGTGGGCGAGCGGTTTTAGCGGGAGCTGATGTCATGGCTAGAATAGGCGCATTTATCTGCTGGTGCGGATCGAACATCGCGGAGACGGTCGATTCCGACGCGGTGGCGGCCTACGCGCGCACGCTCAAGGATGTGATCGTCGCCGTCAGCTACAAGTACACCTGCTCCGACCCGGGCCAGCGCATGATCACCGAGGCCATCAAGGAGCATAAGCTGACCGGCGTGGTGGTGGCGTCCTGTTCGCCGCGCATGCACGAAAACACGTTTCGCAAGACCGCTGCGACGGTCGGGCTCAACCCCTACATGCTGGAGATGGCCAACATCCGCGAGCATTGCTCCTGGGTGCACTCCGATCGTCGGGTGGCCACCGAAAAGGCCAAGGCGCTCGTGCGGATGAAAATCGAGAAGGTGCGGAACAACCAGCCGTTGAGCGACATCACGATCCCCATGACGCGGCGGGTGATGGTGGTGGGCGCGGGCATCGCCGGAATCCAGGCGGCGCTGGACGTGGCCAAGGCGGGTTACGAAGTGGTTTTGGTCGAGCGCAAGCCGTCGATCGGCGGGCACATGGCCATGTTGGACGAGACTTTTCCCACGCTGGACTGCTCGCAGTGCATCCTCACCCCGCGCATGGTGGAAATCGTGCAGAACGCCAAGATCAAGCTCTACTCGTATTCCGAAGTGGAAAACGTGGATGGCTATGTCGGCAATTTCGAGGTGACGATCCGCCAGAAAGACCGCGGCGTGGATCTGAGCAAGTGCACCGGGTGCGGCGACTGCTGGAATGCCTGCATGGCGCGCAACCAGATCAAGGTGCTGCCGCCAGCCGGAACCGCAGGCCTGTTGAACGCGGAAGAGACGGTGTCGGTCGACGCGCTGATCGCGGCGGCGGCACGGCACGAAGCCGTCCTGATTCCCCTGCTGCTGTCCATCCAGGAGAAGTACAACTACCTGCCGCCGAACATCCTGAAATACACCAGCGCCACGTTGGGAATTCCGTTGTCCAGCCTCTACGCCGTGGCCCGATTCTACCACGCGTTCAGTCTGGAACCCAAGGGCCGGCACGTGATTCGCGTCTGCATGGGAACCGCGTGCCATCTGAAAGGGGCGGTGCAAGTGGCCGACGCCATCACCAGCGAATTGGGGATCTCCGCCGGGGACACCACCGCCGACATGAAATTCACGTTCGAGCGCGTCAACTGCCTGGGTGCCTGCGCACTGGCGCCCGTGGTGACGGTGGACGGCGAGTATTTCGGGCAGATGACCGGCAAGAAGATGGCGGCACTGCTGAAGAAGTGTGACTGAGTACAGACCCAGAAAGACCCGGGAGGCAAACTGGAATGAAGATCGCCGGAAACGAGGGCTATGAGGCAGCGGCGAAGCGGGGCGAGGCGTCTCTCTTTCCCGGCACGACCCGGATCACCGTCGGCATGGCAACCTGCGGCATTGCCTCGGGCGCCAAGCCGGTCTACGAGGCCTTGGTCGCAGCCATCGCGAAAACGGGTCTGGACGCCGTGGTGACCCGGACGGGATGCGTCGGGTTCTGCCAGCAGGAACCGCTCGTGGACGTGCTGCTGCCGGGCACGTGCAAGGTGACCTACGGACACATGACCGCGGCGCGGGCACACGAACTCGTGGCCGCCCTGGCCGACGGCACGGGTCTCCAACGGGAGGGTGCCATCTACCGGACAGCGCGACGGGCCGGCGAGCCGGCGCCCGCCGGCTTGGACACGGTGCCGCTGTTCGGCCAGCATCCCTTTTTCAAGAGCCAGATGCGGGTCGTCCTCGAGAACTGCGGCCTGATTTCGCCGGAAAGCATCGACGAATACATTGCCTGCGGCGGCTACGCCGCGTGGCGCAAAACGCTGGCCGGGATGACGCCCGAGGACGTGATCGCCGCGGTGACCCGCTCCGGGTTGCGCGGGCGGGGCGGAGCCGGGTTTCCGACCGGCAAGAAGTGGAACATCTGCCGCGGGTCGCCGGGTGACGAAAAGTACGTTATCTGCAATGCCGACGAAGGCGATCCGGGCGCGTTCATGGACCGCAGCGTGATGGAGGGCAACCCGCACGCGGTGCTGGAGGGCATGCTGATCGGGGCATACGCGATCGGCGCCTCGAAGGGCATCGCCTACGTGCGTGCGGAGTATCCCATGGCCATCGCGCACCTGACCACGGCCATCCGGCAGGCGCGTGAGCAGGGATTCCTGGGGGACGACATCCTGGGCAGCGGCTTTAGCTTCGACCTAGAGATATTCACGGGTGCCGGCGCGTTTGTCTGCGGCGAGGAGACCGCGCTGATCGCCTCACTGCAAGGGGAGATCGGCAACCCGCGTCCCCGGCCGCCGTATCCAGCCTCGGCCGGTTTCAAGGGCAAGCCCACCAACATCAACAATGTGGAGACATGGGCCAATGTGCCCATCATCATCCAACGCGGCGCAGACGAATTCGCCGGCATCGGCACGGAAAAGTCAAAGGGCACGAAGGTGTTTTCGCTCGTGGGCAAGGTCCGCTGTACGGGCCTGGTCGAGGTCCCCATGGGCATGCCGCTGCGTCAGATCGTCTACGACATCGGCGGCGGCCCGACCCGGGGACGCACGTTCAAGGCGGTGCAGACCGGCGGCCCCTCGGGCGGCTGCATTCCCGAATCCCTGATCGATCTGCCCGTCGATTTCGATGCGCTTGTCCAGGCCGGCGGCATGATGGGGTCTGGCGGCCTGATCGTGATGGACGACCACACGTGCATGGTGGACGTGGCCCGCTACTTCACGGACTTCCTCGTGGGGGAGTCATGCGGCAAGTGCACGCCGTGCCGCGAAGGGCTGCGCCACATGTTGGACATCCTCACAGCCATCTGCGCAGGGCGGGGAACGGAAGCCGATCTGGCCACACTCGAACGGCTGGCGCAAGGCGTCAAGCACGGCTCGCTCTGCGCGCTGGGCGGCACGGCACCGAACCCGGTGCTCTCCACGCTCAAACATTTCCGCCACGAGTATGAGGCGCATATCCTGCAGAAAAAATGTCCGGCCGGCGTGTGCAAAGCGATTACTCGATTCGTCGTCGTAGACGCGCTCTGCAAGGGCTGCGGCAAGTGCGCCACCGAGTGCCCGGTCGGCGCGATCGGCGGACAGCCCAAAGCGGTGCACGTGCTGGATCAGACGCGCTGCACGGTCTGCGGCGTCTGCTACGGTCTGTGTCCTTTCAATGCCATTCAAATCGACATGCAAGGGGTGAACAGCGGTCATGCCAACGCTCACGATGGATAATCGTCCGGTCGAGGTGCCCGACGGCGCCACGGTCTACCAGGCGGCCAAGGAACTCGGAATCGAGATTCCCACGATGTGTTATCATAAGGCCTTGTTGCCGTATGGTTCCTGCCGGGTCTGCCTGGTCGAAATCGTCTCCGGCGGCCGGCGGCAGTTGGCGGCCTCCTGCGCCTACCCCGCCACCGACGGATTGGTCGTCTTCACGGATACCGAATGGGTTCGGGACACGCGCAAGGTGATCCTGGAACTCATGCTCGCCCGGGCGCCCGAAGCGCCCGTGATCCGCGCGTTGGCGGCCCGCTACGGCGTAACCGACACGCCCTTGCAGAAACGCACCATCGACAACTGCATCATGTGCGGGTTGTGCGTGCGCGTCTGTCATGAGGTGGTGGGCCGGGGCGCCACTTGCTTTGTCGGCCGCGGGCACACGCGCGAAGTCGGCACCCCTTACAAGGAGATCGCCGACGTGTGCATCGGATGCGGGGCCTGCGCGCTGGTCTGCCCGACCGGCGCCGTCGACCCGCGCGACTATTGCGGGCGGGAGTTGGAGCCCATCCCCAACGCGTTTAACTGCGGGCTGGACAAGCGCACCGCCATGCACCTGCCGTTCCCGCAAGCCGTGCCCAACAAACCGGTGCTCGATCGCGAAACCTGCATCTACTACCAAACCGGCGGCTGCAAGGCGTGCGGCCAGGTGTGTCAGGCCAAAGCCATCTCGTACGATCGCGAAGACGTGTTCGTCAAGGAGAAGGTGGGCGCCGTCATCCTGGCCACCGGCTACGAGTTGGTCAACCCCGAAGCCTACGAAGAGTACGGTTACGGGCGCTACTCCGATGTGATTACCAGCCTCGAATTCGAACGCATGGTCTCCGCCAGCGGGCCGACCAACGGGGAGGTGCGGCGACCTTCCAACGGCCAGCCCCCCAAGACGGTGGTCTTCATCCAGTGCGTGGGCAGCCGCGAAGAGGTCGAGCCGCACAAACCCTATTGCTCGAACATCTGCTGCATGTATACGGCCAAGCATACCCTGCTGATGCGGCACAAGGTGCACAACGCCAACATCTTTGTCTTCTTCATGGACATACGCTCCTCGGGCAAGAACTACGAGCAGTTTGTCCGGCGCGTGGCGCACGAGAAGATCGCCACGTACCTGCGCGGACGGGTGTCCAAAATATTCCCGCGCGACGGTGCCCTGATCGTGCGCGGCGCGGACACGCTGAGCCAGTCGCAAGTGGAAATCGCGGCGGACCTAGTCGTCCTGGCGGCGGCCGTGCAGCCGAGCAAGGGAATCAAGGAACTGGCGCAGAAATTCCGGGTGGGCTACGACCATCACGGCTTCCTGATGGAGGCGCACCCCAAGCTGCGGCCCGTGGAAACGAACACGGCCGGCATCTTCCTGGCGGGGATGTCCCACAGTCCCAAGGACATTCCGGAGAGCGTGTCCCAGGCCAGCGCCGCGGCGGCCAAGGCGCTGGGGCTGATCAACTACGACGTGTACCTGCGCGAGCCCACCGTGGCCCGCGTGGATCCGGACACCTGCAACGCCTGCTACGAGTGCCAGAACGTGTGCGCGTATGGCGCCATATTGCCGACCGAGCTGAAGGACGGGCGGGGCCGCTTTATCCGCATGATCGCCGGCATCAACCAGGGCTTGTGCCAGGGGTGCGGCGCCTGCGCCGTGACGTGCCGGTCGAAGAGCATCGAGGTGGCTGGCTTCACGGACGCGCAGTTGTACGCGGAAATCAGCGCGGTGGCGGATATGCGCAAGATCGCGGCGGCCCAAGGCGAGTGGCAGCCGGTCATCGCCTCGTTCCTCTGCAACTGGTGCAGCTACGCCGGCGCGGATCTGGCGGGAATGAGCCGCCTCGCCTATCCGGCCAACATCCACATCATTCGCGTCCCCTGTTCGGGAAAGGTGGATCCGGTCTTTATTCTCAAGGCCTTCGAGCGGGGTGCCGACCTGGTATCCGTCTCCGGATGCCATCCCGGTGACTGCCATTACAGCACCGGTAATTACCATGCTCGACGCAAGCTCACGGCGTTTCGGGACCTGCTCGGGTTCATGGGCATCGACCGGCGCCGCATGCAGATCTCGTGGGTCAGCGCGGCGGAAGGGGCCAAGTGGGCGGACACCGCCCGCAAACTCACGAAAATCGCGCACGAGCTGGGGCCCTTCAGTAACTTCGAACGCATCGGATCCATGGTGGATGTAAATGAGTGACACCCATACCGAAATTCAGAGCGGCGTTCGCGCCGTGGCCGCGCGCCTGTTGAGCGAGGGTCGCGTGAAGACCGTTCTGGGCTATGCCCTTGGCGCCCTGAACGAAACCGTCCCCTGCTTCATCAAACGCGCGGAGGACACGAAACGGCTGGTTTGGAATGCCCGCTGTTTTCACAACCTGGCCACGTACCTGCCCCGTGAACACATGAAGAAGCATTTTCCGATGGCGGTCGTGGTGAAAGGCTGCGACCGACGCGCGGTGAACATGCTGCTCAAGGAATCCATGATCACGCGCGAGAATGTGGTGCTCGTGGGCGTGCCCTGCGGCGGCATGGGCGAACCGCTGCTCCACAAGTGCCTGTATTGCGAGGTGCGCAAGCCGGAGGATGTCGACGAGGCGATCCCCGGCGAACCCGCGCCGATCGAAACGCCTCGGGAGGGCCGGTTTGACAGCGTGACAAAACTGGAGCAGTTGGAGCCCGACGCCCTCTGGGAGCAGTGGAAGGGGCATGTCGAACGCTGCATCCGCTGCTACGCCTGCCGGCAGGCGTGCCCCCTGTGCTATTGCAAACGCTGCATCGCGGAGAAGACGCAGCCGCAATGGATCGAGTCCAGCCCCCACCTGCGCGGCAATTTTGCCTGGAACGTCGTGCGCGCGTTTCACCTGTTCGGTCGCTGCGTCGGCTGCGGCGAATGCGAGCGGGTCTGCCCCGCAGGTATCCCGCTGGGCGAAATCAACAGCAAACTTGCGAAAACGGTCCGGGAGCGCTTCGTCAACTACCAGGCCGGCATGGATGCCGTCACCCCCAGCCCGTTCACGACCTATGATCTGGGAATCGACAACGACGAGGGGATTCTATAATGCAAGAGGTGAAGTACATTCGAGACGACTGGCGCCAGACGTGCCTGGACGCCCTGGCTGGCGAGGGATACGTCGTGCTCGGCCCCATGCGCGACGGCGAGAAGGTGCGCTTCCGCCCCTGCACCACCGGCTCCGACTTGGTATTGGACCAGGTGAACTCGGACTACCCGCTCAAGGAGGCGTTTTTACCGAAAACCGAACGTTTGCTGGCCTACACGTTCGGACCCGGCGGGGAACCTGCCATGACCCCGCCGGAAGTCGCGACGCAGAAGCTCGCGGTGCTGGGCTGCCGCCCCTGCGACGCCGCGGCCCTTGTCGGCCTCGACCGCGTCTTCAATTGGGACTACGAGGATGCGTTTTACAACCAGCGTCGCCGCGAGAGCCTGATCCTCAGCGTCGGGTGCTCCACGAGCGATGATCGCTGTTTCTGCACCTCGCTGGGACTGGCCCCGGATGCCTCCGAAGGGAGCGACCTGTTGATTCAGCCGCTGCCCGACGGCGGTGCGCGTGTCACCGTCGTGTCCGACAAGGGACGGGCCTTCGCGGCGGCCCATGCGGATGTCTTCGGACCGTCGTCCACCGGGTCGCCCCCGACCGTGGCCGACGTGCCGGTCCGGCTCGACATTGAGATGATCAAGCCGTGGCTGGACGCGCATTTCGCGGATGACCTGTGGGAGGATATCTCCCTGCAATGCCTCGGCTGCGGCGCGTGCAGTTACCAGTGCCCCACCTGCCACTGTTTCGACATGGTGGACGAGACACATTGGCAGCAGGGCGAACGCAGGCGCAACCACGATTGCTGCAGCTTCTCCCTGTTCACCCGGCACACCTCGGGACACAACCCCCGACCGACCCCGGCGTCGCGCTGGCGCAACCGGCTGATGCACAAGTTCAGATACTTTGTGGAGCGTTTTGACCGGCGCGCCTGCGTGGGCTGCGGTCGGTGCATGCGCGTGTGCGGCGCCGGACTGAGCCTGATCGAAATCCTCAAGACCGTCGCCGCCCGTCCCGCAGAGAAGCCTGTGCAGGAGGTGACGGCATGAGTGTGCAATCGCGGGTTGAACCCGTTGGAGCCGGTGTGACCGTCGATTATCGTCCGTACCGGATGATCGTCCGGAAGATCACCGATGAAACGGCAGACACCAAGACCTTTCGTCTCGAGTTTGCCGACGAGGCCGAGGGCTCGGCTTTCTCGTTCAAGGCCGGCCAGTTCGGACTCTATTCGATTTTCGGAAAGGGCGAAGCCACGTTTTGCGTCGCGTCCAGTCCGACGCGCCAGGGTTACATCGAGTGCAGCGTCAAGCGCGCGGGCAACGTGACCGTGGCGCTGCACCAGCTCAACGAGGGCGACGTGGTGGGCTTCCGCGGGCCTTACGGCAATTGCTTCCCGCTGGAGGCCATGGCGGGCCACAACATCCTGTTCGTCGCGGGCGGCATCGGCATGGCGCCGGTGCGTTGTGTGATCTGGAATGTGCTCGACCTGCGCGACCAGTTCAAGGACATCACCATTCTCTACGGCGCCCGTTCCGTGAACGATCTGGTTTACAAGCACGAACTGGCGGAGTGGCGCGCGCGGGCCGACACCCACACGATCTACACGGTAGATCCCGGCGGAGAGACACCGGACTGGGACGGGAAAGTCGGCTTTGTGCCGACGGTTCTCAAGGAGTCCGCGCCGTCCAGCATCGACGCGTTCGCGGTCATGTGCGGGCCGCCGGTCATGATCAAGTTCACGCTGCCGGTTCTGCTCGAACTGGGGTTTTCCAAAGACCGGATCTACACGACGCTGGAAAATCGGATGAAGTGTGGCGTCGGCAAATGCGGGCGCTGCAACGTCGGCCCCTGGTACGTGTGCAAAGATGGGCCCGTGTTCACGGCCGCGCAGATCGAAGACATGCCTGCCGATATGTGAACCGGCCCCGACAAATCGACCGCCCCGCACCCCAGCCGCAGGCAGGAACGAGGCTGCTCTTCGACTACGCGGCGGGTGTTCCTGCCGGCGCGCTGTGGCTCTTGCTCGCTTCGATCATGCGGTCGATCTGCTCGCGTTCGACCCGCGTGGCGAGGTAGGCGTAGGGTGCGATCGGCCGGTTCTCGACGCGCGTGTGCGCGTCGGCCCAGCAGTACGGTGACTCGCCGAAGAGGGTTTCGACCTTGGCGACATAGCCAGGCAGCACCGGCTTGAGGTAGATCGCAAGGGTCCGGAAAATGTTGAGCGTGGCGGTGAGGACGGCGCGGGCGGCCTCGGGGTCGCGCTTGACCAGCGCCCAGGGGGCTTGGCCGTCGAAGTATTGATTGGTGAGGTCGGCGAGGTCGCGCACCTCGACCATGACCCGCGAAAAATCGCGTTTCTCATAGGCGTCGGCAATGGCGTCGGCGCGGCTTTGGGTGTGGACGAGCAGGTCGGCGCCGGCGGCTTCACACACACCCGTGCGGCCGTCGAGGCTCTTGTGTATCATCTGCGCGCCGCGCGAGGCGAGGTTGGTGATCTTGCCGACCAGGTCGGAATTAACCCGTTTAATAAAGTCGTCAAAACTGAGATCGACATCCTCGGTCGACCCGTTGAGCTTGCACGCGTAGTAAAAGCGGAGGGTTTGCGCATCCACGTGGTTGAGGAAGGTGCGCGCGTTGATGAAGGTCCCCTTGGATTTGCTCATCTTCTCGCCGTTGACCGTCAGGAAGCCGTGCACGAAGACCTGATCGGGGCCCTTGAACCCGCCGCAATGCAGCATCGCGGGCCAGAAGAGACAGTGGAACCTGACGATATCCTTGCCGATAAAGTGGAAGATCTCGACAGCGGGGTTGTTCCACCACGCATTGAATGACGTGCCGTTTTGCTTGCACCAGTTTTCCAGCGAGGCCATGTAGCCGATCGGGGCGTCGACCCAGACGTAGAAAAACTTCCCGGGGTGGCCCGGGATTTCAAAACCGAAATAGGGCTTGTCGCGGGAAATGTCCCACCCGCGCAGCGACTCGCCGAACCACTCCAGCAGCTTGTTGGCCACATCCTTGGCGGTGTGGGCCGGAATCCAGTGCTGCAGATAGTCGCGAAAGTGGTCGAGTTCGAAGAACAGGTGTTCGCTGTCGCGGGTCACGGGGGGGCGGCCGCAGACGGTGCAGGTCGGAGCCTTCAGTTCCTCGGCGGCGTAGGTCGCGCCACAGGTGTCGCACGAGTCGCCGTATTGGGACGTCGCACCGCAGACGGGGCAGGCGCCCTTGACGAACCGGTCGGGCAGGAACATGCCGTCGTGCTCGCAGTAGAGCTGAGGGATGAGCCGGGACGAGACATGCCCGCCCGCCTCCATCCGCGCGAAGATGCCGTTGCTGAACGCGCGGTTTTCCTCGCAGTTGGTCGAACCGTAGTGGTCGAAGGCCACCTCAAAATCGGTGAAGTCGCGCACGTGCTGCTCGTGGGTGCGGGCGATCAGCGCCTCGGGGGTGATCCCCTCGTTGCGGGCCCGGACCATGATCGGCGTGCCGTGCGTGTCGTCGGCGCAGACATAGACACAGGTATGGCCGCGCATGTTCTGGAAGCGCACCCAGAAATCGGTTTGCAAATACTCGACCAGATGGCCGATGTGGATGTCGCCATTGGCATACGGCAGCGCCGATGTCACGATGATGCGTCTCTTGTCACTCTTGGTCATACCGTCTCCCGTCACCTCACGCCGTCACGCCGCAACCCGTACCGCCGTCATCGGGGCGCAACCCTGTTTCCCTGACTTTGCGGTGTGGTGTTGTAGGCCGCAACTCCGATTGCGACCCCTTCCAAGGCCGGAACCGGAGTTCCGGCCCACCGAACGCAACCCTGTAATGAAACAGGGATGCGCCCCGTCATCGGGATTGCGAATCGCGTGCTGTTCTTCAGGCGCCTTTTCCCGGTCACTATAGCACTGCCGGGCATCCGCTTCAAGGGGAAGACCGAAGTTGCCACGTGCGGCCCTACCCGATTCCCAGACGGGTGGCGACGGCACGGAGGGTCGGTGCAAGGTCTATCTTGGTGTTGGCGGCGGTGCAGGCGCCGTCGAACACATGGACGGCGCCGGCCGTTTCGAGGTTGTGCACGAAGCGGGCGAACTTGGAGGCGGGGTCGCGCAGATTCATCAGAATCTCGACTGCGGCGCTCCCCCGGGTGACCGCCTCGCTGATCATGCCGGTCGAATCGGCCGAGACGAAGAGCCGCTGACAGAGGGAGACGAAAGCGGGAATGGGGTTGAAGCTGTTTTGTGAGAACAGAAGCTTGTAGTCAAAGGGATAGGAGTCGACCAACGCCTCAACCTCGGGCGGCGTACGGCGCGAGGTGGTGACCCACCGCTCGAAACCTTCGGTGGCGGCGAAGACGCGGTCAAGATGGATGCGCATGCTCCCGGCGGTCATTTCGGCAAAGTCGTTCGGGCCGCCGATGATGACGCCGACGGGGGGTTTCTCCCACGTATGGCGTTCGCGAAACGCGGCGACGCCGACTTCGTAAAACGCGGGATTGACCGAGGTGAGGTTGACCGGCAGGGTGACGAGGTTGGGCCGGGGGCGCGGATTGTCGAAGGCGGGCGCGAGAATCACGTCGAAGTCGTGGCACCACCCCTTGGGGTTGAGGATCGCGACGACCGGTATGCCGAGACGGCGGGCGGTGACTTTACCGGGATAGAAGGCCGTCGACCCGGTGCAGACAACGGCCGCGAAGGGACCCGCAGGGAGGGGCGCGGTGAACCGATAGAGACCCGAGAGTCGCAGCCGGCAGCGATCGGCCAGATAGGCCAGCGCCTTGCAGTAACGGGCGCGGTAGGCGACTTCGGCGACCATGAACGGCTGGCCGAGGCTGTCGCAAAAGGCCTTGGACTGGTTGACGTGGCCGGCCTTGCCGTCGCCGATGATGAGGAGCGGAACGTTCATTTTTCAGGGCATCAGTCGGGAATGCGCTCAATGGCCGCGCCGAGGCCGCGCAGGGTGGTGTCGATCTGCTCGTAGCCGCGGTCCACGCTCTCGGCATTGAGGATAACCGTCTCCTTCCGGGCGCAGAGCGCCGCGACCAGGAGCGCCATGCCGGCGCGGATGTCGGGGGACACGACGCGTGTTCCCTGCAGGTGCGCGGGGCCGGTGACCACGACGCGGTGGGGATCGCACTGCACGATTCGCGCGCCCATGCCGATCAGGTGGTCCACGAAATACATCCGGCTTTCAAACATCTTCTCATAAAACAGCGTGGTGCCGCGGGTCTGGGTGGCGAGCACGATCAGGACGCTCATCAGATCCGAGGGAAAGGCCGGCCACGGGCCGTCCTCGATCTTGGGTATGGCGTCGCCGAGGTCGTAGGTGGTGCGCAGCTTCTGGCCGCCGGGGAGGTGAAGCGTCGTGCCGTTGATCGTCCAGCGCGCGCCGAAGCGGCGGAAGGGGCGTTCGAGCACCTCGAAATCGGCGGCGCTAATGCCCGTGAGAGTCAGTTCCCCGCCCGTGGCGAGTGCGGCGGCAATGTAGCTGCCGGCCTCGATGGTGTCGGGGCCGATGGCGTGGGTCACGCCGTGCAGGCGTTCGACGCCGTCAATGACCAGGAGGTTGGTGCCGATGCCGGTGATCGCGGCGCCCATGGCGTTGAGCATCCGGCACAGGTCTTGGACATGCGGTTCGCAGGCGGCATTGTAGAGGGTCGTCCGGCCCCGGGCCCGGACGCTGGCCATGATGATATTTTCGGTCGCGGTGACGCTGGCCTCGTCGAGGAGAATGCGCGCGCCCGTGAGGCCCTTGGCCGCCTTGAAGGCGTAACAGCCGCTGGCACGGGCGCTGACGCCGAGTTTGCGCAGGCCATCGAGATGGGTGTCGACGCGGCGCCGGCCGATCACGTCGCCGCCGGGCGGATAGATCCGTGCCGCGCCGCAGCGCGCGAGCAACGGCCCCGCGAAGAGGATCGACGAGCGGACGCGGCCGCACAACGCGCGGTTGAGCGTCGTCGTCCGGATACGCCGGGCATGCAGGGAGACCGTGCGGGCGGCCGCATCCAGGGCAACGGATACGCCCAGCGCGTCCAGCAGGTCCAGCATCGTGCGGACATCCTGAATGAGCGGCAGATTGGTGAGGGTGACCGGCTCATCGGTGAGCAGGGAGGCGGCCAGCATGGGCAGCGCGGCATTTTTGTTGCCGGTCACGGCGTGGTCGCCGGCAATGCGACGTCCGCCCTTGATGATAAAACGAGACATGAGTATCCCTGAAAATGGTTTGGATGGCTGGCATCAGGGTACGCCGCAGACGGCTTTTTTTCAAGCGTAAAGCGCGACAGCGTAAAGCGCGTCACCCGCTCTAGTCGATGCGGGGGGCGCTCGCGATCAGCATTCCGTCGTCGAGTGTGAGCGTCCGGTCGCAGCGTGCGGCGACATCGGGCGAGTGGGTGACGATCACGAGGGCGTGTCCGGTATTTTGGGTAATGCCGAAGAGGAGGTCCAGGATCTGGGTGCCGGTCCTCATATCCAGGTTTCCGGTCGGCTCGTCGGCCAGCAGCAGAAGCGGCTCGTTCATCAGGGCACGGGCCAGCGCCGCCCGCTGTTGCTCGCCGCCTGAAAGTTCGAGCGGGGTGTGCGTGGCGCGATCCGCCAGTCCCACGTGATCGAGCAGCTCAATCGCCCGCCGCCGCATCGCGGCACGACTCAGGCCGACGCCGGCGGCCCACGCGGGCAGCATCACATTTTCGGCGAGATCCATCTCGGGCAGGAGGTGGTAGGACTGAAACACGAAACCGATCTCTCTCGCGCGCACCATCGCCCGTTCGCGCTCGCCCAGCGCGTAGATCGAACGCCCGTTGATCCGCACCTCGCCCGCCTCGGGACGATCCAACGCCCCCAGAACGTGCAGCAATGTGCTTTTGCCGACCCCGCTGCGGCCGACGACAGCCACCCGTTCGCCGGCCGCTACTTCCAGCGACGCGCGCGTGAGAACAGTGACGGTCTTGTGCGGCAGACGGTAGCTTTTGGCCACGTCGCGCGCGTCAATCACCAGGTCGGGCACCAGGTCGGGCATGGTCGGGTTCCTCTCGACAAAAAACATTACGTGACGCCCGTATTGTGACGCATAACGGCGCTCACCGCAAGACCGCGATGCTCGCCCGCTACGGACCGCAGAGCGCGTTCATCATGGCGACGATGAGGCTGCCGGTGATCTCGAAACTGGCGGGGGCGAGCTTTTCGACCGTGTCTTCACAGGTGTGCCAGTAGTCGTTGCGTCCCGGGGCGCTGCCGAACGCGAAATCGATCAGGTCGACCGCCGGGAAGCCCAGGTCCAGAAAAGGCTGATGGTCGTCGAGCACGATCCCGCTGCCGAGTTTGACGTGGGGGCGGATGCCGAGGCGATCGGCGCACTCGAGCGCCAGCAGGCGCAGCGCGGGTGTGCCGTTGCGGGGGATCTCGATCAGCAGATCACGGTCGCCGATCATGTCTGCCAGGATGACCGCGCGTACGGAGAGCCCCTCGCGCCGGAGCGCACGGGCGAGGTGACGGCTGCCGTGGAGGCCATCACGGTCGCTGTAGGCGACGGCACACTCCTCGCCGTCGAGAAAAGCAATCCGGACGTGGCAGGGCAGGAGCTGGGACTCGCGGGCGAAACGGGCGGCGAGCGCGAGCAGCAGGCCAACGGACGAGCCGCCGTCGTTGGCGCCGACAAAAGGGGTCTCCGCCGAATCCCCGGATATCCCGGTCTTGGTGTCGAAGTGCGAGAGCAAAATGATCCACGGCGCCTGAGGGTCGGCGGCGGGAAAGTCGGCCAGGACATTGTGGAAGGTGCGGACGCCAAACGGGGTGTCATCCTCAAACGACTCAATCCGTGCCGTCGCCGCGCCCGCGTCGGCGAGCGCCCGCTCCAGATAGACGGCGGCGCGGCGCGCATCCGGCGTACCTGCCGCGCGCGGACCGCAGGCGACAAACCGGGCTGTCTGGTCGAATGCCTGTGCGGCGTCCTGACCTGTGAACGGCGGGAAGACCGTGGCGCGCGGGGGCTGCTGCCCGCAGCCGCACAAGAGGGCCCCCAGCAACGCGAGGTTAAGGATACGGAAAAGCCGGGCGGGATGCCTGGGCTCACGGCTCATCGCATACGAACTATCGATCACGATCCACGTGCGCATGGCGGATAGAGTAGGCGCGGCATCGCGGGAAGTCAATCCCGACACGACATCCCCCAGCAATAACCAACCATTACGCTTCGTTCCTTTTTTCGTGACTTTTTTCCCTTGAACCGGAGCCGCGGCTGTGGTATAAAGAACGCCCATTTTGTCTCATTTGGCGAAGTGGATCGGGCGGCCACCTCCGTCCAGGGCTTTCAGGCTGACTGCCCTGTCGGTTGATGTTGGGCTGCCTGCAACGTGTCCGGCGCGCTGCGCCGCAGACAAAGAGGTGTGATGTCATGCCCAAAATGAAAACAAAAAAAGCCGCGACGAAGCGGTTTAAAATGTCGGCCACGGGCAAGGTGTTGCAGAGTCAGGCGGGCAAGTCCCACCTGAACGCCTGCAAATCGCGCAAACGCAAGCGCAATCTCCGTGGCATGTGTGTCCTGAGCGAGGCGGATCAACCCCGCGTCAAGCGCATGTTGTCAAATTACAAAGGCTGAAAAGGAGATAGCCCATGCCCAGAGTTACCAATGCACCGGCGTCGCGCGAGCGCAGGCGCCGCCGCCTAGACCTTGCAAAAGGGTTTTATGGTTCGCGCAGCAAGCTGTTCCGTCAGGCGACCGAGGCGGTCGACCGCTCCCAGCGCCTGGCCACCATCCACCGCAAGCAGCGTAAACGGGATTTTCGCCATCTGTGGATTGCCCGTGTCAACGCGGCGGCGCGTGCGAACGGCATCACCTACAGCCGTCTGATTGAAGGCTTGACCAAGGCGAACATCACGCTGAACCGAAAAATGCTGGCCGAAATCGCCATCCACGACCCCGAGGGGTTCAAAGCGATCATCGAGAAGGCACGCGCGGCACTGGTCTGAGTTCCGACGCGTCGCATCACGACACGCCCCGGCTTCGAACAGGTTTATCGCCTGTTTGAAACGGGGCGTTGCGTTTGGGTGTGATCGCCGTCTTCCGGACGATGGATCACCGCCAGCGCCCCGAGCGCGAGCAGTGCGTAGAAGGTGTATTCGACATCCGCCACCGAATCAGCGGCATGTCCGCTGAAACCGCCGTTGTTCTGCCATAGCCCCTCAATGAAGGCGGCGGTCATGGAGAAAGGCGGCTTCTCCGCCGCCGGCTCGCACAGGCTTTCGGCATAGAGCGCCGTGGCGGTCGAGAGCAGATCAGGAAGCAGCACCGGGGCTGCCGCCCGATAGCCCCCGTCGGGATGACGCACGGTCGCCAGAAATGCAGCCGCCTGCTGCGCCCGCCCGGGTTTTCCGTAACGCGCCAGCAGCACGATGGCAGCGGCTGTGGCGGTCGTGGTGGCGCCGCGCGTGCCGGGATGATTGGTGTATCCGCCATCGGTCGTGCGGAGCGCGTCGAGCGAGGCGATCACGTGTGCCGCGCCGGGCCACGCGATGCCGGCATCCCGATAAGCCTGCTCGGCCAGATAGGCAGCATAGACCGTGCCCTGCTCGGCCTGTTCGCGTTCATGCGCGTAACCCCCATCGGCGCTGCGGTAGCGGTTCAAGCCGTCAATAGCCGGCGCGTACCGGCGCGTGTCGCCCGGTTGCGCCTCGCCCAGAAGAATCAGGCAGCGGAGGCACCGGATGCGCGAGGCCCAATCTGTAAACGACCCGCCGCCGGCGGAGCCGGCGTCCAGGAACGGACGGATGTCGCCGAAGGGCGGCAACCCCACCCCCAAGGCCAACAGGGCGCCGAGTCCGAAGACCGTATAGTAGAGGTCGGGATGGCCGGCGCGGTCGCAAAAGAGGCCGGTCGCGTCACGACGGGCCTGCACAAAGGCCGCCACACGGGCGGCGCCCTCCGGACTGAGGAGGTCGCGGGCGTGAAAGGCCGTGGCGGTTGCGTCCGGAATCGAGGAATCCCGGGGCACATTCTTGCACACATTCTGGGGTGGGTCTTGGGATGGAGCCCGTGGATACGCCGACGCACCCGGCGTGTCTGTCGGAGCGGCTCCCGACGCGCCGCGCTCCGGGGCGCGGGCGTCTGCCTGACGCTCCGGCCCCAAACCAGATTCAGGCTTCATCCGTTTTCCCATGAGCGGTTGTTTTTCGCAACGCGGAATCACCCGTGCCCCCGTCATCCGGTCGCGGCGACCCACCGGCCTGATGGGGGTTTGTTGCCGCCGCCTCCCGCTGGCTTGCCGGAGCGGGGAGAATGCGTTTGACCAGCCGCGTCACCACACTCTTGAGCATGACCGTGCGGATCGGGGTCAGCGCCTGAAGCGCACGGTCGCGATAGTCGTCGCGCAACGCTTCGGCGGCTGCCACCACGCCGTACCGCGCAAACAGCGACCGTATGCATGATCGCGTTGCTTCGGCATGGGGAGCCTGTTGCAGCGCAGTTTGAATCTCCCGGCGTTCGGCCTCGGTGCAGGTGTCGCACAGCAGGGAGAGCATCATCGAAGGCTGCCGCCCGAAGGCGTGACGGTCCCCGCCATCCTGTTCGATATCCTGCAGGTCGTCGCCGATCTGGTAGGCGATGCCGAGCGCGCCGCTGAAGGCCGACAGTGCCGCGCACGTTGCGGCATCGGCGCCGCCGGCGATGGCGCCCAGCAGCATGGCCACTTCAAAGGCCGGCGCCGTCTTGCGGCTGAACATCTGGATGAGCGCGGCGGGGGACGGAACAGCCGCTTGACCTCGCCACTGCAACTCCTCGCCTTGTCCGACACAAAGGCCACAGTGCGCCATCGCGGCAGCCGTCAGCATTTTCAGCCGGGCGGATTCATCCGCCGGACAGGTGGACAGCAGTCGGTAGCCCGCGCCGATCAACAGGTCGCCCACGTTCAATGCGATGGGCACCCCGTGCTCCTTGTGCAGCGTCGGCACGCCGTATCGAAAGTCGTCGTTGTCTTCGATATCGTCATGGATCAGTGAGGCCTTGTGAAAACATTCCGCAGCCACGGCGACGACGCGAATCAATTCCGGACGGACCGGGGTGGAGGCGTCCTGCAGGGCGTGATACACGGAAGCGGTCAGCAGCGGGCGCCACCGCTTTCCCGATCCCGCCAGCCAGTCCAGCGCGATCTCGGACGCGCGACCGGACTCGGTCTCCAGCACGGCACGGAGCGCATCGGGTTCGAACCACGCCTGCACCGATGCGCGCACGTCGCTCACGGAGAGCCGCGGGGACACCTCGGCGTTGCGGATGAGGCGAATATGCCCGAGGAGCGTCGTCACGTCCACGTCCGTGGCGTCGCACCCGTCGCGCAGCAGCGGCACGGCCAGCGCGGGGAGCGCTTCGTCGGCGATTCGCAAGAAGGTTTTTTCCAAAGCCGGCAGACAGCTCACGCCGATGACGGCATCCAGGTGCCCCTCCCGAAGCATGCCGGCCGCAGCCTCCGCGCCTTCGGCGATCAGAACCGCATAACCCAGCGCGCTCGCCTCGCTCTGTAGGTCGCCCAGCACACAGCGTCCGCAGGCATCGCACAGCAGGCCGAATTCGTCGCGACCCGCCGGACAGGCGTCCCGCGATCGCAGACATTGAGGCAGCAGCAGCAACCGCCGGCTGAACGGGATGCCGGCAACCGTCTCGCACCAGGCTTCATTGTGGATCAGAATCGTCAACAGTTTGATTTCACGCGGGTCCTCGACGCCGATCCGTTCCGCCAGGACATCGGCCATATCCAACAGGTTCCGTAGCGGAAACGGCGGCACGGCCGTCAAGTCGGCGACAAACAAAGCGGCGTGTTCGCGCAGGTCGCGCCACCGCCGGATTTGCTGTTCCCGTGCCCGCGCCGCAGCACAGGCGGCCGTTGCATCCTGTGTGAGCGCCTTATCCATAGGTTCCGAATCCCAGAAACCACCGTTTCTTGGCGAACCGATACAGCCAATGCTTCTCGGGAATTTCCCGGCCGGGCACATCGTGACACGGCCGCCTGGCCATGGCCGCCAGCTCCCGCAACCCCGAGCCGCGCCCGCTGGTATCCCGGGCATTCGCGTCGTTCACGATATCCCCCAACGCGGCCGGATTGGCCAACAGAATGCACCCGCGCCCTTCGGCGGCGGCTCGCTGCCGAAACTGCTCCAGAAACGCGGACTCTCGAAACAGCGTGTTGAGGCTCTTCCCATCCCGGATGTTTTCGCAACTGAACTGGACGGGCGGGCAGGGCTCGATGTCGCCCCCGGGGCCGATGTGGTGGCTGATCCCCTCGGCGGCTGGACAGATCGCGCGGCCGTCGGCATCCCAATAGGCGTCCACCAGCAGGATGGGATGACGACAGCGGGCTCCTACCAAGAAACGCCGCAACGTCAGGATGTCCTCCTCGTCGAGGGCCAATTCCGGTGCGGGATCGGGGCCAACCGGGCGATAGATGTAATACCACAGATAGTGAACGCCGCGTCGAATCATATCGGTGACAAACGCAACCGACGCCAAGTCGGCCAGATTGTTTTTGCACATGCTGGTCGCCACGCCGAAAATCAGCCGGTTGCGGCGGCACGCCGCGATGGCATCCATGCCGCGCTGCCAGACATCGCGCGCGCCACGCCTCACATCGCTCGTCGGCTGATCGCCCTCGATGCTGATCAGAGGCGTCACATTGCCCAAGCGGCGAAAGGCGGCGGCCCGGGCATCGTCGAGCAGCATGCCGTTGGTCAGAACCTGAAAACAGCAGTCGGGATGAGCGGCGAGAATCTCCATCAGGTGGGGGTAGAGCAGGGGTTCGCCGCCCAGCAGTCCGAAGAAATGCGAGCGGTTCTCCCGCTTCCATTCCCCGATCGCGGCGTTCAGCGCGGCGGGCGCGAGCTCGCGCGGGGGGGTTCCGGGCGTGACCCAGCACCCTTTGCACGCCAGGTTGCACCGATCCGTCAGGGAAAAGAATAGCACGGCGGGCGAGCGCTCGCCGCGCGCAACCCGCCGCTTGAACGCCGCCATGGAGCGGCTCCCTTTCCAGGCAAAGGTATACATGAACCGGGCGAGGACACGTTTATCCGGCTCGGTCATCATCCGCTTGGCCAGCGATACGATCATGGTTGTCTTTCTCTCGTTCGTCCTTGAGCAGACGCGGCCGTTGCTGGCGCTCCCGCAGTTTATCGAGTGCGTGGGATCCCGTCAATTGCTCCCGGGTGAGCCGCACTTTTCCGACCGCCGATGCGGCGTCACCACAGGTGCCGCTCACGGGGGACTCCTCGTCAATCTTCGGGAACATGATCGCCATGTGCGGGCACATGCGGGCACAGGCCGGACAGTTGTTTTTGCAGTGGTCCGGCTGGCGGACTGCGACACGTCCGTCCGCATCGGCCTCGTAGACCCCAAACAAGCAGAATTCGAGGCATTGCCGACAGGTCACGCACCGGTCGTAATCAATGACCGGAAACCACGGTCTCCAGAAACCGTCGGCGCGGGACGCCGTGTCAGGAATGGGTGTGACCGCCGACCGGCCGTCGGCACCGGGTTCGATTGCGGCCAGAATGGATTCGGCGGACGCGTCGCGCATATCGAGAAACTGGACGCGGTCGGCATCGAGGGGCTCGCCCGCCCACGCGAAGAGCCATCGCACGGCCCGCGGATGGCAGGCAATGACTGTCGCGCGGCCGGCGCGGGCTACTTCCGACAAGACCGGGTCCCGCTGCGCCGCTCTTCCGCACAGATCCGCGACGGTCACCACCGGACGGCCGCGGGTTTCGAGTCCAGCGGCAACCGCCCGCTTCTTCTCGGCCGAAATCGCATCTCCGTAGGAGCAGGCACAATAGTAAATGGGAGCCGCGCGCATAGGGTTCATCCCGTAGTTCAGGGTCGGAGGCAATACAGGGAGTCGAGTGTGCGAATGTAAACCCGATCCTTCTCGAAGGCCGGGCATGTCCTGAACGATCCGATAGCGGACGCGGCGACTTCCTTCATCTCGACACCCGGCTCCAGAAAGACGACCGTGCCGCCCTCGGCACCGAGAAACACCCGCGATCCGACCCACGCGAGACTGGGATACACGGTTTGCCGGAGACTCGCGATGACGTCGCTTTTCAGCACGACGCCGGTCTTTGCATCGATGACGCTGTAGACACGCTGTTGATTGATGCAGTAGATCAGGCCGTCATGATACAGCGGCGAGGCGTAGTAGCGTTCTTTGGGAGGCTCGGTCTTCCACAACAGCTCGGGTTTCTCGGTGCCATCGGCTTTGGCGGGCAGGCGAAAGGCCTTGCCGCCATGCTCGATGAAGTAGACCACGCCGTCATGAACGAGCGGCGCACAGTATTCCAGTCCGTGCAACCCCGAGGCCAGGACGAGGCCGTCCTTCGCGCGGATGATCTCGCCATTGGCCGTGATCACCACCCCGTGGCCGTCGATCACGGTGCTTACGCTGGCGCCCCAGCGGGCACCTGACTTGGCCCTCCAGACGGTCTCGCCGCTGGCGGGATCGAGTCCGTGAACATCGCGAACATGAATGACGAGGCGGCCGTCGGACAGCACCGGAGAAGCGCTGTGCCCCCATCCGTGATTCGGCTTTTCGATAACCCGCCCCCACAGCCGATTGCCTTCCATGTCGTAGGCGACGACCACCCCGGTGCCGAACACCATGTAAACCCGGGTGCCGTCCGACGTCGGAGTAGACGAACTATAGCCGTTGGCCCCATGTGTTTCAGGGACGACGTAGTCCTGCACGGCATTCAGCGCATCCCGCCACCGGGTCTCCTCGACAGTGGCCGCATCCAACTCAGCCTGGACGGCAGCATCCTCGGGATTCTCTTTCGCCTGCTTGGCGAGCTGTTTCCGTTTCCCCTGGATGTCTCTGAGCTGCTTCTTGCTTGCGTCGACTTGCGCCATATTCTTCCGGGTTTCCTCTTTGCCGTCCTCTGCCGCGATGTCGACGTAGCTGTTCGAGCGCTGCCAGAGGATTTCTCCGGTCTGCTTGCTCAGGCAGAGGAGGCTGTCGGGTTCGGCGCAAATGAAGATTCGATCGCCCACAATGATGGGGCTGGCGTTCGACCATTTGGGCGTGGGCGTCTTCCACACGACGTGCTCGGCTTTGTCCCAGTACAACGGTACGGATGCATCAGGAAACTGCCCGGTTCCGTCCGCGCGCCAGCCGACAATCCCGGCCTGCAACACGCTCGTGGCGAGCCCTGCGAAATAGGTCAGCGTCAACAACATCCCTCTCATTTGATCTCCCCTTGTTTGTGGTCTGGTCACAGCTCTGAAGTGACCGGGCCTGTGCGCAACGCCGCGTAATAAAAACACCTGACACGGCACAAAACGTAACTGCGCGGAATTATAGCAGAGATCGGGGGCTGCTGAAAACAGAGGATTTGCTGTTTCATACACAGGCACGTTCTGCTAGACTGTCTCATCGTGAATCCGCACCCGGCCCGCCACCAGGAGTCTTGTCATGCCTGCTGTTGTTCATCCAACGCCTCCGACACGCCGGTACCGCATACCGGCACACCTGACGCCATGTCTGCTCGCGCTGATTCTGGTTCTGGCGTCAACCCGCTCTGCGGCGTCGGCCGACGCAAACTGGCCGGGTTGGCGCGGCGACGGCTCGGGCATAAGCGGCGAAACGAACCTGCCGTTTCATTGGAGCGCCAGCACCGGTGTGGCGTGGAAAACGCCGTTGCCCGGCGAGGGCAATTCATCGCCGGTCATCTGGGGTGAACGCATCTTCCTGACCGCCTCGACGGACGCCGGAACCAACCGGTTGGTCCTTTGTCTCGACCGTTCCGACGGCCATACGGTGTGGCAGACGTCCCTGCCCGCGGCACGCACGCCGACGACCTATATCAAGAACGGCTATGCCTCCCCCACTCCCGTCACGGACGGCGAACGAGTATATGCTTTCTTCGATTCACCGGGATTGGTCGCGCTGGACATGAATGGCAAGACCCTTTGGACACGGGACCTCGGCCCGTTCAAAAACATTTACAACATGGCGAGTTCACCGGTGCTTTGCGGGGATCGGATCATCCAATGCTGCGATCAGGACGAGGGCAGTTTCATTGTCGCGCTCGACAAGACGACCGGCGACGAACGCTGGCGCACGCCTCGTCCGGGCATGTTGAGCCAGTTCGCCACGCCGCTGGTGATCACCGTCGCCGGCAAGCCGCAGATCGTGGCCAACGGCCAGACCGTCATCGCCTATGACCCGGCCGACGGCCGGGAGATCTGGACCTGCCGCGGCATGCGGCCCAACGTGACGCCCAGCGCCGTGGCTGCGGGTGACTTGGTCTACGCCGCCTCCGGCCGCAACGGACCGGCCCTGGCCATCGACCCGCGCGGCGCCGGCGATGTGACGGAAACCCAGGTGCGCATGCAGGTGTCCAGCGGCGGACCTTATGTCCCCTCCCCCTTGGCCCTGGCCGCCGGATTGCTCCTGCCGGGCGACGACGGCCGGATTCAACTGATCGGCGTCGACGGCAAAATCCGCTGTTCTCTGCGCATCCCCGGCCACTACACCGCCTCGCCGGTAGCAGGGGGCGACATCCTGTACTGGGCCAACGAGAAAGGCCAGGTTGCCGTGGTGCGCCTCGCCGGCGCGCCGCAACAGCCGACCTTGACCTGTGTAGCCGTCAATGACGTCGGCGGCGCGTGCATGGCATCGCCCGCGATCACCGGCGGAAAGCTCTTGATTCGCACCGATCAGGCGCTGCTTTGCATCGACGGCACCGCGACACCCGCTCCGGCCGAGGCCGCGGAACTGCCCGCCACGTTTGCCGATTTGAACCAGCTCTTCGCGGATCACCCCGCGCCGGAAGGCACGGACGTGGCACTGCGGATCGCGATCGTCGAGAAACTCGGAACCCTGAAAGACGCCGACAGCGTGCGGATCCTGCAGCACGCCGCGTTGAAAGATCCGCACTGGGACGTGGGCGAGGCCGCGGCAAAATCGCTGGCGGGCATCGGCCAGCCCGCGATCCCGGCGCTCGTCTCCCTCATGGGCGCGGTTGACTGGCAGCCGTATCTCAAGACCATCGCTGCGGATGCGCTCGGGCAGCTTGCCGCCGTCGAGGGCGTGGCAGTCCTCTTGAAAGCCTCCCGCGACCGCAACCTGCTGGTGCGCCTTCCCGCCCTGCAAGCGCTTGGTCAAATCGCCGCCAAGCATCCGGCGGAGACCGGCACCATTCTCCCGGTCCTGCTCGCGGCAATCGAGGATCGCGAAGGCTCGGTTCGCAAAGTCGCGTTCGACGCGCTGGCCCTGAACGCCAACGCATTCATGACCCGCGACGCCCCCCTGGATCTCAAGACCGTGTCACAGAAACTCAAAGCCGCCGCCGGCGACCCGAATCCGCTGGTGGAACAGGCGGCCGGAAGGGCACTTCTGCGGTTCGCCAAGGCGGCCTTGAGAACACCCGCCGCCCCCCTTCAGGACCGACCCGGAGACGCGGAGCAGCCAGAGGTGCCCGTGATGCACTGGCTGCAGGCCGGACCGGTGCGGATGAAGTTCCAGGACGGCGAATTGCGCTACCTCAGCGTGGCCGGCCGCGAGATCATTCGGCGGATTTACTTCGCGGTGCGCGACGCGCGCTACGACACGGTCATGCCGGCGTTCAGCGAGGTTTCCGTCACGGCGGCGGCCGACGCGTTTACCATCCGCCTGGCCGCGGTTTGCACGAACGACCTGGCCGGCTTCTCCTGGTACGGCACGATCACCGGCACGGCCGACGGCACCATCACCTTCTTCGTCAAGGGCCAGGCGGATCGCGATTTCAAGCCGCCGCGTATCGGGTTGAACGTGCTTTACGGAACCGATGCGCTCGCCGGCCACGCGTATGAGCTCTTTGACAAAACCGGCGCGAGTACGTCCGCCGAGTTCCCGCGGCAGGTCGCCGCCACACGGCTGTCGAACAGTTTCCGCACGCTGCGCTACACTACGGACGAGGGGTTGAAGGTGCGCGTAGAACTCGCGGAGGGGACCTTCGGCATGGAAGATCAGCGAAATTTCGGCGACAGCTCGTACAAGGCTTTCAGCGGCATGCCGTTCGCGTACATGAATATCAAAAAGGGTGAGGCGGGGACTCAGACGCTGACAATCGCGGTCACCGGTGCCCCGACGAACGCCGATACCGCCGCCACCCCGTTGCGTATCACCCTGGGCGGGACACTGCCCGGAGCCAGGTTGCCGCAGATCGTGGCGACAAACGCCACGCGCGTGGATTTCGGCGGCATCAACGGAACCCCGGACCTTCACACGGCGGCCCCCGAGCTCGTGTGGGGTTTCAACGTGGCACTGCACCTGCCGGATGACGACACGTTCATGGAGAACATTCCGGCGATTGCGGATCAGGTAAAGACGGTCCGCACCTGGGCCCCGCAAGCCAAGATCCGGATCGACCCGGTAACGTTTCGCTCCCCATATCCGCGCCCATCCCCGGACCCGCGGTTCCAGAGTCCATTCGGCAGCGCCTGGGTCGTGCGGATGATGAAGCATCTCGGGTGCGCCGGGGTCGAGAAAGCCGCGTTCGATGTCGGCGACGCCACCGCCGCTGCCCTGGTTGAGGAACTGGCTCACTACGCCGGAAGTCCATTGCTGACCACGGTTAGGGAGGGCGGTGGCATCCCGGACACGGTGGACGTTCTGGCCATCGACACTGCCGGCCAGCGGCGGATCTGGGTGGTGAATCTCACGGACCAACCCGGCACCGTGATCCTGGCCGGTCTGGGCACCGGGGCGGCTGTGGAGATCCGTCACGGCCCGGCATCCGATGTCGAACAAACACCCATGACCGCCACAGGCGATATCACATTGCACCTCGGCCCCTTCGAGGTGTGCCGCCTGCTCGTTCAGTTGGAAGATCGCGCCGGCACGAAATGATGCGGTGCATGAGAACCTTACAGTCTTGCAGCCTATAGCCGTTAAAAGGATAACACCATGAAAACATCAGATCTGTCCGCGCCGGTTCGCCTGTGGTATCGCGAGCATGCCTGGACTTGGTATCACGCGTTGCCGCTGGGCAATGGTCGCCTCGGCGCCATGGTCTATGGGCGCGCAGCGCGTGAGCGCATCCAGATCAACGAGGAGTCGCTGTGGGAAGGCACGCGCATCGACCGCAGCAATCCGCTGGCCGGGCAGGCGCTGCCGAAGATTCGCGCGTTGCTGTTCGCAGGCCGCAATCAGGAAGCCTATGATCTGGCTGAAGAATCCTTGCTTTCGACCGAACGCAACCTCGACCCCTACCAGAGCGCAGGCGAGTTGGTGATTGACTGGGTGGGTGGTGGCGCCCGGCCAAGTCACGAGCCAAGCTTCTTCGATCCCGCTCCCGGTGGCCCCTGGTGGCAGGTGGTCTACGCCACCCACGATTATGAACGCGCGCTGGACTTGTCCACCGGAATTGCCACCACGACGTTACGGTATCGAGGCACCCGCCAGCAGCGGGAGCATTTCTGTTCGGCACCGGATCAACTGATCTGCACCCGGATCGCGTTTGATCCCGGCAAGGGCGACGTGGATATCAATCTGCAGCGCGAGCAGGACGTGCAGTCGCGTGTTGCCACACCGGACGGGCACCTCTTGATGACCGGCCGCCTGACCCGCGGCGGCATGCGCTTTGCCCTGCTGCTGCATGCCCGTGTGATCGGCGGCAAGCTGACAGCCGATGAAGCCTGCTTGCGCGTGCGGGGCGCCGATGCCGTAGAGTTGCGCCTGGCCGTGGCGACTTCGTACGTGGCGCCCGGCGATCTTTCTGCCGATGCCGTGGGACGCTGCAGAACCGCAATGACGGCCGCAGCCGGAAAGAGCTGGGAACACCTGCGCACCGGCCATGTCGCAGCGCATCGCCGGCTCTTTGACCGGGTCCGCCTGGAATTGCCCGCCTCGCCCGGCGATGCCTTGCCGACTGACGAGCGGCTGGCGCGCGTGAAAAAGGGAGAGGAAGATCCCGGCCTGGAGGCGCTCTATTTTCACTACGGACGCTATCTGATCATGAGTTCCAGCCGTCCGGGTTCGCTGCCTGCCAACCTGCAGGGGGTCTGGGCGCATCAGATGTCACCGTCGTGGGACAGCGACTATCACACCAACATCAACATGCAGATGAACTACTGGCTCACGGGCCCGACGAATCTGATCGAGTGCCAGGAGCCGTTGTTCTACTGGATGAGCCTGATCGAACCCGCGGGCCGCGAAGCGGCACGCAAGCTCTACGACTGCGACGGCTGGGTGGCGCACCACGTGTGCGATGTGCATGGCTGCGTGGAGCCCATGGACGGCGCCTGCGGCATCTGGCCGATGGGCTCGATCTGGCTCACGACGCATTGCCTGGAGCACTACCGCTTCAGCGGCGACCGTAAACTGCTGGCCGACCGGCTGTGGCCGCTGATGCGCGGCGCCGTGACCTTTGCCTGCGACTTCCTAGTCGAGGCGCCGGCTGGCACGCCCTGCGCCGGAAAACTGGTGACCAGCCCCAGCCATTCGCCGGAGAATGTCTTTGTCGCGGCCGACGGCACGCACAGCATGTTCACCTACGGCGCCACCATGGATCTTTCGCTGATTGGGCAACTGATCGACGACTGCCTGGAGGCCATGAAGCTGCTGGATCTCAACGATCCCGCTTTCGCGGCGCGGTTGCGAACTGTCAAGGAGCGGCTGGCGCCGGTAAAGGTCAGTCCGCGCCTGGGCGTTGTGCAGGAATGGATCGAGGATTACGAGGAGTGCGAACCGGGACATCGCCACATTTCGTCGCTCATCGGCCTGCATCCCCTGACGCAGATCACCCGCGGCCGGACGCCGGAGCTCTTTGACGCGGCCCGCGCCACGATAACCCGCCGTCTGGCGCATGGCGGCGGACACACGGGCTGGAGCAAGGCGTGGCTCATCAACTTCCTGGCGCGTCTGGGCGATGGCGCGGCGGCCCACACCCATATTCTGGGCCTGTTGCGGGAAAAGACATTGCCGAATCTTTTCGATGATCATCCGCCGTTCCAGATCGACGGCAATTTCGGTGCGACCGCCGGCATGGCGGAGCTGTTGTTGCAAAGCCATGACGGCCTCATCGACCTGCTGCCGTCCCTGCCGCCGGCTTGGAGCTGCGGGGCGGTGACAGGGTTGCGCGCGCGCGGCGCTGTGACGGTCGATCTGCGCTGGCAGGACGGTCGGCTGATAGCCGCCACGCTCACGGCGGACCGTTCCGGCACCCATCGCGTTCGTCTGCCGGACGGCGCGATCCGCGACGTGCTGTTGAAGGCGTCCGAGAAGACCGGCCTGCCGGTTGTGTAGGCATGCCTCGTTACCGAAACTGGTAATGGGGCCGGTAGTGGGGAGGGAGACAAAAAACGGGAAGAGAAGGATGCAGGAAAAGGCGCAAAGCGCGAGGTAGGGCAGCGGCGTCCCCGCCGCGCCGCAGGCAAATGAATAAAAGCCAATGGTGTCAACGCGAAGCCCGAGGTCGGGCTTCCGCGCTTTTTCTCTGGCATTCGCCTGCTTCCTGCGCAGCGTCAGGCAGCGGCGTCCCCGCCGCGCCGCACGAAAATGAATAAAGGCAATCGGTGTCAGCGCGAAGCGGGTAGGGCGGCGGCGTCCCGCCCAATGCCACTAACTTTTTGGTACGAGGTTGTT
>CAZOJL010000008.1:0-45592 GCA_964580075.1 uncultured Akkermansia sp. | reverse complement strand
TGACTCTTGGACAAGGATCGGGACAACGCATCGCCCGTACTCGTCGCCCGTAATCGTCGGCCGGGCTTGCGCTTTCGGTCTACGAGTACGGGCGACGAGTACGGTCTACGATTTTGCGCGAAGCAATCGGTAGGGCAGCGGCGTCCCGCCGCGCCGAAGCCAATGGATCTGCGCCCTCCCGGCGTCATCGGGTCACGCGGCCGGTGATCAGATAGCTCCCCACCCTTACACGCTTACACGTTGACACTTACACGTTCACCCTTACACGCCTAAGCGGTTCGAGTAAGGGTGAACGAGTAAGGGTAACCGAGTAAGTGTTGCGTGAGATCCCCCATCCAAACACACAGGGCGAACCCCGCAAGAACCCCGCAAGGGACGGGTCTTCCCTCAGCCGCATCACGATCACCACCGCCCCGCGTCGCCTTTCATCCTTTGTCCTCAGATTGCGCCGATTTCCGCAGATTGTGGAAATGACTTTGTCCGGTTGTTGCTTTACACACCCACGCTCTCAATCTGCGTTAATCTGCGTAATCTGCGGATAACACAGGGCGGGGCCGTTTTCACCAGACCCGCCCCGCGTCGCTTCCTTCTCCGGTCTTTGTCTCGGGTCTTTGTCTTTCTTCTTCGTCTTTCTCTTTTGCCTGCTTTCCTTTCCGTGTGTTCCGTGGGCAGCTCGTCATGGAAGCCCAGCTCGTCATGGAAGCCCCGTCCATAATCGTGTCGCCTCGGGCTTCATGTCGCGTGACATGAGGGCCTCGACCGAGTCGCGGGGGGAGGCGCCCTCATGGCACCAACTGCAGACCTGTTCGGCGATGGGGACATCGACGCCGCAGGCGCGGGCGGTATCGCGAACGGCCCTGGCGTTCCAGACGCCTTCCGCGACCATCTTCATGCTGGCGAGAATGGCGTCGATGGACTCCCCTTTGCCCAGGCGTTCGCCGACGGAATGGTTGCGGCTGTGACGGCTGGTACAGGTGACGATCAGGTCGCCGGCGCCGCTCAGCCCCGCGAAGGTCTCGGGGCGCGCCCCGAGGGCGCAGCCGAGACGGGTCATCTCGGCCAGGCCCCGGGTGATGATCGCCGCGCGGGTGTTATCCCCGAAGCCCAGCCCATCGGATGCGCCGACGGCGATGGCGATGACGTTTTTGATGGCGCCGCCGAGTTCGACCCCCAGCGGATCGGTCGAGGTGTAGACCCGGAAGCGGGGGCCGTTGAACAGGTTCTGGATCTCGCGCGCGAGGGTCTCGTCGGTGGCGGCGGCGACGACGGCGGTCGGGATGCCGCGGGCGACTTCCTCCGCGTGGCTGGGGCCGGAGAGGACGGCCATGGCGGGATGGTCCAGCACCTCGGATGCGATTTCGCTCATGCGGCGGTGGGTTTTTTCGCAAAGCCCCTTGGTGAGGCTCACCGTCGGTGTGTCGGCGGGAATGAGTCCTGTGAAGCGGGCGCAGACGTCCCGGTAAAATTTGGACGGGACGGCCAGGACCACGCGGTCGGCACGGGCGGCGGCCCGAACCGGGTCGGCGGTCCAGATCAGGGAGTCGGGCAACGGAACGCCGGGCAGGAAGCGGACGTTCTCCCGCGTGTCGCGGATCTCCGCGAGGGCGTCCTCAAACGGCCCCCAGAGGGTGACCGTGTGGCCGTAGCCATTGAGCAGAAGGCCGACCGCCGTCCCCCAGCCGCCGTCTCCGATAATGGTGATGTTCATGCCGACGCCTTTTTTTTGAATGTGAAGCGCGACTCGGTCCCGGCGCGCAGACGGATGATGTTGGCGCGATGCTTCCAGATGGCCAGGGCGGCGAGGGCGGTCAGCACGGCCGGGAACCACGCGCCCGCATCCCCGCAGTGCAACGGCCAGACCACCACACCGAGCACGGCGGCGGCGGCGATTGAGGCGACCGAGACATAGCGTGTCGTGAGAAACGTGACCAGCCAGACCGCAAAGGCGATGCCGACCCCTGCCGGGGAGAGGCCGATCAACAACCCCGCGCTGGTGGCCACGCCCTTGCCGCCCTTGAAGCCGAGGAAACACGTCCAGTTGTGGCCGATGACGGTCACGCATCCCGAGAAGAGTTGCAACGCCCGGGTCGGTGCGGGACTTCCGGTCGGCAGCAGCGCCGTGAGGAGGAGCGATGCCGCCATCGGAATCAGCAGCACGCCGCCGACCCCTTTGCCGACATCGAGCGCAAACGTGAGGATGCCAAGCGGCTTGCTCACTGCGCGGTAGACGTTGGTTGCGCCGATGTTGCCGCTGCCGACCGTGCGGATGTCAACCCCGCGACAGCGGGCGATCAGGAATCCGAACGGCAGTGACCCGAGCAGATAGGCCAGCGCGCCGGCGAGCGTCCAAAGCACAAGATCGGATGGTTTCATGGCGCCGGATTATAGCGAATACCGCCGCTGATGGAAAGGCGGGGCGTTACAGGGCGGGCGCATGGCAGTTCTGATGAGGGTTAATCGCAATCTTGAGAGCCGCTTGCAAAACCCTGTTTTGCAGGCGGAGTGTTCAGGTGTCGGGTTTCGGGTGTCTGGAAGAAACGCCTGCAACCACACGATGTGGCGTCTTCCTGAACCCTGAAACCTGAAACTGGCGCTTGCAGGGGTTCTGCAAGCGCCTCTCTTGTTCCCGCTCTCGTGGCGGTCAGGACGATCCCGCTTCGCCCGGGAGCAGCACGGCCTGCAGAATGGCGGGGTCGCCTGCCGTCGCGATCCGGTCAAGTCGTTGTTTGTTCTGTGCCAGGTGGGCGATCGCCGCGAGCAGGCGCAGATGCTGTTCGGGTGGACTGTCGAGGGGGCTTGCCAGCAGCAGGACCACCCGGATCGGCGTGCCGTCGGCGTGTTCAAAATGCCCCGTCGCCAGCAACAGCGCGGCTTCTTCAAATTGATCGATATGGGCATGCAACAAGAGGACGCCGGGAACGACCTCCACCGCCTCGTTTCCGGTAAGGGCCCGCACCACCCGTTCGGCTTCATGGCCATCGCCAAAGCGGCGCCGCACCAGCGCGGCGATCACCGTGCTGACAGACCCCGATCCTGCCGTCAGCGCGTCCGAGGCGCACCGCTGCCAGATCCGTTTCAAGTCGAAGGCCATCCGCTCTTCTTTCCGATGCGCAGGCGGGCCGGCGTCCGCCGGCTCGTCATCGACGTCGGGCGGATAGATGACGGCGGCATTGTGGGCTGTAAACTGCCGGGCCAGAAGCGACGGAAGCCGCTCGACCGACCGGCTCCACGCCAGTTGGCCGTTTCGCGGTCCGATCAGAATCAGCATGTCGGCGTCCGTCGTATGGCGCGCCAAGCTGCCGAGGATGTCGTTCCAGTCGTCATACGCCACCCAGGCACCGTCGACGCGGATTTTCTCGGCAGCGGCGATCGCCTGCAGCGGTTGCTTGCCCTGTTCGCAGACCCACACGTGCACGGTCGCGCCGATCCGCGACGCCAGGCGAACGACCATGCGCAGCGCGCTGCCCGCGCCATCGTGCCGTTCCATGAGCGGCGGCACGACGACGACGACGCGCCGCACGGTTGCCAGCGGGTGGGGGGCGCGGCAGATCACAACCGTCTGCCGGCGTGTCCCCTCGAGCAGACGGGCCAGAAGCGAACGGAACAGCAGCGCTCTGGCGGGGCTCTGATCACTCCAGCCGAGCACCAGCGTCGTCGCGCGCAGTTCGCGCGCGGCCCGCAAGATCCCCGTGGCCGGATTGGCTTCAATGCGGGTCACCCCCTGAACCGCCACACCCGCGGCCGACCCGCGGATCACTGCGGCAGCCAGCACGCGATCCGCCTCGTTGATTCCGGCTTCGACGCCGGCTTCCTCCGAGACCACATGGAGCGCATACACCGGTTGGGCGTGATGTGCCCCGCGCAGCAGAAAGGAGAGATCGATCAAGCGTTCGGTTGTCCGCGGCGAACTGAGCGGCACCAGCACCCGTTCAATCTGGGGCCCATGCATCGGATGGGGCGCCGCCTGTTGCGTCTGAGCCACGCGTCGCCCGAACCGTTGCGTCATCCACGGCCCGAGGATGCAGGTGACCAGAATCATCATAACCGTGCCATTCAGCACGGTCTCGTCCAGCAGGCCGATCCGATAGCCGACGAGTGCGGCGGCGAGTGTCGCCGCCGCCTGGTTGATCGTCAGCCCGAAAATCAGCCGCCCCTCGTCCCGGCTCATCCCGAGCATTCGGGCCGACAGCATGGCGGCGGCGTATTTGGACGCCACCACCGTGACGCACATGAACCCCGCTACCCGCCAGGCCTGCCACCCGGCGACGAAGACCCGCAGGTTGACCAACATGCCCACGGAGAGGAGGAAGAACGGGATGAAAAGGGCATGGCCGGTGAATTCCAGGCGACTGCGCAGCACGCCGTGCTCGGGGATCAGCGGACCCAGCGCCAGGCCCGCCAGAAAGGCCCCGATGATCGGCTCGACCCCCGCCAGCATGGAGGCGCCGCCGGATAGGAAGACGGTGGCGAGGACGAAAACAAAGGCCGATGCGCCGTCCGGCTCGATGTTGCGGAAAAACCCATAACCCAGCCGCGGCAGTCCCCGGAAGATCACGACGCAGAGACCCAGCAACAGCGCGGCCTGGCGGATCAGGAAGACCGGTGTGAGCGTCTGTTGGGAGAGCTGGGCGATCATCGCCAGAACCAGCAGCGCCGCAGTGTCGGTCAGGATCGTTCCGCCGACACCGGTCACGACGGCGCGGTGTTTTGCCAATCCCAGACGCGAGGCGATCGGGTGTGAAAGCAGGGTGTGCGATGCCAGCATGCTCGCCAGCAGCACGGCCTGGGTCCAGGAAAATCCGGGGAGCAGCATCTTGGCCAGAAGCGCGCCGCCGAGCTGCGGAATAAGGAACGAGAACGCGCCGAACACCAGACCTCCCCGGCGGTACGATTTGAACTCGAGCAGGTTGATTTCCATGCCCGCGAGAAACATCAGGTAGAGCAACCCAACGGTTGAGAGCAGGCGGAAGGTGTCGTTATTCTGGAGCAGACCCGCGCCGTGAGGCCCGAGTATCAGGCCGGCTGCGATCAGTCCGACCATCCCGGGTATCCGCAGCTTTTCAAACGCCAGCGGCGCGAGCAGCAGGATGACCATGACGGTGGCAAAGATCAGCACCGGGTCATCGCGCAGCAGCATTCCGGACACTGCGAGTAAAGGCATGTCGTATTCCTTTGTGCCTGCAAAAAATGGAAAGCATCCGCCGTTTTCACCGACGACACGGCATGCCGTCGCGCACGACACCCGCGGTATTCGCGGTCAACCCGCCGGCTCGCGGAGGTGTTGCCAGAAATCAACCGGCTTGAATTGTACGGCGTCGAACAACCCTTTATCGGTGAGTTTGAGTGCCGGGATCACCGGGAGCGCCAGGAAGGAGAGGGTCATGAAGGGGGCCCGCAGCGTGCAGCCACAGGCGCGCACGGCGGCATCGACGCGCGTATAGGCTGCAGCGGCCTCCTCGCATGATCCCGCACTCATCAGACCGGCGATCGGCAACGGCATCACCCGGATCACCGCGCCGTCGGTTGCGGCCAGGCCGCCGCCCTGCGCCACCACGGCGTTGACCGCCGCGGCCAACGCGGCATCGTCCGTCCCCGCAGCGATCACATGGTGGGAGTCATGAGCCACGCTTGCCGCAAACGCGCCGCGGCCGAGACCGAGGCCGGAGGCCAGCGCCAGCGCGGGCGGCGCGTCGGCGGAATAGCGGTTGAACACGGCGAGTTTCACGAGGTCGCGCACGGGATCGGCGACCACGACGCCGTCACGGACGGTCGGGATGCAGGATCCGGCATCGGTCACCAGTTCGCCATCGCGCACGCCGATCACGCGGCAGGCGCCGGGCTGCGCCGGGATGCGGAAGACAGCCGGCGACACCGGCCGCAACGCGAAGCGGTTCGGTTGGTGCAGCGGCGCCAGCGCGGGGAGTGCTGACCGGCCGTTGGCGGCGAGCACGAATCCGCCGGCCACTGTCCGCAACACCCGGAAATTTTTCAGGTCTTCGACCTCAATCCAATCGGCGCGGTCGCCGGGGCGAAGCTGCCCGACCGCGAGACCGTAATGGCGTACCGGGTTGATGCAGGCCGCCCGCAGCACATCAAACACATCCAGGCCCGCTCCGACCGCGATGCGGGCCAGCGTGTTGATATGGCCCTCCAGCAGATCGTCCGGGTGTTTGTCGTCGGAACAAAACATGCAGGCGCCGGGATGTCGGGCGAGGACCGGCAGGAGGGTTTCGAACGTCCGCGCCGCCGATCCGCGCCGCAGGATGATGTGCATTCCGGCGGCCACCTTTTCGAACGCTTCGTCCAGGGCGAGGCATTCGTGATCGGTGGAGATCCCCGCTGCGACATAGGCCTGCAACGCCGCGCCGCGCAAGCCCGGCGCATGCCCGTCAATGGGCTTGCCGCGCAGGCGCGCCGCCGCGAGTTTCGCCAGCAGATCGGGATCGCCGGCGAGGACGCCCGGCACGTTCATGACCTCGGCCAGATGGGTGACGCCGGGACGATCGAGCAACGTGGCGACAGCGGCGGCGTCCAGGGTCGCTCCGGCCGTCTCGAAGGGGGTTGCCGGCACGCAGGAGGGAATGCCGGTGGCGTACGCAAACGGCGTGCGAGCCGCCTCGACCAGCATGAAGTCAATTCCGGCCGCTCCGAGCACGTTGGCGATTTCGTGCGGATCGGTGACGGCCGCAACCGTTCCGTGCCGCACGGCCGCCCGGGCGAAGGCGGCGGGGGTGAGCAGCGAACTTTCGATGTGGACGTGCGCGTCCACAAAGCCCGGCAGGATGAAACCCGGCCCCGGCGATGCGTCAGGCATCACGGCATCGAGTCGGCCCGAAGCCCCGACCTGAATCCGGGCTCCGAACAGTCGCCTGCCGTCCACATCGACAAGCGTGCCGCTTACCGCTTCGATCCGTTCCATGTCCGCATGCCCTCACAGCCCCTTGCGTTCGAAAAGCCAGAACAGGAGCAGCGCGATCCCGGTGAACCCCGCGATCACCGGCGCGTCCGGCGAATTGATCGCCCGGGGCAGGCTGATCTTGCCGTAGTCGTGCCACGTCAGCAGCGTTCGTTCCAGCCACGGTTGGGCTTCGACATAAAGCAAGGCGCCGACCAGCATGCCCAGAATCACGAAGGCGGCATGCCAGCGTCCCTCGCCGAGCGCGCCGACTGCGGTTCCGGGGCAATAGCCGCACACGGCCCAGCCGATGCCGAACAGGGCACCTCCGGTCAGAATCGCACCCAGATTCATCGTTTTGTGGTTGAAGGAGATCAGCCCCACGTCATGCGCAATGGCCAGACCGAGCATCCCCACGATGATGGCCGACAGCATGAACTTGAGGATCGTCATGTCGCGCAGCAACAGCGCGCCGATCTGCTTCTCAAAGCGCAACACCCGTCCCCGCTGGAGGAGAAAGCCAAGGCCTGTGCCGGCCGCCAGCCCCAGAATCAGCTCGTTCATCGCGCACCTCCACGGTAGAGCAGGCGAGCCGTAATCCAGCCGACGCCGAAGAACAGCGCCAGTGCGACAAAGCCGCTCAACGAAAGCTGCATCAGGCCGCTCAAGCCGTGGCCGCTCGGACAGCCGCCCGCCAGCCGTGCCCCGAACATCGCCACGATTCCCCCGACGAATCCGCCAACCGCCCGCACCCGCCAGGAGCCGCCAAAACGGGTGCTCCAGATCGGCGGGACTCCCTCGGATTTGAAGCTGCCGTCGCTCAACGCTCCGAGAAGCGCGCCGCAGAGAATTCCGACGACGAGCATGAATTGCCAGTCCGCAATCCGTTGATCCTGCGCAAACGAAATCCTGTGCCCCGGCTGCATCCGAGACATCTGGCGCATGAGGAAGGTCGTGACATGCACAAAGGTCGTGGAGGTTCCGAAAAACCGCGCCTTGTCCGTCAGTTGCGCCGTGGCGACCGCCGAACACACCGCGAGCACGCCCGCGAGCACACCCGCCAGATACGGGTTCCATCCGTCCCGGCGCTCCGATCCGCTGTCGTTCACAGATCCCTCCTTATGCGTAGGTGACTTCCAGAGAACAGCTTCAGTGTAGCAGATGCGCGCGCATCGGAACATCATTATTGAGACACCTTATCGCGGGGGGGCGCATGGCAGTTCTGATGAGGGGTACTCCTTGATCTTAATCTTGATCTTAATCTCCTGGTGGAGAACGGATTACGATTACGATTACGATTATGATTACGAATCAACGACCCCATCAGAACTGCCATGCGCCCATCGCGGGGGGGGGTGACCGAAGGGTCACCGCCAGAAGCAGGACGAGCATGGAGGCAGTGGCGAGGGGGATGTCGCCGAGGCGGGTGTAGGGTGTGCGGCGGGGGGGAGCGGATGGGACACGGATGGGCAGGAAGCCGACGAGTCCGACGGACCGGTCGAATCCGGCGTCGAGGCGGGTGGTGCGTCCGAAGGGATCGACCCCGCCGGTGACGCCGGTGTTGCCGCAGCGCAGGAGGGGGACGCCATTTTCAACGGCGCGGAAGATGGCCTGGCGCATATGGTGTTCGGGTTCGATGGAGCCTTCGAACCAGGCATCGTTGCTGATGTTGACCAGCATCCGGGCGCCGCGCCGCACGGCGCGACGGCTGAGATGGCCGAACAGGTCCTCGAAACAGATCAGGACGCTGAAGGCGAGATCATCGGGTCGCCCGTCACGGCGCGTGATTCGCAACACCGTGCTCTCGCGCCCGGGGGTGCAGCTCACGCCGGTTGGCGCGAGGCGTGAGAGCAGGGGAATCCAGGCGTCCCCTGGGATGAATTCGCCGAAGGGGACGAGGTGCTGTTTGCGGTAGCGGCCGATCGGCAGGCCGTTGGTGGCAAAAAGCCAGGCGGCGTTGTAGTAGCGGTACCGTGGACGGTCGGCGGGATGATCGCGCAGCTCGATCTCCAGGGCTCCCGTCAGGAGGAACGCGGCAGCGTCGTCGACGGCGGCGGCCGCAAGCTGCATCACATCCGCGTCGATCGGCACGGCGCCATTGACGGCGGTTTCCGGCCAGACCACCAGGTCAGGCTCAACCCCCGCCGCCAGGCGGGTCTGGTCGGCGAGAACGGCGCGTTGCGAGCGGATGATTTCCTCGGTGATGGAGAAGATTGAGGGCGAATTGGGTTGGACCAGGACGACGCGCCAGTCGTTCTCAGCGTCGCGCACCGGATTGCGTTGCACCCGTCGGACACCCCAGCCCCACACCACGAGGATGATGAGCATCGGGACGAAGGTTTCGGCCGATTGTGCGAGCGTCCGTTTCGTCCGCGCCGCCGCCGCCGGGCCGGCGAGGGCCCGCGTGACCGGCTCGACGGTGCGTTCGATGATGCTGGCGATGGCGGTATTGCCGAGCAGGGCGAGCGCCGAAACCGCGAGCACGCCGCCGTAGGATGCAATCTGGATGAGCGAGGGGTTGTTGGCCAGCGCCACGCCGAGCCCGTTCCACGGGAACCCGGTGAGCAGCCAGCCACGCAGCCATTCCACGGCCACCCACAGCAGCGGTTCGCCGAGCCAGATCAGCGCGAGGCGACCCGAACCGCCCTGCGCGCGCACCCGCTGCCACAGGCGGGCCGAAGCCCATCCGAACAGGGCGAAGAAGGCGGCGCACCACGCCGCGAGGACGCTCTGACCCAGAATCACAAGCGCCAGCGGGCCGCCGTTGCCGATAAGCTGCCAGAGCCAGGAGAGGGACGGCACCCAGAAGCAGAGCCCGGCCAGCCCGGCCCAGGCGGCGGCGGCGCGCGGGGCGCTGTGGCGGGCGATCAGAATCACGGGAACCAATGCGAACCAGACGCACTCTTGCTGGTCATGCGGGGGGAACGCGGCGGTGAATAACACGCCGGTCAAAACCGCTCCGGCCAGCCGGAGCAGGTTGGTGCGGTCGGAAAAGAGCGTTTGAATAAAACGAGGCGCTTGCAAAACCTCCTTCGTCGGTTCTGCAAGCGGAGGGTTCAGGGTTCGGGGTTCAGGAGGCGTTTCCGGCCTGAACCCTAGCATCCTGAACCCTGATTCCCTGCGCTTCCAAGGGTTTTGCAAGAGCCTCTCCTGTATTCTGACTTTTCTCTTGCAAACACCCCGGAAACACCCCGGAGGGGGTTTTGCAAGAAATTAAACACTATAATCCAAGCCGATCCTGCGAGGCAATGGATTTTGTGCTACACTGTCCGGCAGTCCGGCAGATTGGCTGCGCAAGCCGTGTGATGCATCGCGGCGGAGATCGTTTTATGGCTTGGATTCGACAGGGAGTCGTTTTCATCGTGTGGGTGGCGGCGGCCGCGTGGTCGCACGCGGCCTGGCAGCCGCTGCCGACGGCGCGCAATGCGATCATTCTGATCCCCGATGGGTGTTCGCACGCCACCGTGACGCTGGCGCGCTGGTATGCCGGACGGCCGCTGGCCGTGGACGGCATCCTCACGGGTTCGGTCCGCACCCATTCCGCGACCGGCGTTCTGACCGACTCCGCCGCCGCCGCGACGGCGATGGCCACCGGCTTCAAGACGGCTGCCGGCGCCCTCGCCGTCACGCCGCCGCCCGAGGCGCCTTTCCGTACGGCCGGCACGCCGCCGGAAGCCTGGCATCCGCTGGCGACAGTTCTGGAGTCGGCCCGTCTCCGCGGGTTGGCCGTCGGCCTTGTCGTGACCGCTTCGCCCGCCGAGGCGACACCTGCTGGTTTTGCCGCGCATGCGGTTTCGCGCACAGCGGACGACGCGATCATGATGCAGATCGTCCACCAGGGGTTTGCGGTCGTCCTCGGCGGCGGCCGCGACGCCCTCCTGCCGCGCGCGGCGGGCGGGTCGCGGCGTGACGGCGCAGACCTTCGCGCCGTGCTACGCGCGCGCGGCTATACGGTTGTCGAAACCCGAGAACAGCTCGCGGCCGCTCGCGGCCCACGGGTTTGGGGGGCGTTTGCGGCCGGAGATCTGGCGCCGCAGGCCGACATCGCCGAGACGCATTCCGGTCAGCCGTCCCTGGCCGAGATGACCCTGCAGGCGCTCGTGATCCTGCGCGACGCCCCCGCCGGATTTGTGCTCGTGGTCGAGGGGAGTCTGATCGACGGGTGTGGCCATGACAATGACGCCATCGGCGCCGTGACGGAGTTTCTCGCCTTTGACGACGCCGTGCGGGTTGCGCTCGCGTTCGCGGCGGAAGACCGCCACACGCTCGTGGTCGGCTGTGCCGACCACGACACCGGCGGCCTCACCATCGGTCGTCGCCCCCCCCTGGCGACTGCGGCGACGCGCGACACCCTGGTCGCCCCGCTGCGGCAGATGCGGCTCACCGCGCGGGGCATTGAGCAAAAAATTGGCGCCGACACCTCGCGCGCGACGTTGGCTGCGCATGTCCGGGCCTGGTGGGGGATCACGCTCACACCCGCACAGGCCGACGAACTCGATCAGTTGGTCAACATCCAGCGGTACCGTCCGGCGCGCGCCATCGGCGACGTCGTCTCCCGTCACCACCTCGCGGTGGCGTGGGCGGGCTTTGATCACACCGGCGCCGACGTGCCGCTCTGGAGCTACGGTCCCGGACGGCTGGTGGGGAACCACGACAACACCGCGATCGGCCGTGCGGTGGCGGCCGCGCTCCGGCTCGACCTGGACGCCGCGACGGGTGAGCTGTTTGTGGATGCCGCGACCCTCGATCCGCGGGCCGTGATCGATTCCGGCGCGTCCGGCGGCGCGGCGTTGCGCCTCGGGCGGGCCGTCATCCCGTTCAATCGCGACATCCTCCGACTTGACGGCCGCGAACACCGGCTGGGCGGCGTGGTCGTCCACATTGCCGAGACCGGCAAGACGTATCTTCCGCGCCTGAAACCCGCGTTGCTGAAGCGCGCATTGCGGCCGTAGTGGTCGCCGCTTTTCATTCCGCTAGATCGGTCGCTTACGCGAAATAATGAAAGTCAAAAAAAACGCTTGCGCGCATTATGTGACCTAGGTTACATTACGCGCATGGCGCAACATGGCAATTCGGGTAGGATCGTAGTGGATGTGGAGCCGAATATGAAACGGCGGCTCTATTCTGCTCTTTCGCTTTCGGGAAGCACGCTTAAGGACTGGTTCAAGAAATCCGCTGCCGCATACTGCGATGAGCAGCCGAGCGTTCTGCAACACGTAGGATACAAGCCGATCCGCAAGAGGAAGGCACTTGCGGTTCGCGAAGAAAACGCGAGCTACCTAGCCGGGAGTGGGCCAGTCAACGGAGGCCCATCCGCCAGCAAGAAGTACACGGTTGTCTCGATGTTCTCCGGTTGCGGGGGCATGGACCTAGGATTCACGGGCGGCTTTGAGGTTTTTGGGCGTCGCTATCGGTCCCTCCCGTTTGAGCTTGTCTGGGCAAACGACATGAACGGTGAGGCATGCAAAACATACCGGCAAAACATAGGCCATGAGATTTTGCGGGGTGATGTCTGGTCTCTTCTTGATCTTATGCCGAAAAGCGCTGACGTATTGATCGGGGGATTCCCATGTCAAGATATCTCCGTGAATGGTAAACGAGCCGGAGTGAATGGGGCGCGAAGCGGTCTCTACAAGGCAATGGTTGAGGCAATCAGTCGGTTAAAACCCAAGGTTTTTGTCGCGGAAAACGTAAAGGCATTGCTCCGTCATGATGACTGGCTGCGTCAGGTTGTTGGGGATTTCGAGGGGTTGGGGTACAACCTTCATTATCAATTATATCAGGCCGCCGACTATGGCGTTCCTCAAACCCGAGAACGGGTGTTATTCGTGGGAACGCGCGAAGGCGCGCAGCCTTACTCACCGCCGCCTCCTGAACGAAGCGCGGCGTCTTGGATGAGGGCGGTTGACGCGATTGGCGACTTGGAGGCGCTTCCTGAGAACCGGCGAATCAATCACATCTGGAGCCTTGCGAACACAAGTCCAGAGCAAGGCAACCGAAAGCTGCTTGCGAATCGACCAGGGTATACGATCCGCGCAGAATGCCATGGTAATATCCAGTACCACTATCGACTTCCGCGTCGGATATCTATGAGGGAAGCCGCAAGAATTCAGTCGTTTCCGGACAAGTTCTTGTTCATGTCGGGATTGCGAGAGACTGAAAGGCAAGTGGGGAACGCTGTCCCTCCTGTGCTGGCGTGGCACGTAGCGAACTCTGTTTTAGCTTGCTTACGGAGCGGACAGGAATAGCGCGTCGGACGGTTTCCACGGCGGATTCGCGACTTTGGCGTATACATCCGCCATTTTCAGCCACTCGTGTATTCGCCGCTTCGCGGGGACATTTCTGCCCCAGTACTCCTTGAACAGAGATGCCTCCATGTACTGTGTGGCTTGAATCATCTGGCGCTGAATTCGCTGCAGTGCCCGTTGGACGTATATTCCGCCCCGTTCCGGGCCAACAGCGCTACCTGCCGAAAATGCGTCCCTCGTCGCCAGAATGCCGTGGTACGTGAGCAGGAACATGATCGGATCGATGTACTTGGTTCTGTTTCGCCCCGACCCGACGATCTGCGGGCAGAGAAGTGAGGCTTCCGCCCTCATCTTCAGTTTCTCCGCGCTGCTAAGGCGCGAGAAGAGTTTCACCTGCAACGGCAAGGAGTGACCTTCGTCCGGCTTATTTTCGAGCCACCAGAGACGCTCGCCTGATTTCAAGCGGGCCCTGGCATAGCGACGCACGTAATTCATCCTCTGTTCTTCAGAGAGAGCGGAGAAATCGTTGTAAGTAATCCCAAACTTCTGGAACAAGGATTCCTTGGCATCGATGTCGACTTCGAACCGAGGAACGTGAGAAGTTCTGACGTGCATCACGCATTCTTCGTAGCGCCCCCAGCGCACTTGGGGGTTGCCACCCATTTTCCCGAATACTACGTAGATGTGCTTTACATCCTTGTTTCTGAAGCTCTCGAACACGCTATTCGCAATTGATCGCCACGTATCGTTTGCGGTGAATTTGACCTCAACGCCGAATTTGCCAAGGACGATGTCGGGAAAACCGTAAGGATGCGGATCGAAGTCGACGGTTATCTTAGATTGGGTCAGCAAGGTTCGGATGACCTCGCGGACACGATCCTCAAAGGATTTTGAGGCGGTAAAACGCCGTCTGCCCACGCATTCATGGGTTAGACGGGCACATAATTCATCAAGTAGTCGCTCAAACTCGTTCGTGTTCATGGTTCCCTTCTAGCGTGATTCGCACGGGTTTGTAAAGCCAACTTCAGTTTTGCGACGATCAAGATGGGCTCATCCAATGAGTGTTCCCATATCCGGTGGACTTTCCATCCTGCCTCCTGAAGCATTCCCCGGACTGCCTTGTCTCTGGCCTTGTTGCGTCTGATCTTGGACTCCCAGTAACTGCACCTGGACTTCGGCATTCGACAGTGCCAGCGGCAACCGTGCCAGAAACAGCCGTCCACAAAAACCGCGAGGCGTTCGCGACGGAAGACAAAATCGGGTTTGCCGGGGAGTGGTTGACGCCGCCGCCAGCCGGTTATGCCATGTGTCCTGAGTATGGAGACAAGGCGCAATTCAGTAGTTCGGTTGCCGGTAGAGTGGATGGCAGCCATCACATCCGCGCGCTTTTGTTTTGTAAGGCTGTCAGGCACAACCGTCTTCTTTCTCTTGCCGCTTCCACTAACGGGCGGCGGCGCGCCGTACCGGTCAGTGGGTTGTTGTGTGCCAGGGGTGCGCCGTGACCGTCACATCACCTTTGCCGTAGGCGCATGCGATTTCTTTTTTGTTCCAGCCTTTCATCATGGTTCCTTGCCAACAAGTTATTGAGCGGTTTCTTCTGATCCTTACACTGTTCTTTCGACGTCCGTGCAACCCGCTCATTGACCGCGAGCAACTTAGCACGTTTTTTCCGGTCGCGTAAACAATAAACAGGATTGGATTGCAGGCGTCGGTCAGTTTCTGGGTGTGAAAGAAGAAGCAGGAAAATCGGGGTCTGGGTCTGCGCGATCTGCCACGTCGATGCCGATGCCGACCCTTAGAAAGTGCCAGCACTGCGGCGCGCTCCCAGAAAGAAACGGGCCGATTACTTCAACCTAAAAGGATCAGTGATCTGTGATCAGGTGTCCGTTGGATGCCAACACCATATGCATAATCAGGGGCATCACCATTTGGCGCGAAACCCACTGATCACTGATGACTGATCACCGGTCACTTAGAGCGAATGGTAAAACTGAACTGCCGGATTTAGGTTCAAAGAAAGAACACCTCTGGACGGACAAACCGGCCCGGGGTGTTCATTCTAAGCGAGCCACGCTTATTTCGCGTAGACCTTGCGTCGCTTGTAGGGGTTGTGCAGGAACTGGTGGGCCTTTTTGCTCAGGGGCTTTCCGAGATAGGCGCGGTAGAGCTCCTGCACGTAAGGGTTGTGGTGCGAGCAGCGGTGTGCCGCCTGTGTGTCGTCGGCGTAGAGCCCCCGGGTGCGGGCGAGACGGATGACGTCCGTCGCCCCCAGCGGTTGGCCGCCGCCGGAGATGCAGCCGCCGCGGCAGGCCATGACCTCGATGAAGTCATAGCGGGGTTTGCGGTCCGCCTGACGGTCTTCGCGGATCGCCTCCAAGACCTGTTCGACATTGCCCATCTGGTGTGCGACGGCGATGCGTACAGACCTCCCCTGGATGTCGATCACGGCCTCTTTCACGCCGACCATGCCGCGGACGGCCTCGAATTGCACATCGACCAGATCTTCGGTGGTGACGAGGTGGTAGGCGGTGCGCAGGGCGGCTTCCATCACGCCGCCGGTGACGCCGAAGATCGTGCCGGCGCCGCTGTAGTCGCCGAGAATGGTGTCGGGCTCGGACTGCGGCAGGGAGACGAAGTCGATGCCCGAGGCCTTGAGCATGTAGCCGAGTTCACGGGTGGTGAGGACGACATCGGTGTCTTGCTGACCGGTGGAGCGCATATTCTCCGAGCGGCTGATCTCGTGTTTTTTGGCCGTGCAGGGCATGATCGAAACCATAAAGATCTTTTTCGGATCGAGGCCTGTCTTTTCGGCGTAGTAGGTCTTGGCCAGTGCGGAGAGCATCTGTTGCGGCGACTTGCAGGTCGAGAAGTTCTCGATGAAATCGGGGGCGTACTTCTCCATGTAGTCGGTCCACGCGGGACAGCAGGAGGTGATCAGCGGGAGGGAGCCCTTGCCATGGGCGAAGCGCTGCACGAATTCCGCGGCCTCCTCCATGATGGTCACGTCGGCGGCGAAGTTGGTGTCGAACACCGCCTTGAAACCGAGGCGGCGCAGGGCCGTGTAGGTTTGGCCGGTCATCAGGGATCCTGGGGGGAGATCGAAGGCTTCGCCGATGGCGACGCGGACCGCCGGGGCGATTTGCACGACGCAGTGGAGGTCGGGGTTCTTGAGCGCGTTCCAGGCTTTGGCCGTCTCGTCTTTTTCGTAGATGGCGCCGACGGGGCAGTGGGCCGAGCACTGCCCGCACTTGATGCAGGGGGACTCGGCGAGGGTGCAGTCGGCGGCGGGCGCGATGCGGGTCTTTTCGCCGCGCCCGAGGAATTCGATCGCCCATACGCCCTGCATCTCCTGGCAGACGAGGGCGCAGCGGCCGCATTTGATGCACTTTTCGGGGTTCAGGACGAGCGACGGCGTCGAGGTGTCTTGCGGCAGGCGCTCGACGTGAGACCCATACGGATTCTCGCGGATGCCGAAATCCGATGCGATCTTCTGCAGCTCGCAGCGCCCGCTGCGCGGGCATTGCAGGCAGTCGTTGGGATGGGTGCTGAGGATCAGCTCCAGCACGGTGCGGCGGATCGCGACGATGTCGGGGTCGTGTGTGGTGATCTTCATCCCCGGGGCGACCTCGGTGCAGCAGGCGCGGAGGAGCTTGGGTGAATGGGCGTTGCGCACTACGCAGATGCCACAGGCGGCCCACGCCTTCAGGTCGGGATGGTAGCAGAGCGTGGGGATTCTGACGTTGGCGGACCGGGCGGCTTTCAGGATAGAGGTGCCGGCCGGGACGGCAACGGGGATTCCGTTGATTTCGAGAGTAACGGTGTTGTTCATAATCGTCTCCAGACGGGCGAGGGGCTTAATCGCGGGAAACCGCGCGGAATTTGCAGACCGTGAAGCACTGGCCGCATTTGATGCAGGCGGCCGCGTCGATCACATGCGCCTGCTTGCGCTCACCGCTGATGGCGTGGACGGGACAGACGCGGGCGCAGGCGGTGCACCCGACGCATTTGATCGGGTCGATCCCGTACGAGAGCAGACTCTTGCATTTCTTGGACGGACACTTCTTGTCCACGATGTGCGCCTTGTACTCGTCGGGGAAATAGCGCAGGCTGGACACGACTGGATTGGACGCGGTCTGGCCCAGCCCGCAGAGCGAGGCGTTCCGCATCGCGTCCGCGATCTCCCGCATCCGGTCGATGTCGGCGAGCGTTCCGTTGCCGCAGGTGATCGAGGTGAGCAGGTTGCAGAGCGCGCGGCCGCCGATCCGGCACGGCGCGCACTTGCCGCACGACTCGTCGACCGTGAAGTCGAGATAGAATTTGGCCACATCCACGATACAGTCGGTCTGGTCCATGACGATCAGACCGCCCGAGCCCATGATCGAGCCGATCTTGGCGAGGCTCTCGTAATCGAGCGGCAGATCGAGGAACTGCTCGGGGATCACGCCTCCGGAAGGGCCGCCGGTCTGGGCCGCCTTGAAGGTGTGGCCTTCGCGGATGCCTCCGCCGATCTCGAAGATGATTTGGCGCAGGGTTGTCCCCATCGGCACTTCGATGAGGCCCGATTTTTGCACCTTGCCCGTCAGCGCGAACACCTTGGTGCCCTTGGAGGTGGGGGTCCCGATCTTGGCAAACCAGTCACCGCCCTTGAGCAGGATGACCGGCACGTTGGCCAGGGTCTCGACATTGTTGATGACGGTCGGCTTGCCCCAGAGGCCTTTGACGGTGGGGAACGGCGGCCGCGGCGAAGGCATGCCGCGTTTGCCTTCGATGGAGGCGAGCAGGGCGGTCTCTTCGCCGCAGACGAACGCGCCGGCGCCCAGGCGGATCTCGATGTCAAAGTTGAACGCCGAGCCGAGGATGGCGTCTCCGAGCAGGCCGTAGGCGCGGGCTTGCGCGATGGCGGTTTCGAGCGTGGCGATGGCGAGCGGGTATTCGGCGCGGATGTAAATGAAGCCTTTGGAGGCGCCGATCGCGTAGCCGCCGATGGCCATGGCCTCCAGGATCGAGTGGGGGTCGCCTTCCAGCGTCGAGCGATCCATATAGGCGCCGGGATCGCCTTCGTCGGCGTTGCAGACCATGTACTTCTGGTCTGTCTGCTGGATTTTGGCAAAGCTCCACTTCTTGCCGGTCGGAAAACCCGCGCCGCCGCGACCGCGCAGCCCCGCCCTGCTGATTTCGGTGATCACCTGATCGGGGGTCATCCTCACAAGCGCCTTCTCCAAGGCGGCGTAGCCGTCGCGGGCGATGTAGTCGTCAATTTGCTCGGGATCGATCACGCCGCAATTGCGCAGGACGACGCGAAGCTGCCCCGGGTAGGTGTTGAAGCCCTCCATGCCCACGCGGGGTCTTCCCGGGCTGGTGGCGTAGACCCAGGGGGTGACGATGCGGCCGTTGACGACGTGTTCGGAGACGATCTTACGGGCGTTGGCGGCAGTGACGTTGCCGTAAATCACGGTCGGGGTTCCCGGAACCGAGACTTCGACAGTCGGTTCCGAGTGGCACAGCCCCATGCATCCGGCCTGCCGCACCGACACGTGAGCGAAACCACCCGTCGCGACCGCCTCACGGATTGCCGCGAGGGTCTCCTTGGAGCCGGCGGCGATGCCGCACGTCCCCATGCCGACGACGATCTGAATCGCGGCGGTTGAAGGGTCGACCGCCGCGCGCTCCTGCTGTTGGAGGACGCGCCACTCCCGCAGGGCGTCCATCGTCAGTTTCTGCATCCTATTCGTCTCCTCCCGGCGGACCGCGCATACGGCCGCCACGCCATCTGCCGCTAAGAAGCCTTCTTGTACCGGGCGAGGATGCCGGGCAGCTCCTCCATCTTGACCTTGCCGTACACGACACCGTTGATCATCAGCACCGGCGCGAGGCCGCAACAGCCGAGGCAGCGAACCGCCTCGATCGAGAATTCACCGTCCGGCGTGACCGTGTTCAATCCCACACCCAGCATCTCCTCGATTTCGAGGATGATATCCTCGCCGCCGCTCAGGTAGCAGGCTGTGCCCATGCAGATCTGGATGCGGTTCCGGCCCGGCCGGTTCAGTTTGAAGAAATTGTAAAACGTGATCACGCCGTAAATACGCGCCAGTGGCACATCAAGCAGGTCGGCGACCTCGAAGGCTGCCTTGCGGGGGATGTAACCGAAGCGCTCCTGGATCTGGTGCAAAACCATGATCAGATTGCCCGGCTTGCTTTTCCATTCGGCGATGAACGTCTTCAATTCGGGCGTCAACGCCTGAGACGCCGCCGCTTCCTTTTTTGCGCTACTCACGATGCCCGCCCTCTCTGAAATCGGACCCTCCGGCCAGCGGCCGAAGGCGGAATGAATCGAAAAGAAAAGAAAGCACCATTATCCAAAAAAACTGCACAAATGACCATACTAAATGATGATCCGTTTCTTTGGTAATAGCCAATGGCTTCTTTTAGAGTAGACAAACAGCAATTCAGGTTGCTATCGTGCAGCGACCACTAGTGGAGGTTCTGACCAAAGCGAGGGATAACATGGCGTGTAGCGGATGCTGTTGCGAGGGCCGCGCCAATCTCCTGGAGGCGTACCCGGAGAAGCGGCGGGCGTTGGAAGACTACATCGACCGCCTGCACCTGGGCGGGGACATGGAGCGGCAGAAGGGCTTTCTGATCGACTGCCTGCATCAGGCGCAGGCGATCTTCGGCTACCTGCCGCTGGAGGTTCAGGAGCTGGTCGGCAAGCGGCTGCGTTTGCAGCAAGCCGACGTCTCGGGTGTCATCAGCTTCTATTCGTTCTTCACCGATCAGCCGGTGGGCCGGCACAAAATCAACGTCTGCACGGGGACGGCCTGTTTCGTGCGGGGCGCCGACAAGATTCTGGAGACGTTCAAGCGCGCGCTGGGATTGGAGGAAGGCGCCACCAGCGAAGACATGAAGTTTACGTTGTCGACGATCCGGTGCGTCGGGGCCTGCAGTTTGGCCCCGGTCGTGATGGTCAATGAGCGTGTGTACGGTAATGTGACCCCGAAGCGGGTTGCCACGATTATCAAGGATTGCGAATAGGAGCGCCGTTCCGATGTTGATTACGACCCCTGAACACGTGGCGCGTTTGGCGACAGAATTGCGGCAGCATGCCCGGAAGGCGGTCACGCGGCAGGTGCTGGTCTCCATGGGGACCTGCGGCATTGCGGCGGGGGCCACGCCCGTGCTTGACGCACTCAAACGGGAAGTGAGCGCACGAGGCCTCACGGATGTCGACGTCCTCGGCGTGGGGTGTGTCGGGCTCTGTCACAGCGAACCGACCGTTGAGATCGTCGATAGGGCAACCGGCGCCAGCACGATATACGGCGACGTTACGCCGGAGCAGGCCGCTGCGCTTCTGGATGGCCATGGCCGCGAAATCAAGAAGACCTGGTATTTCCCCGAGGACGAGCAGAACGCGGAAAACCGCCTGCAGGCCCGGATCGTATTGCGCAACAGCGGACGGATCAATCCTGAGCGGATTGAGGACTACATTGCGCGCGACGGGTATCAGGCGCTGGCGACCGTCCTGGCCGGGATGAAGCCGGAAGCGGTGGTGGATGTCATTACGGCATCCGGCCTCCGTGGCCGCGGGGGCGGCGGGTTTCCCACGGGGCGAAAATGGCGTATTGCGGCGGGGCAGGCGTCAGACGAAAAGTACCTCATCTGCAATGCGGATGAGGGCGACCCCGGGGCGTTCATGGATCGGGCTGTGCTCGAGGGCGACCCGCATGCCGTGCTCGAAGCCATGGTCATCGCGGGCTACGCGATCGGGGCCGAGAACGGGATCATCTATGTGCGAGCCGAATACCCGCTGGCGATCAAACGGCTCAAGATCGCGATGGATCAGGCGCGCGCGCACGGCCTGATCGGGGAGAATATCCTCGGCAGCGGGTTTGCGTTTGACCTCTCGATCAAATACGGCGCCGGCGCCTTTGTGTGTGGCGAGGAAACCGCGCTGATCCGCTCGATCGCCGGCAGCCGCGGCACGCCGACGTTCAAGCCGCCGTTTCCGGCCGTCGCCGGGCTTTGGGGCAAGCCGACGGTCGTCAACAACGTCGAGACCTTTGCGAATATACCGGCCATCATCCGAAAGGGCGCCGACTGGTTCAAGCAGATTGGCACGCCCGGATCACCCGGAACCAAAGTCTTCTGCATCACGGGCAAGATCAACAAGGTCGGGTTGATTGAGGTGCCCATGGGCATCGCATTGCGCGACATTATTTTCGGGCTGGGCGAAGGAATTCGCAACGGGCGGAAGTTCAAGGCGGTGCAGACCGGCGGGCCATCCGGCGGGTGTATTGCCGAGAAAGATTTGGACACGCCGATCGATTACGACACGCTCAAAATGCTCGGGTCGATGATGGGTTCCGGCGGCATGATTATTCTGGATGAGGACGACTGCATGGTGGACGTGGCCAAGTTTTTCGTCCAGTTCACCATGGACGAGTCGTGCGGAAAATGCACACCGTGCCGTGTCGGCGGGCGTCACATGTACGGGCTGCTCGAGAAGATCACGGCGGGCAAGGCCACGCTGGATGATATCGAGACGATTCGCGATCTGGCGCAGACGATCAAAACGGCGTCGCTCTGCGGCCTGGGAATGACCGCTCCCAATCCAGTGCTGGCCACGCTGGCCTGTTTTGAGGCCGAGTACCTAGCGCACGTGGTGGATCGAAAATGCCCTGCGGGCAAGTGCGCGAGACTGATCACTTACGCCATAGACCCTGAATTGTGCACCGGGTGCACGCTTTGCGCGCGCAAGTGTCCGGCAACCTGCATCTCCGGCAAACCCAAGGAGGCGCACGTCATCGACCAATCGATGTGCATCCACTGCGGAGTCTGTTACGACTCCTGCAAATTCAGCGCCATTCTGAAGCACTAGTCCGGTCAAGGAGCACGTCCGTCATGAGCGACACCATCACACTTTTCATCGATTGCCGACCCGTCACGGCCGTTCCGGGTGAAACCATTCTGGAGGCGGCCCTGCGCAACGGCATCGAAATCCCGAACCTGTGCTATAACAAGAAGGTCTCGCACACTGCGGCCTGCCGGCTCTGTATCGTTATGATCGAAGGTCGTCCGGGCGGGATCCCGTCCTGCACGACCCAGGCCGAAGACGGCATGAAGATCACCTGCTTCAGCCCCGAGTTGGAGAAGATCCGGCGCACCACGCTTGATCTGGCGCTGTCCAATCACAACGACGACTGCATTTCGTGTGTCAAAGACGGATCCTGCCAGTTGCAGGATCTGGCGTTCCGCTACAACCTCGGGTTCAAGGATCGCCGGTTTCCGCCCGTGTGGGAGGAACTCAACAAAACGTCGGACTTCAGCAGCCCGGTCCTGAATTACGATGCGTCGAAGTGCATCCAATGCAATCGGTGCATCAAAGCCTGTTCCGAAGTGCAGGGGAAAGGCGTGCTGACGTTTTCGAACCGCGGCATCCGCACGACGGTTGGAACGGGGTATGGCGCGTGGAAGGACTCCCAATGCGACGGTTGCGGGGAATGCGCGCAGATCTGCCCGGTGGGCGCGATCACCGTCAAACAGTTTTACGGGCCCTACCAGCGCATCCGCCAGAAGGATATCGAGCGTACGGTCCGCACGACATGCCCGTATTGCGGTGTCGGCTGCCAACTGGATGTCGCCACGCGCAAGGGGTACAACGCGGATGGGGTCGGTCGGGAGACCATCATCCAGGTCACGGGCGCGGAGGCTGTGCCGAATCACGGCAGGACCTGCGTCAAGGGGCGGTTCGGCCTGGATTTCGTGACCCGCCCCGACCGGCTCACGCGCCCGATGATCCGTAAGGACGGCCACCTGGTCGAGGTTGACTGGCCGGAAGCGATCCGCTACACCGCCCGGAGGCTGGGTGAGATCTGCGGGCGGCACGGCCCGGAGGCGATTGCAGGGCTGTCGTCGGCCCGCTGCACCAATGAAGAGAATTATCTCTTCCAGAAATTCATCCGGTCGAGCATTGGCAGTCCGCACGTCGACCATTGCGCCCGGCTCTGCCACGCCTCGACCGTCGCGGGCCTGGCGGCGACTCTGGGCTCGGGCGCCATGACCAATTCCATCGAGGAGTTCGAGCATGCCGCGGTGATTCTGGTGACCGGATCGAACACCACCGAAACCCATCCGGTCATCGCCACCTACATCAAACGCGCGGTGCTCCGCCACAAGGCCAAACTGATTGTCGTGGACCCCCGGGAAATCGAGCTGTGCCGGTTTGCGACGCTCTGGCTGCGCCAGCGCAACGGAACCGACATCGCCTGGATCAACGGGATGGTGCAGGCCATCATCGAAAATGGGTGGGAAAACAAGGCGTTCATCGCGGCCCACACGGAGAACTTCGACGCCATGCGCGAGGTGATGCAGAAATACGATGCGAAGACCGTTGAAGGGCTGACAGGCATCCCGGCCGGGCAACTGGTGGAGGCGGCGCGGCTTTATGCCCAGGCCGTGTCCGCTTCGATCGTCTACTCCATGGGCATCACGCAGCATGCCCACGGCACGGACAATGTCAAGGCGATCGCCAATCTGGCGATGGTCACCGGTCAGATCGGACGTGAAAGCACCGGCGTCAACCCCCTGCGCGGACAGAATAATGTCCAGGGCGCCTGCGACATGGGCGCCCTGCCGAACGTGTTTCCCGGATATCAGAAGGTTGACGACGCAGGCTTGCGGGCCAAGTTTGAGCGCGCCTGGCAGCACGAGCGCCTTCCGGAGAAGGTCGGGCTGACGGTCACCGAAATTATTGACGCGGCACATCAGGGAAGCGTCAAGGCGCTCTATATCATGGGTGAGAACCCGCTGATCTCCGATCCCGATATCACCCATGTCCGGGAGGCGTTGAAGCATCTCGAGTTCCTGGTTGTTCAAGACATCTTCCTGACCGAGACGGCGGAAGTGGCCGATGTCGTCCTGCCGGCCGCCTCCTTTGCTGAAAAGACCGGCACCTACACCAACACCGAACGCCGGGTGCTGCCGCTGGCGCGGATCATCGATCCGCCGGGCGAGGCGCGCGCCGATTGGGAGATTATCCAAAGCCTGGCGCAAGCCCTTGGCCCGGGCTGGGGCTATGGCGACACGAGCGACATTCTTCGCGAAATCAACACGCTCGTGCCGCAATACGCCGGCATCACGCCGGAGCGTCTGGCGAACGGCGAGCGTCTGCAATGGCCCTGCCCATCCGCCGCGCATCCGGGCACCCGCTTTTTGCACAAGGACGGCGCTTTCGCGCGCGGCAGGGGACTGTTTTCGGCGGTGGATCATATTCCGGCCAAAGAGCAGCCATGCCGGGACTATCCGTTTGTTCTCAACACCGGGCGCATTCTGTACCATTACCATACGTGCTCCATGACCCGCCGAACGGAAGCCCTGCCGCGTTACGTCAAGGATGCGTATATGGAGATGTGCAAAGCCGATTGCGCCGCACTGGGCGTCGTTCATGGCGAAACGGTCCGTGTCTCGTCCCGGCGGGGCGTGATCGACATCCCCGTGCGGTTGACGGAACGTGTGGCGACGGGCAGCGTGTTCATCCCGTTCCACTTTGCCGAAGCCGCCGCGAATGTTCTGACAAACACGGTGGTCGATCCTACCGCCAAGATTCCCGAACTGAAGGTGTGCGCCGTCAGGATCGAAAAGATCTGAACGCGCCAGAAGACCCGAGATCAGAGGCGTTGCTTGAACCGGTGTCCGCGCCTAGACAACGTGCACACGAGTCTGGTAGAATCACGCCCTCAAGCCCCCCTCACACACCCACACAGAAAGGTTCGCGCTCATGATGAAGAACGGCATCGCCCTTATTGCGGCTGCGTTGGCCGCAAGCGTCGTTTCTTTCGTCCCCGCCCAGACGGATGCCGAACCGGCGGTCACGGAAAATGAATCACCGTGGACGGTTGTCTATGGAGCGGATCTCCGGGCGCGTTTTGATGCGTCCTCGCACGTGCCGGGAGTCTGGAATGCCGGACCGGGCAAAACCCGATCGTTTTATCGGATGCGCACGCGGGGCTGGTTTGAGGGATCGTATGGCCCGTTCAAGCTCACCTTCCGGGCGGTGAATGAGTGGCGTCACTACTTCGTCAAGCAGGGCGATCCAAATGCCTATCACTGGGCGGATGAACTGCTGGCCGACAATCTCTATCTGACGCTGTCGGGTGTGGACGTGCTGGGATATGAGACGACGCTGCGCATCGGTCGCCAGGATCTGAAGTTGGGTTCGGGACGCGTGATTGCGGATGTCACGTCACGCGACGGGTCGCGGACGATCTTTGCCGATGCGATTCGGGCCACGGTGAAGATCAGCGAGAAGTCAACGCTCGATCTGTTTTATATCTATCAGGACAGCGTCAACGACCTGACCATCGGGGATCAAGAGCGGGTTATGACGCAGTGGGGTGATGAGCAGGCGATAGGCGCTTATTACAGCAGCAAGGACTATGTCTTGCTCCCCTTTGAAGCGTACTATGTCGGCGTTTTTGGCGAGACGACCGTGGATTCGCTGAACACGCTGGGTGTTCGGTTGATGCCGTCTTTGGTGGATCATGTCACTGGCGAGCTGGAAATCGCCTACCAGATCGGCGAGCGGGAAGACGGTCGCGATATTTCGGCTTACCTCGTCTATGCCGGCGTGAAAGGGGAGTTGGCATCGGAACATCCGTGCAAGCCTTATGCCGCTGCGGCGGTCTACATGATGTCGGGTGACGACGGCAGCGGCACCGATACGGCGTGGAAGCCGGTGCTGGCCCGCGGCGACACACAGATGAGCGAATTCTTGACGGCGACCCGCGCGGAACAGTGGTCCAACATGATCTTTCCCCATGTGGAATTGGGCATCGTGATGGCCCCGGATCATCGGGCGCGCTTCTGGGCGAACTCTTTGTCCCGGGTGCTCTCTACACGGCCAACGACAAGACGGCTTACTTCTTCCGATTTGAGTTGAACGCCGCACTGTAATGGGCCGCCGCAGTACCCAAGGAGGCGCTTGCAAAACCTCCTTCGTCGGTTCTGCAAGCGCAGGTTTCAGAAGCCAGTATTCAGTATTCAGAATGGGAACCCTCTCACCGGCAACGTGTATCGTTATTCTGACCCCTGTATTCTGACTTCTCTCGTGCAAACACCCCAAAGGGGTTTTGCACGAGCCTCAAAGGAGAGCGAAGGTGAAGAAATTCTTAGGTTTGCTTGGCGTGGCATTGGCGGTGGTCTCCCACGCGCAGGAAGACCTTTCCGGAAAACTGAACGTCTTCCATGCGGGAAGCCTGGCGGTGCCGTTCAAGCAGATCTCCGCCGCGTTCATGCAGCGCCACCCCCAGGTGGAGATCCTGCTGGAGGCGGCGGGTTCGCGGGATTGCGCCCGCAAGATCAGCGAGCTCAACCGCCCGTGCGACGTCTTCGCTTCGGCCGACTATCTTGTGATCGACCAGCTCCTGATCCCGGCCCATGCGGAGTGGAACATCAAGTTCGCGGCCAACGAAATGTGCATCGTGTATCATCAGGCCTCCCGCCGCAGCCCGGAGCTCACGGCCGACAACTGGTTTGAGATCCTGATGGATCCGAAGGTGGCGTTCGGACGCGCCAATCCCAACGCGGATCCGTGCGGTTATCGGGCGGTTTTGACCCTGCAGTTGGCCGAACGACACTATCAGAAGCCGGGTCTGGCCGAAGCGATGCTTCAGAAGGATGGGGCGTTCATCCGGCCCAAGGAGACCGATTTGCTGGCCTTGTTGGAGACCGGGACGATCGATTACCTGTTCCTCTACCGATCCGTGGCGGTGCAGCATGGCCTTCGGACCTTGATTCTGCCGGATCAGATCAACCTCAAATCAGCCGCGCTGGCGGAGCACTATCGTACGGCCTCCGTTGAGCTGACGGGCAAAAAGCCCGGAGCGGTCATTGTTCAGCGGGGCGAACCCATGGTTTACGGCATCACCATTCCCAAGAAGGCGCCCAACCGCGCGGTCGCCGAGGCGTTTGTCGCGTATGTGCTGTCCGCTGCAGGCGGCCTGCACGTGCTTGAAGCCCTCGGCCAACCCACGGTGGTGCCATCAGTCTGCGCCTCGTGGGAGCGGCTGCCGGAGTCGCTCAAGCCCTTTGCCCGCAAGCCGCCAATCTGCCCATGAACCGCACGAGATCACCGCTATCGCAACGAAAGGTCAGATGATGCGCAAGCTTTCGTCGTTTGATCTGGGGCTCGCGCTGTGCGGGGGGCTGGTGCTTCTGTTTGTCATCGCCCCGCTGGCGGGCATGGTGTTGCACACCTCGCCGGCGGCGTTGCGGGAGACGGTTGCGGATGGGGAGGTGTTGCGCAGTATCCGCCTGACGCTGCTCGCGTCCGTGGCGGGTACGGCGGCGTTTGCGATCATCGCCGTGCCGTTCGCGTGGGTGCTGGCGCGCCGGCAATTCTGGGGCAAAGGGCTGTTGCTGGGCATCATCGATTTGCCGGTGGTGATTCCCCATTCCACGGCGGGGATCGCCCTGCTGTGTGTCCTCAGTCGCGATTCGATGGTGGGCCGGGTGGCCGAGCGACTCGGATTTTCCTTTATCGGCCATCCGGTAGGGATTGCCATCGCCATGGCGTTTGTGAGTCTGCCGTTTCTGATCGGCGCGGCCCGTGAGGGGTTTGGCGCCGTGCCGGTGCGCCTGGAAAAAACAGCGCTGACGTTGGGCGCCTCACCCCTGCGGGTCTTCTTCACGGTGTCACTGCCGCTGGCGCGCCGTTCAATCCTCTCGGGATTGGTGATGATGTTTGCCCGCGGGTTGAGTGAATTCGGCGCGGTCATCATCGTGGCGTATCATCCGATGGTCGCGCCGATTCTGATTTATGAGCGGTTTACCGCGTTCGGCCTCGCCACTGCGCGCGGTGCGGCGGTTGTCTTTCTGGCGGTCAGCCTGGTTGTATTCGTCGCATTGCGGTTGCTTGCAGGAAGGGGGCGCCATGTTGACGATTGACGGTCTCTCCTGTCGGCTGGGCGGCTTTGCGATCAGCGGCGTCTCGTTTTCCGTGGCAGCGGGCGACTATTTTGTGCTCCTGGGTGAGTCGGGCGCCGGCAAGACGGTCATTCTCGAACTGATCACCGGTCTGATCACGCCCGAAGCGGGGCGCATTCTGTGGGACGGGACGGACCTGACGCAGCAGCCCATTCAACGTCGCAATCTGGGGCTCGTCTATCAGGATCACGCCCTCTTCCCTCACCTGACGGTGCGGCAAAACATCGGGTACGCCTTGCCCCGGTCCGAGGGCGGTTGTATCGCTGAATTGGCGGAACGGGTCGGCGCGCAGGCGCTGTTGGACCGTCGGCCGGCCACGTTGTCGCTGGGTGAGGCCCAGCGCGTGGCGCTCGCGCGCACGCTGGCACGCCGCCCCCGCGTGTTGTTGCTCGACGAACCGCTGGCGTCGCTCGATGTGCAGGCGCGGACCGGCATCCGATCGCTGTTGCGCCGTCTCCACAAGCAGGGGCAGACCCTTATCCATGTGACGCATGATTATGAAGAGGCCGTCGCCTTGGCGAGTCGGGTCGCCGTGCTGGAACAGGGCCGCATCGTCCAGATCGGCACGCCGGATGAGATCTTCCATCGTCCCCGTTCGCGGTTTGTTTCGGAGTTTGTCGGCATTCGTAATTTCTTCCGCGGGCAGATCGTGCGCGAGCCGGGGCAGGCGGAGTTGGTCACGGCGGCAGGGGTTCGGTTTGCTCTGGCGGGTGAGGCGGCGTCGGGAACCGGTTGCATTGTCTTTGAGAGCCTCGCGGTCACGGTCCACACGAGCCGTCCGGACGGAAGCGCGCGCAACGTGTTTGCGGGCACGATTCGCGACATTGAGCCGGTGCCGCAGGGGGTGGAACTGGCGATCGATGTGGGCGAGACGGTGTTCGCGTTGATTACGCGGACCTCGCTGGAGCAGATGGGCCTGGCCTGCGGCGCGCGCGTGTGGGTCAGTTTCAAATCCACGGCCGTGCGCTTTATTCCGGATGGGGATACGCCATGATGGATGTGCCCCAGATGATTCTGCTCGGCGCCGCCGGACGGAATGTCGGCAAGACCGCGTTTGCCTGCGCGCTCATCCGCCGCCATGCCGCCGAGCGGATGGTCGTGGGCGTGAAGATCACGACCGTTCAGCGATGCGACGGGCAATGTCCGCGCGGCGGCACCGGATGCGGCGTATGCAGCTCGCTTACGGGCGATTACAGCCTGACCGAGGAAACCGCCACGGGGACCGGGAAGGACACCGCGCGGATGAAGGAGGCTGGCGCGGGACGGGTCTTCTGGCTCCGCGTGCAGCGCGACCATCTCGAGGCCGGCGTGCGGGCGCTGCTGGAGCAGATGCCGCCGGAGACCTGCATCGTCTGCGAATCCAATTCGGCGCGGCTGGCCGTGGCACCGGGTGCGTTCCTGGTGCTTCGCGAAGCCGGTGCGTCCGCCATCAAGGCGACGTGCGCGGCGGTCCGGCACTGTGCCGAACGCGAGGTCACCTTCTTCGGCAACCGATGGGATTTTCAGCCGGAGGACTGCCGTTTTGAGGCCGGACGCTGGCAGGTCCCGATCCAGGCCTCCGCAGCCGTGCTCGCCGGCGGCCGCAGCCGCCGCATGGGGCGCGACAAAGGCCTGCTGTCGTTTGCCGGCCGCACCTTGATCGAACACATTCTGGCCCAGATCCGGCCGTGGGTCGACGAAATCGTGATCGGCGCAAACGACCGCGCCAAATATGCCTTCACCGGGTTGCCCGTCATCCCCGACGAAATTCCGAATCAGGGCCCGTTGATGGGGATTCTCTCCTGCCTGCAGGCCGTGCGGCATGAACGCGTCTTCATTACCGCTTGCGATATCCCCGAACTTCCGGCAGAATTAATCAAACACCTGCTGGTGTGCGATCCTCAGGCGGATATCGTCATGGTCCGTTCCGCTGCGGGGCAGGCGGAGCCCCTGCTCGCCGTCTACACCAGACGGCTGGTGCCCGCCATCCGGCGGGCGTTGGCGCGGGGGAGCAGGAGGATTGCCGCGTTAATCGATGATCCGACCGTGCGGGTGGCGTTTGTCGACATGCCTCCCGGAGACTGGTATCGCAATGTCAACACACCCGATGACTACCATGCACTCCATGATCCGATATGATGACGCGTATGAGCGGATGATGGCGGCGGCCGTTCCACTGCCGGGTGAGACCGTGCCGTTTGATCAGACGATCGGCCGTATTCTGGCGGAAGACGTGGTGTCGGATGTTGATATGCCGCCGTTCGACAAGGCGGCAATGGACGGCTACGCCTGCCGTCGCGGAGACCTGGCCGCCGGCCAGATGGTCCTGATTGAAGAGATTCCCGCCGGCGTCTGGCCGCAGCAGCGGGTACAGCCGGGCACCTGTTCGCGCATTTTCACGGGGGCCCCCCTGCCCGAAGGGGCAGACTGTGTGATCATGCAGGAGCAGGTCACGCGTGACGGCACGGAGGTCCGCATCGTCGTCCCCGACACGGCGGACAACATCTGCCGCAAAGCAGAGGACGTGCGGACGGGCGACAGGGTGCTGCGGGCGGGGTCGCGGATTGCGCCCGCGCATCTGGCGGTCCTTGCCGCCGTCGGCGCCGTCCGCCCCCGCGTCGCCCGGCAGCCCCGCGTCGCCATTCTGGCCACCGGCAGCGAACTGGTCGAGCCGGACGTCCTCCCGGGCCCGGCGCAAATCCGCAACAGCAACAGTTGGCAGCTCGCCGCCCACATTCGCGCCTGCGGCGCGATTCCGATCTACAGCGGCATTCTGGCCGACCGCGACGCGGTGATTGCCGCCGCCCTGGACCAGGCCATGACGGAGGCATCCCTGCTGCTGTTTTCAGGCGGGGTCTCCACCGGCGACTACGACCTCGTTCCGGGCATTCTCCGCACGCGCGGATTTACCTGTGTGTTTGACAGTGTCGCCATGCAGCCGGGGCGGCCGACGCTGTTCGCCCGGAAGGGGACATGCTACTGCTGCGGGCTTCCGGGCAATCCGGTCTCCACCTTTATCGTGTTTGAGCTTCTGGTCAAGCCGTTCCTCTACCGGTTGATGGGGCACGCCTGGCAACCACAGATGATCGAAGCGCGTGTGAATCAGCCGATACGCCGCAAGGCCTCCGGGCGACAGGTCAGTATCCCCGTGCGATTTGTCTCGCCCGGGGTGGTGACGCCTGTGGGGTACCACGGGTCCGCACATATCAACGCCATGGCCGAAGCGGATGGTCTGGTCACTATTCCGGTTGGCGAGACCGGTTATAACCCGGGAGACGCGGTCTGTGTTCGATCGTTTTCAACGTAAGATCACCTATCTCAGGGTCTCCGTGACAGACCGCTGCAACCTCCGGTGCGTGTATTGCATGCCGGAGGCGGGTGTGGCGCACAAGCGGCGTGCGGATCTCCTCAGCTATGAGGAGATCGAAGCGGTTACGCGCGCGGCGGTCGAACTCGGCGTCAGCAAAGTCCGGATTACGGGCGGCGAGCCGCTGGTGCGCAAAGGCATTCTCTCCCTGGTTGCGCGGCTGGCCGTCATCCCCGGCATTGCCGACTTCGCCCTGACGACGAATGGTGTGCGGTTGCCGCGCCTGGCATCCGCCCTTCGGGAAGCCGGCCTGCACCGGGTCAACATCAGCCTCGACACGCTGGATCCGGAACGGTTCCACGCCATCACCCGTTGTGGTAGACTTGACGAGACGCTGGCTGGCATCGAGGCAGCCCGTGCGGCGGGATTCCACAGCGTCAAGCTCAATTGCGTCATCGACACGACGCCCGACGAACCGGACGCCCGGGCGGTGGCGGACTATGGGCGACAGCGCGGCATGGAGGTCCGTTTTATTCGCAGAATGAATACCGGGAAAGGAGAGTTCTGGCCTGTTATTGGCGGAGACGGGGGGCGGTGTGGCACCTGCAACCGCCTTCGCCTGTCCAGTGACGGACGCCTCTACTCATGCCTCTTCAACGACCGGTCCTTCAGTGTTCGGGAACTGGGCGCGCGCGGTGCCATTCTGGCGGCGGTCGACGCCAAACCGGCAGCCGGGTTGCGCAGTGACAACCAATTCTACTCCCTTGGAGGCTAGCACCCATGGCACTCACACATCTTGATTCCAGCGGCAGGCCGTGCATGGTTGATGTGGGCGATAAGGCCGTCAGCCGTCGCACCGCACGGGCAACGGGGTTGATCCGGTTGCAGGCCGCCACGCTCGGCCTGATCGCGGCGGGCCGGATGCAGAAAGGCAACGTGCTGGTCGCGGCCGAGTTGGCCGGCGTCCAAGCCGCCAAGCAGACCGCGACGCTCATTCCGCTGTGCCACACGCTGCTGCTCACCCAGGTGCGGGTCGAAGCGGTCATCGAAGAGATTGGCGTGCGCGTCTGCAGCGTCGTGAAGTGTACCGGGCAGACCGGTGTGGAGATGGAGGCGCTCATGGCTGTGAACGTGGCGTTGCTGACGGTGTACGACATGTGCAAGGCGGTCGACAAGACGATGACGCTCGGCGACATTCGATTGGTCGAGAAAACGAAGGAATCCGCATGACCCCGCACATTGTATCTGTCAATAGCTCTTCTGAGAAAGGGACGACCAAGACGCCTGTGCCGGAGGCCGAGATCGATGCGCAGGGGATTGTCGGAGACGCGCATGCGGGTGCGTGGCATCGGCAAGTCAGCCTGCTCTCCCGGGAGTGTGTCGTCTCGTTTGGCGAAGCGGCGGGCACCGTGTACCGAGCGGGTGATTTTGCCGAGAACCTGACGATTGCCGGGATTGACCTCGGGCAGGTCGCGTTGCGCGATTGCTTGATCTGTGGCGATATCGAATTGGAGGTTACGCAAATCGGCAAAGCGTGCCATGGCGATGGGTGTGCGGTGTTTCGTCAGGTCGGCACATGCATCATGCCGAAAGAAGGGATATTCTGCCGCGTGCGCCACGGGGGCCGTATCCGGCCCGGCGATCCGATTACGCACCACCCCCGTCCCCTCCGGGTGCGGATCGTCACGGTGAGTGATCGTGCCAGCCGGGGCGTCTACGAAGATCGCAGCGGACCGGCGATCGAACAGGCGGTCGTCGCGTACTTTGCCGGAACGCGGTGGCATCTGGAGGTGGCGCGCGCGCTTGTCCCGGATGAGGCTGAGCCGCTGCGCCAGGTTCTTTCCGAAGCGATTGCGGGCGGGGTTGAAATGCTTGTCACCACCGGCGGAACCGGGATTAGCCCGCGTGACATCACGCCCGACGTGGTCACGCCGATGCTGGACAAAGCACTGCCGGGGATTATGGACTTTGTACGGATCAAACACGGCGAACGCCTCCCCGCCGCCCTGCTCAGCCGGTCGGTTGCCGGGGTCGCCGGGCAGTCGCTGATTTACGTCCTGCCGGGCAGTGTCAAGGCGGTGACGGAGTATCTTGCCGTCATCCTGCCCACCGTGGAGCATAGCCTGCTGATGCTGTCGGGAATCGATTCACACGGCTGACCCGTGTTCATTCTGCACGACCGAAGGGAAGGAAATATGACCCTCACGATAATCCATCAGGTTGTGCCGCCCGATGCGCCCCCCGACGAGCGGGATGTGCTGGCGGAGGCGGCGGCGGTCCGCGCCGCGCTGGAATCAGCGGGACACGCGGTGCGGGTCGTCCCGTGCGGCCTCAACCTGCACGCACTCGTTTCGCATCCGGCCGTCCGCGACGCCGAGGTGGTTTTTAATCTGGTCGAGAGTCTTTCCGGCAGCGGACGGCTGATCCATCTGGCGCCAGCGGCGCTGGAGTCCGTCGGTGTGGTCTACACCGGGAATTCGGCCGAAGCGCAGTTTGCGACGTCTGGAAAACTGTTGGCGAAACGGTTGCTGCGTGCCGCCTCGCTGCCGACCGCCGACTGGGTGGAGGGGGATGGCCCGGGCGGGGCGGAAGGCGGGCGCGCCGATTGGATTGTCAAATCGGTCTGGGAGCATGCATCGGTCGGACTTGACGACGCCAGTGTCCTGCGCAACGTCACGGCAGCGGAGGCGCAGGCGGCCGCGTCCGCTCGCGGGTGCGGCTGGTTCGCCGAGCGGTTTATCGAAGGGCGGGAGTTCAATGTCGGCTTGATCGAGGCGGCGGATGGCCCGGTGTGCGCGCTGCCGCCTGCCGAACTGGTCTTTGTCGACTATCCGTCCGGCAAGCCGCGGATCATCGGGTATGCGGCGAAATGGGATGAGGGGGCGTTTGAGTGCGCGCATACGGTCAGGCGTGGTGTAAATCGTGCGGCTGAGGGGGCGCTCTGCGCGCGGTTGGAGGAGCTGGCGCGGGCGTGTTGGCGTGTCTTTGGGCTTGCCGGTTATGCGCGGGTCGATTTCCGAGTCGACGCGGCCGGGGAGGTCTGGATTCTGGAGGTGAATGCCAATCCGTGCCTGGCGCCGGACGCCGGATTTGCCGCCGCGCTGGAGGCGGCCGGGATTGGGTATGACGAGGCGGTTTGCGGTCTGGTCGGAGCCGCGCGCCGACGCGCGGGGGGTGCACAGACGGTGCGGGCGTCCCCGCCGCGCAGGGTTTCGCCGATGCGGCCCGCGGGGGATGCGGCTGGGATCCGGTTCCGTTGCGAGGTGCGGCCCGAAGATGCGGCGGCCGTGCGGCGCATCGTTGCGGCCACCGGGTTTTTTCATGCCGACGAGGTGGGCGTGGCGCAGGAACTGGTCGACACGCGTGTCGTCCAGGGCGACGCGTCTGGGTATTTCTTTGTCTTTGCCGAGCGCGACGGCGCCGTCATAGGCTACAGTTGTTTTGGGCCGGTTCCCTGCACACGGACGAGTTACGACCTGTACTGGATTGCGGTTGATCCGACGATCCAGGGCGGCGGCGTCGGCCGCGTCCTGTTGCGGGAGACCGAGGACGCGGTGCGCCAGCGCGGCGGTACGCGGCTGTACGCCGAGACGTCGGGACGCCCGCAGTACGCGGCCACACGGGCATTTTACGAACGGACGGGGTTTGACCAGGCCGAAGTGCTCGATGATTTCTACGATGTGGGTGACGCGCGCGTCACGTATTGCAAAGTGTTGGTCTGATGTTTTCCATCTCCCTGAGAATTACAGCGATCTTTCTGATGATGGCGTGTGGCGTATGGCTGCGCCGCAGCAGGATCATTGACGAGGTGTTCAACCGGCCGCCATGGTGAGTGTGACCCTCGCCGAACTGTATGACCGCGATCCCGAGTTCGCCGCTGCCGTGGTCTTCTTCACCCACGTCTTCAGCCTGGTGACGATACCGGTGTGGCTGCATTTGTTTCGGGTGTAAATTACCCTGTAAATTACCCTTGCTCAATTCGCGGCGCGATGTTATTCTTGTCTCCCTTCTTCAAGGAGAACTGAATATGTCCAGAGTTTGTGATATGTGTGGCAAAGGGCCCATGACGGGCAACAGAATTGTGCGTCATGGCCTTGCTAAGTACAAGGGCGGCATTGGTTTACACACGACAGGCATTACCAAGCGCCGGTTCCTGCCGAACCTGCGTAACGTACGGATCAAAGACGGGCCCAACTCTCGCCAGATCAAGATTTGCGCGGCATGTCTGAGAACCGCAAATATTGTCAAGGCCTGAGGGGGTCTGTTCGCGACGTCGGATGGAGAACGGGATGTAGGGCTTGGGTCGCCGTGTCGGAACGGAGGATGCTATGAGCCAGACTGAGCGTACGGAGATCGGCGGCGGGGTTGAACGGACAGGCGGCTTCTATGCGTGGGCGTCGGAAGAAGAGCGTGTTGACGACCAAGGCAACCCCATTGAAGAGGGATCTGACATCGATTTTGCCTGCCCGGGATGTGGGCACCAGTTGGTCATCGACGTCCGCGGCGCCGGACTGACCGTTGCCTGCACCGAATGCGGACAACCGGTGCAGGTTCCGATCCCGGGCGGGATGGAGGTTGCCGATCTGGACGGGGAGCCCGAGCAATTATTTGCGCAGATTGTTCATTTGCGTCGCACGCTCGTTCGTGCCGAGGACCGGATTGTCGAACTGGAACGCGTCGTGGCCAGCCTGATGGAGCGTCGGTCAGCGTCTGAGAAAGCCCGGTTGACGACGCTGCACCGTTGCGTCGAGATGGGCAACCTGTTGAATGCCGTGGTGCGGATCCAGGGCGAAATGACCTCTCTGGTGCAGCGCGTGCAGTCGTTGCTCGCCGAGGAAGAGAAGCAGGCGTAGCGCATTCGCCAAAGACCGCATGGCTGAAGACCTTCCAGTAGTGACAGAAAGCCGGTGGCTGGCAGAGGCGGTTGAGGCGCTCATCGGTTACCGGTTTCGTGATGTTCCGCTGCTGACGACTGCCTTCACACTTCCGTCGTGGCGAACCGAGGCCAGCACCGGCACCAACAACCAGCGGCTGGAGTTTCTCGGTGACGCGGTTCTAGGCCTGTTGGCCGCCGAACACCTCTATGCCGCCCACACCGATACGGACGAAGGCGGGCTGAGCGTGATGCGCATTCAGGTCGCGAACGGCCGGTCTCTGGCCGAAGTGGCGCGTCGGATGGGCTTGAGCGGTCTGATGCGGGTGGGCAAGTCGGAAAGACAGTCGGGTGGACGTGACCGTGAAGGGGCGCTCGCCGACACGCTGGAGGCCTTGTTGGGAGCCGTTTGGATTGACGGCGGTTATGAGGCCGCGCGCGCCTTCTTTCATCGTTTTCTGGCGGATCAGATCTGCGCCGATCAGGTTGCGGGCGTTCTGCAGGCGGGAAACCCCAAGGGTCAGCTTCAGGAACGCACGCAGGCCTTTGATGGATCGGTCCCGTCGTACACGTTGGTCGAGACCGTCGGTCCGGACCACCAGCCTCAGTACCGGATACGGGTCTCGCTGAGCACCGGTTTCTCGGCTGAGGCAGAAGGGGCGAGCAAACGTGTCGCCGAGGCGGCTGCCGCCCAGGCGATGCTTGATGCGATCAACGCGAGCGAGACCCATCTGCCGTTTTCGGGAGGATCGTCAATCCGGAAGGTGGATTCTCCCTGAAGGGCATGACGTGAAACATGGGCAATCAGAAATCGTCTCGGAATGTGGTTTGCCTCGGGCTGACGCCGGCGCTGCAGCGAACGCTGGTGTTTCGGCATGTCGCGTTCGGGGAAGTCAACCGCGCCATTGAACACCACCAGACCGGTGCGGGGAAGGCCGTGAACACGGCGGTGGCCCTGGCCACGCTCGGCACGGCAGCCTGCGTGACGGGGTTCAACGGGGGTGCGTCAGGACGGTTTGTCGCGGCGTATGTCCGGGCGCGTGGCGTCAGGACGTGTTTCACGTCCCAGACCGGAGCAACCCGGACGTGTACGACGGCGATTGATGCTGCGGCGGGGACGAGCACCGAGTTGATCGAGGAGGGCCCGACGCCCGGTGCAGCGGCGTGGGACGCCTTTCTTCAACGAAACCGAAGGCTGGCGGGACGGGCCCGGCTGTTGTCCATCAGCGGGACGCTGCCGCCGGGGGTGCCGGACGATTTCTACGTTCCGTTCGTCCAGGTTGCAGTGGCCGCCGACGTGCCGGTGGTGATCGATTCCAACGGCTGTGGGTTGCGGTGCACCCTCCCTTTCGGCCCGCTGCTGGTCAAGCTGAACGTGCGCGAACTGGAAGAGACGTGGGAAACGGTCTGCGGTGACGAGGCCGCGATCCTCGGCGCTGCAGAGCGATTGCGCACGGCGGGGGCGTGTTGGGTGTGGGTCACCCAGGGCATTCGGCCTGCCTATCTGCTCGGCGCCGGGGGTGCGATGCGGTTTGACCTGCCGAAAATCACGGTGAGCAATCCGATCGGGAGCGGCGACTGCTCGGCCGCAGGGTTCATCCATGCCTGGCTCGCCAACGGCCGTTCGGTCGAAGACGCGGTGATCGTCGGCCTCGGCTGCGGCATGGCCAACGCGTTGACACGCGTGCCAGCGCAGTTCGACCCGGAACAGGCGGCGCGCCTCGCGGGACGTGTGCGGCGGCACCGCATCGGAGCGGGAAAATAAACCTGGAAAGGTCACACGCCCATGCCGGGGAGAAACTGCAGGGAGTCTTGAACGGGGCGGAAGCTCCGGCGGTGTTCGGGGCAGGGACCATAGCGGAAGAGCGCCGCGATATGTTCGCGCGCGCCATACCCTTTGTGCGAGGCAAACCCGTATTGGGGATAGCGCGCGTCCAATTCCACCATATGGCGGTCGCGCAGAACCTTGGCGACGACGCTGGCGGCGGCGACCAGCAGGCTTTTGGAGTCCCCTTTGACGATCGCCGTGGACGGACAGGGAAGCCCCTTGACGGGAAGACCGTCGACAAACACGTGATCGGCTCGCACCGGCAGGGCCTCCACGGCGCGGCGCATCGCCAGATGGGTGGCGCACAGGATGTTGAGGTCGTCTATCTCCGTCGCGCTGCACCAGCCAACGCCGATCTGGATAGCCGACGTGTGCGAGAGGAACTCGTAGAACGCCATGCGGCGGGCGGGGGTGAGCTGTTTGCTGTCGGTGAGGTCAGCGAGCGGCCCCTCATAACAAGACTCGGCTAACTCGGACGCCATGACCACCGCACCGGCCACCACCGGGCCAGCCAGCGGTCCCCGTCCGGCCTCATCCACGCCAGCGAGGATCTGGCGGGGAAAGGTCTGCCACCAGACGCGCTCCGCGGCCAGCAGATCAACGGCACGGGAAGGCGTGACGGACGTCACGTGACCGTTCCGTCCGGAAGGCCGTTGCGACCGCCCGGATACTGGCGGCAACCGGATCATTTCGCCTGGCGCAGGCGGGCCTTCTTACCGGTCAGTTCCCGCAGGAAGTAGAGCTTCGAGCGGCGCACCTTGGCGGAGCGTTCGATCTCGATCTTCTCGATATAGGGGGTGTTGATGGGGAAGACCTTCTCGACACCGACGCCGAAGGAGATGCGGCGCACGGTAAACGTCGCCGTCGCGGATACGCCGCCGTCGCGGGCGATTACCGTTCCGGCAAAAACCTGCACGCGTTCCTTGTCGCCTTCCTTGATCTTGACGTGCACGCGCACGCTATCGCCGATTTTAAACGCCAGCGGCTCGGCCTTCAGGGTCTCTTTGTTGATCTTGTCAATTGCGTTCGCAATCATCGTGTTTCTCCTCGTTCTGCAAATCCGCTTCAACCCGTTCCTTGTCGCCGACCGCCCGCGCAGCCAGCAAATCAGGCCTGCGCGCCGCCGTCCGGTCGCGTGCCTCGCGCCGCCGCCAAGCGGCAATCATCCCGTGGTCGCCGCTCAACAGCACCTCCGGCACCCGCATCCCCCGATATTCCGGCGGGCGGGTGTACTGGGGATGCTCGAGCAGGTTTTCCGTAAAGGACTCGTCCTGCGTCGCCTCAGGTCCGCCGCCCAGTACACCGGGGAGCAGCCTCACCACTGCGTCGATCACGACCGCCGCCGGCAACGCGCCATTGGTCAGCACATAATCGCCGATTGATAACTCGTCCGTCACACAGGCCTCGCGCACCCGCTCATCGACCCCTTCATAGTGGCCGCAGATGAACACCAAGTGCGTCTCGCGGGCGAGCTGCCGGGCCTCGTGCTGGGTGAACCTTCGTCCCGAAGGGGACATCAGGATCACCCGCGAAATCGGAGTCCGCACCGCCGCGACCGCATCAAATAGCGGCTCGGGCTTCAGAATCATCCCGGGCCCCCCGCCGTACGGCCGGTCATCTACCGTACGGCGCGCATCCTGCGTGAAATTCCGCAGATCAACCGTCCGCAACTCAACCGCCTCGAAGCGCACCGCCCGTTTGATCATGCTTTCCGCGAAGAAGCCGTCAAGCATACCCGGGAACACGGTGATGATGTCAATGCGCAGGGGGGGTGCCATGTGCGTCCGATCCCCGCCCGCCAAGGGGGCGGTCAAGATGGAACGGCGGCGCGTTTTCCACGGCGTACCAGATTGGCGACGGTTTCGCTCATCTGGGCGCCCTGGCTCCGCCAATAGTCGATACGCTCCTGATCCAACTTATAGTTTTCGCCCTCGAGTTTGGGGTCATACCACCCCAGCATCTCGAGGAACTTCCCGTCGCGCGGCGAACGTCCGTCTGCCGCGACGACGCGATACGATGCAGAGTTGGTGCATCCGGTCCTGCGAAGTCTGATTTTGACTGCCATTTCTCCTCCGTGAAAAACCGTACTGTAGCACGCCCGTCACCGGTGCGCAAGCGCAATTGGAAGCGCATCGAGTGTTCATCGGTGTTCTACTGACGCTGGTGCACCCGGAGGGACTTGAACCCCCACGCCTCTCGGCATAAGAACCTGAATCTTACGTGTCTGCCAATTCCACCACGGGTGCGAAAGGTGCGCGCATGATGACAAAAAACAGGGATGCCGTCAATCGGAAATTGCCGAATGTTGCCGAATGTTGCCAAAATGTCGCAATGGGACGCAACGGGCGAGTTACTGGGTGCGTGTGAAAAGGGGATAGGTGTGGGTGAGTGGGTGAGTGGGTGTGGGTGTTTACACGGGCGACCCGTTTACGGCGCAGGCGCACGTGCGGACAGCCTGGGCCAGGCGGTCGTAGGCATGGTCGGGACCGTCGTCGAGCAGGCGCGCGGCGCGGTTCTCGGTGAGCGGCGGCAGGGCTCCGACTGCGGTGAAGAAGGCGTTGCGTGCCGGGATGGACGGAAAGGCGGCGCGGGCCCGTTCGCCAAGGTAGGGCATATCGGCATAGCGGCCGAGGAGGGTGTGGCCGACGATGAACCGGGCGCCGGCGCGGAAGACGTCGGCGTGGCGCGCGAGGACCGGGCCGCCGAGATCGTCGGCAAAGGGAAGCCCGGCCTTGTTCATCTCGGTTCCGATGATCATCGGCATATCGCGGGCGACCGCCTCGTGCACCAGCTCGTCGAGCTTGGCGATCTTGACGGCCTTTTCCTCCGGCTTCTTGATGTTCCAGTTGCGGTCGGGAACGAGGGCGACCGTGGCGCACCCCAGGCCGCGGAGCAGGTCGAGCCAGCGGGAGCAGTCGGCCTCGCCGCCGCTGGTGCCGTCGAGCCAGGTGGCAGCGGGGATGGCGTCGCAGGATCGGACCCAGGCGGTGAACGTTTCGGCGGGGGGAAAGGTGTCGGGCCCCGGCTGTTGATACCCAATGCCACCGCGTTTGGCGAGGGCGCTGCGAACGGCCTCCTCGAATGCCGGCACATCGGTTTCGAGGGCAGCGGCGTTTTCGGGTGCGGTTTTGAGCAGCGGCGCCCAGAAGGCGGCGCGTGCGGCGGGGTCGGGATAGGCGCAGCGGGCGGCATGGGCGTAGCTGCGGATGATGTGGCGCTCGGTAGCCACGCCCTTGGGGGTCAGCGGCAGCACGTCGCGTCGATAGTCCAGGGAGATCCCTGGGATCCGGGCGTTGATGCGCGCGATCAGCTCCTCGTTGCGCCGCGTCGCGCCCGTGCGCAAGGCGGCCAGCGTCCCGGCCTGGGGCGTGCCGTCGGGGAAGGTCTTGTAAAAACCGGCGCCCATGATGTAGTTCACGCCCGGTTCGCCCGGCGAGTTGATGTCCGTGGCGGCCAGCGGCGCGAGATAGGCGCGCGTTTCCAGGTGGACCGCGGCGCGGAGTCCGAGAAGGCGGCCGGCAGCGAGGAACTCGTCGAGGCCGTCGAGCACGTCGAAGTCGCACAAGGCCGCCGCGTAAAGCCCGCGCGAGCGGCACTCCCAGGCGATGCGCGACGGCGACCATCCGTGCGCATTGTAGGAGAAGAACGAGTGACAGTGCATGTTCACATCGCCGGTTTCGCCGGTTTCGGCTGGCGGCGGGCACGCGCCGTCGAGATGCGCCGCCAGACCGGCGAGCGCATCCTGTCGGTGGACGGAATCAACATGGTCAAGCTGGCGCAGGAGGGTGGCGCTCTCGGTGGACATGGGACGTTCCTGTTCGATTACATCTCTCGTTCGACGGTGATCTCGGGGTCGACCGATTCGCGGAGGACCCGTTCGATTCCGTGTTTCAACGTGGCTGTGGCGTGCGGGCAACACCCGCAGGCGCCGCGCAGTTTGAGGGTGACGGTCTTGCCGGCGATGGAGACGAGTTCCAGATCGCCCCCGTCGGCCTGCAGCATCCCGCGGAGTTCTTCGAGTTTTGTTTTGATGGCTTCGTCCATGGCTAGATCCTTTCATCCTGTGAGCGGCGTCATTTCCCGCTCAAACGAGCGCCCATACTAAAGCAGATTTTGGCGCGTTTGTCCACCCTCAATGATCGTTGTGCCTGATTTTTTAGTTGAATCTGCGCGCGAATGCGTTCAAAATGAAATCACTTCCCAGGTTGTCGTCTTGGGGCGGCGATTTGGATGTCGGAACGTGTGCGTTATGAAAAATCTATTGCGTGGCCTGATGTTCTGTTTTGCCGTGTTCGCGTGCTGCACGGCGTTGGCGCTGGTGATCTGCGGCGCGTGCGGTCACGAGGTTGCGGACGAGCAGCGTTTTTGCGGGCACTGCGGAGCACGCGTCGGCGATGACAAGCCTGCGGCCGAGGACGTGGCCGCCACCGCCGAGACGGTGCCGTCGCCGGTCGATCTGCAAACGGTCCTGGACGCGGCGCGCGAGGACAGCCGCATGGCGGCGGAGATTGAGGAAGGTCTGCCCGAGGTGGCGCTCTGCTATTACCGCAATGCGGCGGCCCTGGCGCGCCTGCTGCCCGACGGCATGCTGCCCGACGACTCTGGCAAACGGCTGGCCGAGGCGGTGGAACGGTGCCAGCGGCGGCTGGCGAACACCCGCAAGCCGTGTAGCGTCTGCGGCGGAACGGGCCGACGGACGGTGCAACTGCGGGCGTTGGCCGGTGGCAGCGAGGGGGCTTTGCGCGGGGTGGAAAGTCGGACGGTGCAGATGAGCACATCGGTTGTCGGCAGCAAGAATTCGCTGACGGGCGCGGGAGTTCTCTGCACCGCGTGCGGCGGCACCGGTCTGACGCAGTCGGGGCGCAACGCGGACGAGATGCGGTTGATGTTGGCGCAGGGACTGCGCAACCATGAGACACGGCAGCAGGCGGCGCGGCGGGTTGCGATCGGTAACGTCTGGGCTCCGCTCCCGGTGGCGGAGGCGTTGACACCTCGCTTGCAGGCGTTGTTGCGGACAGCCGCCGCCTCGCCTTGTGCCGACTGCCAGGGACTGGGAATCCAGATGTGCGGCTCGTGCAAAGGGCAGGGGCGGACGGTCTGCAAACATGCCGGCTGTAAAGACGGGATGATCCAGAAGCGGCAATCCAATTCCCTGACCCCCGCGACCGCGTTGATGATCAAGACGACGTGCCCGTCATGTAACGGCAGTGGCCTGATCGCGTGCGTGAATTGTGGCGGCAAAGGGCATGTGCTGTGCCGGACATGCGGGGGTCTGGGGCAACCGAAGAAATGCGTCAAATGCGGCGGAGCGGGCACCGGCCCGTGCAAATTGTGCAAAGGAACGGGCAAGGATCGATCCGGGATGCTCTGCTCCGCGTGCGGCGGCGAGGGTGTCGGCTTGTGTCCAACCTGCCATGGCGAGGGGTGTGCAGGACAATGATTACAGCCCCCGTCATAGAAGGCTTCGATATTGTCGGCTTGCTTGGCCAGGGCGGCATGGCGTCGGTTTGGAAGGCCAGGCAGCTTTCGCTTGACCGCCTGGTGGCGATCAAAGTGCTCTCGCCCCACGTGGCGTCCGATCCCGAAGATATCCGTCGATTCTGCGAAGAGGCGCGCGCCACAGCCAAGATCTCGCACCCCGGCATTGTGCAGGCCTACGACGCGGGATTCTCGGACACCCTCTATATTGTGATGGAGTTGATCGACGGCTACACGGTGGGGCAGTGGCAGCGTCGTAAAGGATACATTCCGTTGCAGGACACGCTGGTGGTGGCCGAGAACGTGGCAGTGGCGCTGGAGTACGCCTGGGAGCAGATCGGGATGATTCACTGCGACCTCAAGCCGGACAACATCATGGTGGATGCTGACGGCACGGTGAAGGTGGCTGACCTGGGGCTTTCCCAGACACATCTGGCGAAAGCGCTCGTGCAGGACGAGGTGCTTGGGACGCCCCACTACATGTCGCCCGAGCAGATCCAGGGGGGCGACCTGGATTATCGCAGTGACATTTATGCGATGGGCGCGACGCTCTATCATCTCCTGTCAGGACGATTCCTGTTTGACGGCACCCCGGAGTCGGTGCTGGATGCCCATCTCGAAAAGGTCGCGCCCTCGTTGCGTCAGTTCAATCCGGAGATCCCGGTGTCCGTGGCGCTGATGATCGAAAAGATGCTCTCCAAATATCCCCAGGACCGTCAACAGGGATGGCGGCAGGTCCGTGATGATCTGCAGCGGGCTGGCCGGGACCTGCCGCCCGCGGGTGTCAATGGCACCTGCGTCAGCAGCATGGGCCGCGATGCCGAGACGGAGGCGGTTGTGCGGTCGCTCGGACGCAAGATCGTATGGAAAAAGCCACAACTCAAGCGCTTCAAAATGGGCGCACGGTAATCCTCGCCGACGGCGATTTCCCGTCTCACCCGGAGCCGCTCGCTTACTGGGCGGCGTCCGAGCGGGTGGTGTGCTGTGACGGGGCGGCCAGCCAGGCGGTGGCGCGGGGCGTCGAGCCGGTCGCCGTGGTCGGCGACGGCGACAGCATCTCCCCCGCGTTGCGCGATCGTCTTGGCGCGCGCTGGGTGTGTGATCCGGGGCAGGACGACAACGACCTCGCCAAGGCGTTCCGTTATTGCCTCACGCGGGGTTGGCGCCGGCTCGCGATCCTCGGGGCGACGGGGCGGCGGGAGGATCACACGCTGGGAAATCTGTCGCTGCTGGCCGATTTCCAGGCCGAGGCGGATGTGGTGCTGGCGACCGACACCGGCCTGTTCACCGCACACGCGGGTGATGTCGAACTCGCGTCATGCGCGGGACAGCAGGTTTCGCTATTTACTTTCGATCCGCGGGTGCAGATCAGGGCACGCGGCCTCAAATACCCGCTCAATGGCCGCAGCTTGAGCCGTTGGTGGCAGGCTGCGCTGAACGAGGCCTCGGGCGAATCGTTCACCCTCTCCTTCACGGCGGGCGTGGTGCTGGTCTTCCGGGTCTGGCCGGCCCGCCCCGGCACGCGCCTCACTCCGTGACAACAGGGGGCATGCCTGCGGCGTCATCGGCGGCACGGCCAGCCTGGGCGGCCGTCGGCTTGAGTTCCCGAACCTGCGCGACGAGCTGCGCCGTGATCTGGGGATGTGTGCGAAGGTATTCGGTCGCGGCGAGCGAGCCCTGTCCGATCTGTTCGGTGCCGAAGGAGAGCCAGGATCCGCGTTTGGTTACGACGTTGGTTGTGATCGCGGCGTCAAGCACCGAGCCTTCCCACGAGATGCCGCGGGCGTAGAGGATGTCGAACTCGGCCTCGGTGAAAGGGGGTGCGACCTTGTTCTTCAGGACCTTGACGCGCGTGCGGTTTCCGACGGCCGTCCCGGACGAATCCTTGATCACGCCGATCTTCTGTACGTTCAGCCGGACCGACGCGTAGAACTTGAGCGCCTTACCGCCCGGCGTGGTCTCGGGGTTGCCGAACATGACGCCGATCTTTTCCCGTATCTGGTTT
>CAZOJL010000007.1:23944-53036 GCA_964580075.1 uncultured Akkermansia sp. | reverse complement strand
AACTTCTCATGATCAAAACCTGTATTCATTGGTGACAGTGTACAATCACATGCATAGCCAAAGCAAGATTACGATTATGATTATGATTACGATTATGAATCAACGACCCTCATCAGAACTGCCATGCGCCACCCGCGGAAAGTTATCGTTGACAAGAGCCGGATTACATGTCAATTTGTACGACATCGTGGGGCTCATAGGGAGGCTCTCGTTTGAAACCAAGGAGAATCGTGTATGAAGAACTGGGCAGTTATGTGTTGCGTGGCGGTCGTGTTGTCGGTTGCGGGCTCGGGATGCGTCGTCCCGATGCGTGGTTCGGTGATGGGTCCGATCACGGTGGACCACGTCGGACCGGGTTCGACGGTCGACAACACGGTGCGCCCGCTCAAGCGAGGTGAGGCGAAGGCGGCGGGCATCCTGTTCTTTGCGACCGGCGATGCATCGATTCAGACGGCCATGAAGGCCGGCGGAATCACCCGGGTTCACCACATCGACTACGACGTGAAGAACATCCTGTACGTGTACAGCGAAGTGATCACGATCGTCTACGGGGAATAATCCTGAAAAGGGCAAAAGACTGTGAGGCTGTTATGAACAGTAAGTATCGTATGAGTCTCATTATTCTTTCAGCAGCAATCGCAATGGGCGGCCTGTCTGGATGTGCTACATGGGACAAACTTGACCGGACGGAGAAGGGCGCCGTTATCGGAGCCGGCGGAGGCGCTATTTTGGGCGGAGTTGTTGGCGGAACCAAGGGCGCCGTTATCGGTGGGGTCGGAGGTGGGGTCGCCGGGGGGGTCATCGGTCACACCACGGATGATAAATAGGCAAGGCGCTTGCTTAAGGGGCTTTTGCCATCTTAATCGTAATCCTAATCCTAATCCTAATCTTGATCTTAATCTACTGGTGGAGAACGGATTACGATTAGGATTACGATTAGGATTGTGATCGGAAAAATCGCTTAAGTAAGCGCCATTGCTCTCTTGGTCGAACGATTCAGCTAAGGCGCGCGGGTCATCGCGTCGCCTTCAGCGCCTTGTTGGGCGATCTTATCGTCCAAGTATAACATCGATCCCATTTATGACGGCGGTCACATGCCGTGGTGAAAGGCAACCCACTCGCTCCATGAGTTGGCTTCGGTCCAAGGTAACGATTAAAGAAAGCACACATCACCTTGGCTGACTACCATTCGACGCGCCGCAACGCTTGACGAGCGGCCCTCCGTGTGAAAGCGTCTCCTTCCGGCCCAACTTCCCGCAGAACTTCGTTCATCGAGGAAGTGATTTTGTCGTCTTCGTGCTGCACCACGAAGTCCGCTAATGCGCGTGCGTATAATCGGCTACGCGTCACGCACAATCGGTGGGCAAGGCGTTCGCCCTGCTCGAAGATATCTTGAGGAATGGATAATGCCGTTTTCATACCATTGGTATTACCTATTTACTGTGGTGCTGTCAACCCCGTTTTTCGACAAACTTTCAGGCCGTGAATACGGTATTCTCGATGACCTTCCACGGCAGACCGTGGACGTTGAGAGCGGCCATGAAGGGATCGGGATCGAACTGCTCCATGTTGAACACGCCCCGACCCGACCACGCGCCGGTGAGCATCATCTTGGCGCCGATCATGGCGGGTACGCCGGTCGTGTAGGAGATGGCCTGCGAGCGGATCTCGCGGTAACAGGCCTCGTGGTCACAGATGTTGTAAACGTAGACGGTTTTTGGGCGACCGTCTTTCGTGCCGCGCACCTGGCACCCGATGCAGGTCTTGCCTGTGGTCAGCGGGCCGAGCGAGGCGGGGTCTGGCAGGAGTGCCTTGAGGAATTGCAGCGGCACGATCTGCTGCCCGTTGAAGGTCACCGGGTCGATGCGGGTCATGCCGACGTTCTTGAGCACCTCCAGGTGTTTGAGGTAGTTGTCCGAAAAGCTCATCCAGAACCGCGCGCGCTTCAGGCCGGGTATGTGGCGCGCGAGTGACTCCAGCTCTTCGTGATACATCAGATAGACATTCAGCGATCCAAGGCCTTCGGGCATGGTGAAAGACTGCTTCTGCGAGAGGGGTTCGGTTTCGACCCACAGTCCCTTCTGGTAATAACGTCCCTTGGCCGAGACTTCGCGGATGTTGATCTCGGGGTTGAAGTTGGTCGCGAACGGCTGGCCGTGGCTGCCGGCGTTGCAGTCGATGATGTCGATCTCTTCCGCGCTGTCCAGCGCATGCTTGAGGATATAGGTGCAGAAGACCGAGGTCACGCCGGGGTCGAAGCCCGATCCGAGCAGGGCCATGAGACCGGCCTGGGCGAACCGTTCCTGATAGGCCCATTGCCAGTGATACTCAAATTTGGCGACATCCGGCGGCTCGTAATTGGCGGTGTCGAGATAGTTGACGCCCGCTTCGAGACAGGCGTCCATGATGTGGAGATCCTGGTAGGGGAGGGCAACATTGATGACGAGGTCGGGTTTGATGTCGCGCAACAGCGCGACGGTCTCGGCGACATGGTCGGCGTCCACCCGGGCGGTGCGGATCCGGCGGGGAAGTTGACCGGCGATGGCTTCGCACTTGGAGTGGGTTCGCGAGGCGAGCGTGATCTCGCTGAACACCTCCGGGACTTGCGCACACTTGTGGGCGACAACCGAGCCGACGCCTCCGGCGCCAATGATTAAAACATGAGACATGGATTATCCTTCCTCTCTCCGTAAAGGGCAGCTAATATACCACCTTTACTTCGATTGTGCATGCGAAACGATTGCAGCGTACAGAGAGGCAGATGATGAATACAGCGGCTTGGAAATGCGTGGAGCAGGAGATCGCGGCGACGCGGAACCGGCACCTGCGTGATTATTTTGAGGGCGATCCCACCCGGGCCGACCGGTTTACGGTGAGTGCGGCAGGGTGGACGCTCGATTATTCGAAGAACCGCGTGACGCCGGCATTGATGCATCTGCTGTTCGCGCTGGCCAAGGAATCGGGACTGCGTGAGATGATCGAGGCGATGTTCTCGGGTCAGGCGATCAACGAAACCGAGAACCGGGCGGTGTTGCACACGGCGCTTCGCAACCGTTCCGGGTCACCGGTCCGGGTCGACGGCACGGATGTGATGCCGCAGGTGCAGGCGGTGCTGGATCAGATGTCGGGTTTCTGCGACGCAGTGCGCAACGGCAAATGGCGCGGGCACACAGGCAAGACGATTCGCACGATCGTCAATATCGGCATCGGCGGCTCGGATCTTGGCCCGGCCATGGCTTGCGAGGCGCTCAAGCCGTTCAGCAAGCGGACGTTGAAGCTGTTTTTCGTGTCCAATGTCGATGGAACCCATCTGGCCGAGACGCTACGCCAGGTCAAGGCCGACCAGACCCTCTTCATCGTGGCGTCCAAGACCTTTACGACGCAGGAGACGATGACCAACGCCGTGTCGGCGCGGGCGTGGTTGATTGAAGCCCTGGGCGATCCGGCAGCCGTGGCCAAACACTTTGTCGCGGTTTCGACAAACACCGAGCGGGTGACGGCGTTCGGGATCGATCCGGCCAACATGTTCGCGTTCTGGGATTGGGTGGGCGGGCGTTATTCGCTGACCTCGGCGATCGGGCTGCCCCTGATGCTGTCCATCGGTCCGAAGCTGTTTGGGCGGATGCTTCGCGGCTTTCACGCGATGGACAAGCACTTTCAATCGGCGCCCTTCAACCGCAACCTGCCGGTGATCCTGGGTGTTCTGGGGGTGCTTTACAACAACGGCTATGGGGCGGAGACCTACGCGGTGCTGCCGTATGACCAGTATCTGGCGCGGCTGCCGGCGTATCTGCAGCAGCTCGACATGGAGAGCAACGGAAAATCGGTCGACCGCCAGGGACGGCGGGTGGCATACAGCACCGGGCCGGTGATCTGGGGCGAGCCCGGCACGAACGGCCAGCACGCCTTCTATCAACTCCTCCACCAGGGGACCAAACTGATCCCCTCAGACTTTATCGGCTTCTGCAAATCGCACAATCCGATCGGCGACCACCATGACAAGCTGATGGCCAACTTTTTCGCGCAGACCGAGGCGCTGGCGTTCGGTAAAGCGGCCGAGACCTGCCGGGCGGAAGGGGTGCCCGAGGCGCTGATTCCGCACAAGACCTTTGAGGGAAACAAGCCAACCAACTCCCTGCTGGCCGACAAACTGACGCCCGAAACCTTCGGCGCGCTGATTGCCTTGTACGAGCACAAGGTTTTCACGCAGGGGATCATCTGGAACATCTATTCCTTCGACCAATGGGGGGTCGAGTTGGGCAAGGTGCTGGCTGGCCGCATTCTTCCGGAACTGACGGCTGCGGATGATGCGGCGTTGCCGCATGACGCCTCGACCAACGGGCTCATCCGCCGCTATCGTGCGGCGCGCGGGTGACGGTTCGAAGCGCTTGCACAAACCGAAGGTTTTGCAAGCGCCTCGGACTACAGAAACAGGCTCAGACGTTCACGGCTGGCGGGGTCGAGAGAGGCGACGCTGGGCAGGTCGTAGGCGTTGCCCTCGATGTCGGTGATGCGGAGCCGGTCGGTGTTCAGATGGCGAATGGCTTCGCCGGCGCTCTCCGTGAAGAAGACGCGTTCGCCCCGGTTGGTCTCGACCTTCCAGTGGAGCACACCCGGCGCGCGTTCGTTCAGGTGCAGCACGCGGCTGACGCGGGGGATCAGGTAGCGGGCGTCCAGGGCCTTGCGGATGGCGGCCAGCGCATCGGACGGAATGCCGTCGAGGGTTGGCAGGATGCCTCCCTGCTCGCCGGGGACGTCCGAAAGCTGAATAAACGCATCGGGGTTTTTGATGGGGAATGCCGAAATCGCCTGCGCGTCTTCGATCGGCGGTTCGTCTCCGATCGTCACCGTCAAGCGCGCGGCCTCGGGGTGCCACACGGCCTGGATGGAAGCGGGGTCAAGCCATCGGATGTTCTGTTGGGCGTTGATGGTTTCGGTGTCCATGGCGGTCACATTCCCACGGCGATGGTTGCCGTCATTTCGGCCTGGGTCTTGACGAGGTCGTGGTAGACGCCCTTCCGGGCAATCAGCTCTTCATGCGTTCCCATCTCCTTTACCCGTCCTTTTTCCATCACGACAAGGCGGTTGGCGCAGCGCAAGGTGGAGAGGCGGTGGGCGATGGCGATCGTGGTCCGTCCGCGGGTGAGCCGGACGATGGCCTCCTGAATCTTCTTTTCCGAATCAGAATGCTTCCCGCGTCGACGTCGTACAGGCGCGCGATCAGGTTGATCGTGGTGCTTTTCCCCGCGCCGGAATGGCCCGCCAGGCCGATGATCTCCCCCGGCGCGATGGAGAGGTCCATGCGCTGGATGATCGGCGAGTGCTTGTCGTAGCCGAAGGTGATATCCCGAAGTTCGACACGCCCCTCCATCTGGGGCATGGCGACCGCGTCGGGATCCTGGCGGATCCCCGGGGGGGTGTCGAGCACTTCAAAAATCCGCTCGGCGGCAGTCATGGAACGGGTGAACCACTGCTGGAACTGCGTCATCAGACGCATCGGCCCGTAGAGCATCGGCATGTAGCCCATGAAGGTGACCAGCGCACCAGGCGTCTCGAAACCGCGGATCACGAGCGATCCGCCGACGATCCAGACGAGGTACGCGCCGATCCCCATGATGAATTGGAGGACCGGCATCAGCGCCGCCCACGTATATTCGGCGGCGACCCGCGATTCGAACGAGACCTGATTGTGATGATCGAAACGGGCGATCTCCTGCGATTCGCGGCCAAACGCCTTCACCACGCGGATGCCGCGTAGGGAGTCGTTCAAGACGGCCGATAGGCGGCTGAGCACTTCCCACAGCCGGCGGTAGCGCCCCATGATCCGTCGCCAGGCGAACCGGGTGTAGAGGATCACCAGCGGCGTGGGCAGCAGGACAAGCAGCCCCATCTTCCAGTTGATCCAGAAGAGCATGGCGCCGACGAGCACGGCCTGGACGATGCTGATGACGGACCAGACCACGCCGTCCACCAGGAAGTTCTCCAAATGCTGGGTGTCGTTGTTGACGCGCGTCATCAGCGCGCCGGTTTTGTGGCGGTCAAAATAGGCCAGCGAGAGGTGTTGCAGGTGGTTGAACACGCGGGCGCGCAAATCGCGGCTGACGCCCGAGCCGATCTTCACGGAGAGCCGTCCCTGCGCGATGCGCAACACCACCAACAGCAGTTCTACGGCTACCCAGCCGCAGACGAGGGCTATCAGGATGCGGATGCGATCATCGACCGGCCCCGCGACGCCCGGCACCAGGGCTCGGTCGAAGATGCGCCCGTTGATCAACGGGGGGATCAGGCCGCAGAGGCTGATCAGCCCGATGACGCCGCCCAGGACGATGAGCAGTTTCCGATAGGGGACCGCCAGACGCAGGACCCGCAGCAGCGTGCGTCCGGGTTTGACGCAGATCGGACAAAACGCGGTATCCCGCTTGAGAGGCATGCCGCACATGGGGTTTCAGTACAACCCGGCTGACACCGGGAGGGGCGTGGGGCGATGTTACCGCGTTGTGTGGAGCCATGGGGCGCCTTCATGAAAGGGCAAAATACAAATGCGGACACCATAGCAGCCCCGCAACCGATACACCAGCAAAAAAAGGCGCGGTTTCTCTTTTCAGCACGGGCCGGGTGGCGTATACTGGCCCCACTTTCAGGAACGAGGGAGGCGGCAGGCGTGCCGTCGGCCGGATTGTCGGCATCGTTCCTGGGAACAGGAGTGTACAATGGAACAGGTGACATTCAACGGGTGGAAGTGTCTGCGTCTGGCCAACCGCGAGGTCGAGCTGGTGATTACGCGTGACGTGGGACCGCGGGTGATCCGGTTCGGCTATATCGGCGGGACCAATCTCTTCCGAGAGATTCCGGATCAGCAGGGGAAGTGCGGCGAGGCAACGTGGCAGATTCGCGGCGGACATCGTTTCTGGATCGCGCCCGAGGCCCAGCCGTGGAGTTATGAGTTGGACAACGAGCCCTATGAGGCGGCCGAGGCGATTGCCGGCGGGGTGCGGTTGCGGCAACAGGCGGGGCCTGTCACCCGGCTGGCCAAGCAGATGGAGATCACGCTGGCGGCCGACAGCAACACGGTGACCGTGGCCCACACGCTTACCAATGCGGGCGATGAGCCGGTCGAATGCGCGCCCTGGGCGCTCTCGGTGATGAATCTGAAGGGGCAGGCGGTCATTCCGCTGCCGGCCAAGATCCCGCACACCGGGCGGCTCACCCACAACCAGACCTGGAGCCTTTGGGGTTACACCGATTTCGGCGATCCGCGATGGACCCTCGGCAGCCGCTATCTCTTCTTCCGTCAGGATCCCACGCGCGGCGCGAACAAGCTGGGAATCGCGCATCGTGAAAAGTGGGTCGCCTACCAACTCGAAGGCTTTTTGTTCGTCAAGCGCTTTGAGCATTGCGACAGCCAGCCATACCCCGACGATGGGTGCAGCTTCGAAACCTTCTCCAACGAGGACATCCTCGAATTGGAGAGCCTCGGCCCGCTGGTCGTGCTCAAGCCGGGCGGCTCGACGCGGCATGTCGAGACGTGGAAACTCTTCAAGGGCGTGCCGCTCTGCAAGACCGAGGCTGATGCCGACGCGCATATTCTGCCGCTGGTCTGATTAACCTAAAGCCGGATGACCAATCTGCACACCGGCGAAGCCGTCACCCCCGACGATGTTTCCCCTAAGAATGCTCCCAGCGCCCTCGAATCTCACCTGTTCGAACCCATCGAGATTCGCGACACCGGCCACTTCAACGTCATGAATGTGGACGATTGCTGCCGTTGCCTATGGCATCACCCCCCCCCGTACCCGCGCCGACCGCGCCGCCCGGTTCACCGATGACGGTCCCGATTGGATCATTCATCTGCCGCGACCCAGCGTCAAGGTTCTACGCGCCATCGTCCGCCAGTTTGAACGCGCCGGCACCGAAGGGCTCGAAACCAACGAACTCTGGCAGACCTCCGAAATCCACGAATTGAACGGCCTCAAAGCCCTCCGTCAGGGCGGCGATCCCGCCGCACTCATGCGCAAGTTGAAGGAGACGATCTTCGCGGCATGAGGAAGCAAAAGCATTCGCGTTGACACCATCAGGGGGGAGTGGTACGTTATTCACATGCCTGATAGACAAGTCCATTTGCAGGCCACCAAAGACAGAACTTCGGAAGATGATGGCGGCGTTGACTGCCGAGATTCCTTTGGTTATTACGGAAGAACCCCGTTTCATTGCAGCAAGGGGATGAGATCGACTTGGAGCACGACGAGAATCTTACTGCTGATTCCATTGATCTGAAGCGTACGTTACTCTCACTTGTGGAGTCGGCGGATACCGCATGGACCCCTGCAAAGCGAAAGAAGGCGTTATGTCGCCAGGTTTGAAGGAATGCGAAACGACGGCCTTGAATCTCCCCGTTGCCGACCGCGCGATTCTGGTCGAGCATTTGATCGAGAGTCTGGATGTCCTCGACGATGCTGAGACCGAACGTCTTTGGGTGAAAGAGGCGGAAGCGCGGTACGAGGCATATAAACAGGGCCGCGTTTCCGCACGCCCGGCCGCAGACGCCATCCGGGATGTCCGGGCGCACATCCGATGAAGACGGTCCGCCTACTGCAACCGGCCGAACAGGAAATGTTCGATGCCGCCGCGTACTACGAATCGCGGGTTTCGGGTTTGGGCGATGCATTCCTGGACAAGATCGCGTCCGCCGTGGCGGACATTGCCGAGAATCCGCAACGTTGGCCGGTTATCCAATCGGACATCCGCCGTCGATTGATCCATCGCTTTCCGTATGCCCTGTTCTACCGGGTGGATCATGACGAAATCGTTGTGCTGGCTATCGCGCACCTGCACCGGCGTCCGGTATATTGGATCGGACGTGCATGAAGGACGGTGAAGGGGACAAGGATCAGCGGACACAGCGGGATCGCCGCAACGGGTGTTGCGTTGGCCGGTCTGCCGGTAGAACGTCAGGAATGTCGCTCATTCGAGGGCGAGGCGCAGATGACGCCAGCAGCAGACGCCGTCGGGGGCGTCGGGCGTCGGCGGGGCCTTGGCGAGCCGGTGATTATAAAGTGATTGGACATGAACGTGTAAGAGACAACCCGAACCGTATAAAACGCCGCCAGCCGTTTGAGCATTCGGACAAACACCTCCCGCCAGCCAGTAGCCAGTGTTGCACTGGCTACTGGCTGGCGGGGATTACGATTACGATTACGATTATGATCGGAAGCATCGCTTAACTTAGCGCCATTCAGGACAGGTCTTCTGTCCAATCCCAACCGCCCGTGATCGCGCGGCCGCGTCAACTGCCGCTTTTAGGATTAATTGTGCCGGATGGGCCTGAAGCGGACGCGGGTGGGGCGGTCGGCGTCGTCGCCCAGCAGTTTGCGCCGTTGTTCGTGGTAGTCCGAGTAGGAGCCCTCGAACCAGGTCACGGTCGATTCGCCCTCGAAGGCGAGGATATGGGTTGCCACACGGTCGAGGAACCAGCGGTCATGGCTGATGACCATGGCGCAGCCGGCGAAAGAGGAGACGGCTTCTTCGAGGGAGCGGAGGGTGGTGACGTCCAGATCGTTGGTCGGTTCGTCGAGCAACAGCAGATTGCCGCCGCTGCGGAGAAGTTTGGCGAGGTGAACGCGGTTGCGCTCACCGCCCGAGAGATCGCCCACCCGTTTCTGCTGTTCGGCGCCCTTGAAATTGAAACGGCTGCAGTAGGCGCGGCCGTTCATCTGGCGTCCCCCGAGATCTACAAACTCCGAACCGCCGGTGATCTCCTCGTAAACGGTGCGCGTGGCGTCGAGTGCGTCGCGCAACTGGTCAACGTAGGAGATGGACACGGTCGGACCGATCATCAGTGTTCCGGAGGTCGGGGTCAGCTTGCCCGTCATCAGGTTGAAGAGCGTGGTCTTGCCGGCGCCGTTGCCGCCGATCACGCCGATGATGCCGCCGCGGGGGAGGTCAAAGCTGACATTCTCGAAGAGCATGCGTTCGCCGAAGGTCATTCCCAGGGTGTCGGCGTGGACCACCAGGTCGCCCAGACGCGGGCCGGGCGGAATCTGGATGCGCAGTTCGTCCTCGCGGGTGTCGATCTGCTGGTTGGCCAGCTCTTCGTAGCGGGAGAGGCGGGCCTTGCTCCGGGCCCGGCGGCCGGAGGGGTTGGTGCGCACCCATTGCAGTTCATGTTCCAGCAGGCGGCGCCGGCTCTCCATTTGTTTGGACTCGCGCTGCATCAGTTGCTGTTTCTGTTCGAGCCAGCTTTCGTAGTTTCCCTTGTAGGGATAGGCGCGACCGGCGTCCAGCTCCAGCATCCATTCGGTGACATTATTAAGAAAATAGCGGTCGTGTGTGACCATGACCAGCGTGCCGGCGAATTTTTTCAGATAGGTTTCGATCCAGGCGACCGAATCGGCGTCGAGATGGTTGGTCGGCTCGTCGAGCAGCAGGACATCGGGGTTGGAAATGAGGAGGCGGCAGAGGGCGACGCGGCGGCGTTCGCCGCCGGAGAGGGTGTCGACCGGTGCATCGGACGGCGGTAGACGGAGCGCCTCCATGGCCAGTTCGACGAGGTGGTCCAGATTCCACAGGTCGTGGGCATCGATTGTCTCCTGCAGACGCCCGAGTTCGTCGTTGAGCCGGTTTGAATCCGCGTCGGACAGGGCTTCTCCCAGTTTGTCGCAGATCGCGTCATAGCGCTCCAGAATCGCCCGGGACGCGGTGACGCCCTCCTCGACGCAGGCCATGACCGTCTTGCCTGCCGTGAGCGGAGGCTCCTGTTGCAGCCACCCGATGCGGGCGCCTTTGGCGACCTGACACTGTCCCATGAAGTCGTGATCTTCGCCGGCGAGAATGCGCAGTAACGACGACTTGCCGGAGCCATTGCCGCCGATGACGCCGATATGCGCGCCGAAGAAGAACGAGAGGTTGACATCGTCGAGAATGATCTTTTTCTCGTGTTGCTTGGTCAGGCTGATCAGGTTGAAAATGTACTCTCCGGCCATGGAAATCCTTGGGTTGGCAGTCGGCAAGGGAACAAACGAAACACGCGCGCATCAAACAGGCCGCCGTGAATCCAGCAGGTTACCCAGCGTGAGGCGGTCTTGGATCGCGGCGGCGATGAGGCGGGCGGGCGATTCATCGGGCGTGCAGACGCCGCGGGTGAATTCGATCGCCCACGACCCGGCGAAGCCGTTGCGAAGCACTCGGCGGGTCTGGGCTGCGACCGGTTCGAGTTGCTCGTCCAAACGCGTAAAGATGCCGTTGGATCCGGGTTGCCGGATCTGCACATGACAGTGGCTTATGCGCATTCCGCAAGCGTCGAACCAGCCCTGCAGTATTTCGGGCGTGAAGAAGAAAGGGTGGATGATAATCTGGAGTTCGGGCCAGGCGGCACAGACAGCGGCGGCGGCGGCGGCGTGTTCGACGCTGGTGCCGGGGTGGCATTCGCAGAGAGGGATCACCCCGGGCATCGAAGCGAACCAACGGCGCGCCTCGGCGACTTCACGCGCGCGGGAGTCCGGGCTTCCGGAGAGGTTGAATTTCACGCCCCGGCAGGTGAACCGGCGCACGAGGGCGGCGACGCGCGCGCGTTCCGCTGCCCCCTCGTCGGTGAATGAGACGTAAGAATTGAAGAGGGTGATCGGCAGCGGGGAGGCGTTCAGGGCGTCCAGTTCTTGTGCGTCGGCCTCGAGGGCGTGGTTCTGCCACAGCTCAATGCCATCGAATCCGGCGCGGGCCAGTTCGGGGAGCCAGGCGCTGACGGCGACAGTCGGATGCTTGTCGGCGGTCCAGCGGTTACATTCCATCAGGACGGTGGCAAATAAAATGGCGTGCGGCATCGGCAGGTTCTCCAGTTGTGATGATCGAGGCGCTTGCACAACCTCCTTCGTCGGTTCTGCAAGCGCAGGTTTCAGGTTTCAGAATTGGAACCCTCTCACCGGTAACGTGTACTATAACACCCAACACCCAACATCCAACAACCAATGGCGGAACTGTCAATCCTCCCTTGGAAGTTGGGTGTTGGGTGTTGGGTGTTGGGCGTTCAAATCGCTTAACTTAACACCTATGGCGTCGGGTGAGGCGGCGGCGGGGGAGGCGAGCGGTTTTTTGAGCAGGGCCTGGATGGCGCGGTTGAGAAGCAATTCCTGAATGATGGGCTGCCCATGTTGGAAGGCGAGTTGCAGGCTGTTGAGTTCGTTGGCCGCAACACGCAGCACCGACGCGTAGCGGCCGTCTTTCCCGGGCGGGGTGCGGAATGCAATCATGCCGTCACCGAGGGTTGGGATCCGTCGGACAAGCGCGATGCGGGAACCGGGGAGAATCTGAACGAGCTGCCGGAAGAGCCGAACCGGATAGAGGACGGTCACCGATTGGGCGTCGTCGGGAATCAGCATGCCGGGGGGCTGCCAGCGGCTGCGCAGACGCGTTGGGTCGGGGGTTGCGGCCGCCAGTGCGGGCAGCACGTCGTCGAGCACGCCCTCGGGACCGAGCGCCAGCACCAGATAACGGTCGGTGGCGGTCAATTCGCACATCAGACCCCCTGCGGCCAAGGCCAGGAGCAGGGGGAGTGTTTCGGCTGAGATTGTGGCGGATGGCGCGGCGGTGGCGGGAATCTCCGGCGCGGTGGCGTCGCGTTCCATGCGGAAGGTCCGGATCAGGTGGGTGCCGGACGTGCGATCAGGCTGCGGACGGTAGCCCAAGCCTGCGGCCAGGTGAGAGCCGGCCAGTTTTCGGACGAGTGCGGGGAGGCGGGAAGCGGGGTCGGCGATTTCAAGGATGCAGACGTAAATCAGCGACTGGCTTTTCGACGACGGCACGACATAGGCAACATGGGCGAAGGCGGGTGCGTCGGCAAGCTGTTTGAGGGTCGGGAGACCGGCCGCCTCGCCGCCGAACACGTTGGAAAGCCAGTCGCCGTGCGGCGAGGGGGGCGCCTCGGCCGAGGCGTAGACGGCTTCGGCCGGGATGGCTGCCGCACAGGCCAATCCAAGCACGGAAGGCGCCGGGGTCTGCTCGTCAACGGCGGGCGGAGCGGATGGTCCGGGGTGGATCGCGCCTGTGAGCGTTAGCGAAACGCCGTCGGCTTTGGCGTTGAAGTCGATCGTGGCCAGCCCGGGAAGCGATGCCGCCACCAGACGGGCGAAGAGATGCATGATGGGCGAGGTTCCGGTGGCGGCGTCCTTGGGTTGGACGCGACGCAGCAGGGATGCCAGCGTATCGGGGAGGAAACTGCAGGAGAGGGGGCTTCCGTCAGACTCCCCCAGTTGCAGGACGTTTCCCGAGGTGGCGAGCCACTCGACCGCCTCGGGTGTCGATGAGAGGAACGCGCGGCTTTTCTGCAAACTGACGGTGACCTGCGGATAGGGCCAGTCATAGCCACTGTTCAAGCGCGTGAAAGTGACGCCCCACGGATGCTGTGTGAAGTCGGCATAGACCATGCGCAACATGTCAAAGAGCATCGCGCCGTTGTCTTCAAGCGTGACGATGGCGACACGCTGCACTGCGACGGCGGCCTGATCCGGATCGGAAACGGCTTGGGGGAGCAGGTAATGTATGGTCAGGGGCGCGTTGAGGGTGATGCCGTCGAGGTTGGGGACGCAGAGCAGGGCGGCGGCTTGCCGCTTGATGTCGTCAAGCGAGTGTCCGAGACCGGCCTGACGGCTGAAGGCGGCGAGACCGTAGGCGAGGTGCTGGTAGTTGCGGGTTTCCACGCGTCCGACGGGCTTGAATTCGAGAGCCGGCGCCTGCTGGCGGATTTGCGCCTGCACATGCGCAGGGATCATCAGGCACGCGGCGGCGAGACACACCCGCACACGTGCGATTCCCCACAGACCTGCAGATTGGGCGTCCGCAAGACGGCGTCGAATAGACCTGTTACGCATCCCGGCCATGTGCACGAGCCTTCCCTGTCATGGTTTCTGGGGTCCTGGTTTGGGCGGCGGGAAGAGAGCGATGATGGACTCGACGGCCTGAATCAGGGGCGCGTCGACGGAGGCACGGGCGAAGATTTTGTCGTCAATTCGGCCGTGTAATTGGACGATCGTCGAGGCGCCGGGCGGGAGTTTTCGGACACGCTTCAGCGCGCCGCGATTGACGAGAATCTGGTGGATCTGCTGGACATCCGTGCGGGAGAGATTGATCTCATCGCGCTCGATATCTGTCCAGTTTGCGCTCTCCACGTCCTGGGCGAAGTCGTCCAGGACCCGGCTACCGCTGCCACGGCGCATGACAATGTGGCCGTTTCCGAGGATCGAGATGCGGATGAGCCGCGTGCCGTCCGATGTGGAGTAGAGGATTTCCGACCAGTTCAAGGACGAGTCGGAAACCTGAAACGGGGTGTCGCTGTTTTGCCATGTTGTGCAGCCGGCCACGGCGAACAGAAGGGCCACACCCATCGCGCGCCATACGAAGCGGGGGGCGCATCCCTGTTTCATTACAGGCTTGAGTTCGGTGGGCCGGAACTCCGATTCCGGCATTGGAATGGGCCGCAATCGGAGTTGCGGACTACAGTACCACATCGCAAGGTCAATAAAACAGGGATGCGCCCCGAGGCGGGTGTGCATGCGGGATTCCCGCAGGTCCTCTGCGGACGCGCCGGAGCGCGTCGCACCAGCCGGCAAACCGGGCGGGTGCGGGATGGCCGCGTGCCGCGATGACCGCTTTCGAAGAAGGTCCTGAAGGAAACTCATGGTTCTTTCCGATCCTGTGCGAGCTGCTGCGGTGAACGTCCGCTCCCACGTTCACCCGTATGGTCCCGTGCTACAGAGTGTCTTTGACGGCGTCGTACGTGGCGATCGCGTCGCGGACGGCCTCGAGGGCGGCGCGGGATGAAATGGTCGCGGCGGTGATGGCATCGATCTCGCCGCGATCGCGTGTGACTTTCCAGATCGTGCCGGCGACGGGGCGCGGCGTGCCGTCGGGGCGCTTCAGCAGGTTTGAACGGAAGGGCTCGTCCTTGAGTTTGGTGCCCAGACCCGGGGTCTCGGTCTGTTCGAGCACATCGTAATTGATCAGGGTGGCGTCTGCGGCGATCCCCACCATGAGGGTGATGGGGCCGCCATAGCCCTTGGTCGACGTCCCCTGAACGGCGACGGCCGTCACCGTGCCGTCCGCAGCACTGGACACGAAGAGGGTATTGGTCTTCGCCTCCCCGTGCTCCCGTTGAATGACGCGCTCCACCTTGACCGGCTTCGCGCCCGGCGGCAGCACGTTCTGGACCGCATTCAGAATCTTCTGCTCGCGGGCCTGGGCGATCGGTTTCTGAGTCACGGCGTTGACCACCGCAAGAATGGCCGTGCAGACCGTGCAGATCAGGGCGAGGATGCCAGTGAGTTTAAAGATTTTTTTCATGGGATTGTACGGGGTACGCTCAGGTGAGGGTGGATTTAAACATACCAAAGAATCAGCCGCGGTGGAAGGTTGCTTTTCAGTTGAGTGATGCCGATTAAATCAGGTTTTGGAACCTGCGCGCTTCTTGATTCGTCCGAAGGGTTGGCGTGTGGTGGCACGGTTGATGAGGGGGGTAAAAGCGTTCATGATGAGGATGGCAAAGCTGACGCCCTCGGGATAGGCGCCGTTGACGACGGTGCGGATGACCATCGTAAGGATGCCGCAGCCTGCGCCGAAGATCAGCAGACCGCGGCGCGTCACGGGCGTGGTGACCATGTCGGTGGCCATGAAGCAGGCGCCCAGCATCAGGCCGCCGGTGAAGAGGTGGAAGGGGACCGGCATGGCGTTGGCCGAGGTGAGCCGCAGGATGAGGGCATACAGAACCGTGGTGCCGAGATAGGCGACCGGGACGTGCCAGGTGATCGTGCGACGGACGAGCAGGTAGGCGGCGCCGAGGAGGAGTGCCGCGGCGGAGACTTCGCCGATACACCCGTTCATGTTGCCGATGAAGAAGTTCCACGTCATGCCCGGAGTCAGCGTGAACGGCGGCGGCTGGCCGGACTTGAGCGCTTCTTTGACGAGTCCGAGCGGCGTGGCGCTCGTCACGGCGGAGATGGCGGCGTTGGCGCTGTTCCACGCCGATGCGCTCCAGGTCGTCATGGGGCCGGTGCAGGATATCAGGAGAAAGGCGCGACCGACGAGCGCGGGATTGAAGGGATTGTAGCCGAGACCGCCGAAGGTCTGCTTGGCGATGGCGATGGCGACGACCGAACCGACGACCGCCATCCAAGTCGGGAGCGCGGGCGGGAGGTTGAAGGCGAGGAGCACACCCGTAACCGCCGCGCTGAGATCGGAGAGGGTGTTGTCACGCCGCATGGCTTTGCGGCACAGCCATTCGGTGGCGAGGCAGGTTGCCACACAGGCCACCGTGAGCCGGATCGCGTCCCAACCGAAAAACCAGCAGGCGGCGGCAAGGGCGGGAAGGAGCGCGATCAGGACATCGGCCATGATGCGGCCTACCGACGCGCCGGAGTGGGCGTGGGGCGAGGAACTGACGAGGGTGAGGTCGGCGGCGGATTGTGGTTTCATAAGGTGGCGGGTGGCGGATGGAGGTGTGGAGGGGTTATGATTTTTTGGGTGCGGCTCGGCGGCGGGCGATAATCACCGCCTTGGCGCGGCGCATGTGTTGGACCAGCGGACGATGGGCGGGGCAGACAAAGGCGCAGGAGCCGCATTCAAAGCAATCCATCACGAAGGTCTGCTCGGCCCCGTCGATATCATCGGCCTCGATGCGCTGGCTGAGTTCGGCCGGCATCAGGCGCATCGGACACGCATCGAGACAGCGGCCGCAGGCGATGCAGGGCTGCGAGGTATACCCGGGAACGCGGGCCGCGGAGAGCAGGAGGAGCCCCGAAGAGGTCTTGGTCATCGCGACATCCAGCGCGGCTTGGGCAAACCCCATCATCGGACCGCCCGCAACAATCTTGGCGATGCGCCCCTTGGCGCCGCCGCACGCTTCAACCAGGGCCGCGAACGGGGTGCCGATCGGCGCGAGGAAATTGGCCGGTGCGGTGACCGCGTCGCCGCTGACGGTGATCGTGCGCCAGATAAGCGGGCGGCCGTTGACCACGGCATCCCACACGGCAAGGGTGGTGCCGACGTTTTCAACCACGCACCCGACATCCATGGGAAGTCCGCCGGCGGGGACGACGCGTCCGGTCACGGAGAAGATCTGCTGCTTTTCGCTGCCTTGCGGATAGCTGGTTTTGAGGACACAGACGGCCGCGTCTGCCAAGGTGGTGGGCAGTGCCGTTTCCATGGCGCGGATGGCGTCGGGCTTGTTGTCCTCGATGGCCACGCGCACTGTTTTGGCGCCGAGGATGTGGCGTATGATCGCCGCGCCTTCCCAGAGCGTGGCGGCCTGCTCGACCATGAGCCGGTGGTCGCCGGTGAGGTAGGGCTCGCACTCGGCGCCGTTGATGATCAACGTGTCAATGGGCTTGTCGGCGGGCGGCGAGAGTTTGACCTGCGTCGGGAACCCGGCGCCTCCCATGCCGACGACACCGGCCGCGCCGACCCGTTCGGCGAGCGCCCGGGGATCGTGTGTCTGCCAGTCGGCGAGCGGATCCAGCGTCGACTCCCAGACGTCGCGTCCGTCGGGTTCGAAGAGAATGGCCGGGGCCGGGCGCCCGAGCGGGGTGGGCGCGGGTTCAATGCGGACGACCTTGCCGGATGTCGGCGCGTGGATCGGGGCGGAGATCATGCCGGCCGCGTCGGCGAGACGTTGGCCACCCGATACGATATCCCCCGCCTTGACACAGGGAACGGCCGGGGCACCGAGGTGCTGTGAAAGCGAAATCACCAATTGCGCCGGACAGGAAAGCCGCCGGATCGCTTCGCCGCAGGTCAGGTCCTTGTTGTAGGCCGGATGAATCCCGCCGCTGAAGCAGAAGGGAGACGGAAAGGTTTTCATAGGATTAGCCGATCTTTTGGATGCAGTGCCCCGGGCACTTTTCGACAAGCACGTCTTGCGTCAGCGGTTTGGAGTAGTCGACCCTGGCGAGGAAGCCTTCCATGGAGATGGCGCCGTCGGAGAGTTTCACGCACAGGGTGCAGCCGATGCAGCCCACGCCGCAGGCCTTCTTCACGACGGGTCCCTTGTCCTTGGAACTGCAGAGCACATGCAGGGAGGCCGCGGCCGGAGCCAGGGTGATGATGCCCCGTGGGCAGGCCGGGATGCATTTGCCGCAACCTATGCACACGCGGGGGTCGACGGTGGCCAGGCCGTCGGCGACGGCAATGGCGTGAAACGGACAGACGCGGACGCAGGAGCCGTACCCCAGGCAGCCGTACGTGCAGGTTTTGTCGCCTCCACCGGTCGCGGCCGCGGCGGCGCAATCGGCGATGCCGTTGTAAGCAAAACGGCGGAGCGCCTCCGAATCGTTGCCGCCGCACCGGATCACCGCGACCTTGCGCTCGGACACTTCGACGCTTCGGCCGAGGAGGGCCGCAATCTTGGCGCTTGACTCGCTGTTGCAGACGGGACAGAGGGTCGCCGCGGTGTCGGCCGTGACCATGGCCTTGGCATAATCGGCGCAGCCGGCAAACCCGCAGCCGCCGCAGTTGGCACCGGGGAGTTCGTTGGCGATCCGCTCGATGCGCGGGTCCTCCTCGACGCTCAGATAACGGGCCGCCAAGGCGAGCGCCGCGCCGCAGGCGGTCCCAATGCCGCCGATCCAGAGAATAGGGGTAAGCCAATCACTCATACGTGTTGCCTGTCCTTAAAAGGGTCATTACTTGACGAGGCCGTTGAATCCCATGAATGCCAGACTCAGGAGGCCGGCGGTGACCAGGGATATTGCGACGCCCTGAAAGGCACGCGGCGGATCCGCGCGCTCAATCTTCTCGCGCAGCCCCGTGAAGATCAGCAGGGCGAATGAGAAACCCACGGCGGCGGCCAGCGCGAACACCACCGACTTGCAGAACCCCGAAGCGGCCTTGACGTTCATGACCGCGACACCGAGTACGGCGCAGTTGGTGGTGATCAACGGCAGGAATATCCCCAGCGCGCGATGCAGCGCGGGAACGAAGCGCTTCATGACGATGTCGACGAGTTGCACGAATGCCGCGATCAGGAGAATGAAGGCGATCGTCTGCAGGTACTGCAGGCCAAACGGTGCGAGGACCCACGTGTGGACGCACCACGTGACAGCGGCGGCCATGCCCATCACGAAGATCACGGCCCCGGACATCCCCATCGCGGTCGGGATCCGTTTCGACACCCCGAGAAAGGGACAGATTCCGAGAAACCGATTGAGCACGAAGTTGTTGACCAGGACAGCGCCGATAATCAATAAAACATAGTCCATAAGAAGCGTTCCGTTGGTTATTCCGCCGCCTGCAGGGCGGTGAGGTCGGCCGCTGTGATGGCCGACAGATTTCGCGTGATCTTGGCGGCGTCCCAGTTCCACCAAGCGATCTCCAGCAGGGCGGAGATGACAGTATCAGAGAAACGGGTGCGGATGACAGTCGCGGGCACGCCATCGACCACGGCGTACGGCGGTACGTCATGCGTGACGACCGCTCGCGCGGCGACGACGGCGCCATCGCCGATGCGCACCCCCGGCATGATCAGGGCCTGATACCCGATCCTCACGTCATTTCCGATGATGGTGTCAGTCGCGGATGCGGGATCTCCGGAGCCGGGAGACGCGGCTTCCCAGCCCTGGCCGAACAGACTGAAGGGATAGGCTGAAAAGCCATCGGGGTGATGTGCCGTGCCGTTCATGATGAAACGAACGCCGCTGGCAATGCTGGTGAAACGGCCGATGATCAGCTTGTCGCCGATATCAGGATCGTGGCGCAGGACACACCTTTCGAAGGGTTCGTGTCCGTCCGTGCTATCGACATAGGTGTAGTCGCCAATGATAATATTCGGGTTCTTGACGGTGTTGACGATGAAGGTGATGCGCTTGTCGGCATTGGGCAACGGGTGGATCTTGTTGGGCGCCGGACCGGTCGGCGTCGGGAGTTCGGGCATCTCCGGCGGACTCGGAATGCCCGTCAGCGGAATATTCTGTTCCGCGCACCATGCGACAATGGCGGCGTGCTCGGCGCGGGCGCGGTAGGCGTGCCACGGATCGAGCAACCCCATCTCGACAGTCCATATCCTGAAACGACGATACGCGCCACGCCGGTTGAAAAAACTTCGAATCAGATCGACATCCGCCGGACGGAACTGCTGAACAAAGCGTTCGACAAGTGCGCGGCCCAGATCAAGCTGCTTCTCACCGGGGATGAGAATACAGGTGCCCCAGTCGACATCATCCGGGATCGCCGCCTGGTCATCAGGCATTTCCGATCCTCTAAGGTAGAGGGCGTCCCGGGCCGGATCATAATAGGCCCCCCCCCTGTTAAACGCCAGATCGGAAAACGAAATGGCGTCCTCAATCTCCTGATAACTGGGCATATACACACTCCTCGCTCCGGGCATGCGCGATTCCGCACAGGGCGTAGTCCCGGACGGAACAAAGGTCGTTTAAGCAATGCACTGTGCCGGTTTTCCCACGCGATCTTGGCAGACGGCTTCTGGAGAGGCCGCTGACATCGTCTTTCAAATCACAACCGTGTCTGCACGCGCCACCCGAGAGGCTACAGATGCTGAAATGTTCGGCGGCCCATAATACCAAGCGGGGGCCACGGGGTGCAAGCCAGAAGGTCCAGCAATTCTCATTGGTCAGCCAGAAGGACAGCCGGGCGCATGGCAGTTCTGATGAGGGTTACTCCTTAATCGTAATCTTGATCTTAATCGTAATCTTGATCTTAATCGTAATCTTGATCTTAATCCTAATCCTAATCTTGATCTTAATCTCCTGGTGGAGAACGGATTACGATTATGATTACGATTATGATTATGATTACGATTATGATTACGAATCAACGACCCCATCAGAACTGCCATGCGCCCAGGACAGCCAGAAGATTTCGCGCGGGTGCTTTAACCTAAAAACGGCTATAGGCTGTAAGACTGTAAGGCACTAAGGTTGCAAATGAACAGGTTACAGATTTATTCGCACGCACCCAATGGTGAACAGATCTCATTTGCATAACCGACCGCCTCCCAATCCTTACCGCCTCACCGCCTCACAGTCTTCTGCCCTTTTTAGGTTTAATCAAACAACGGCAGCAGGTGGTCGCGGACGTGGCGGTGGATGAGGCCGTTGGAAGCGAGCACCGCCATGCGGTGGCCGCCGTATTCCCGCAGAATTTCGCAGGTTCCACCGGCCCGTTCGATGATCAGACCCGCCGCCGCAATGTCCCAGATGAAAATACCCGGTTCGAAGTATCCCTCGGCCTTTCCGGAAGCGACGAGGCACATATCAAGCGCGGCGGAACCGGTGATCCGGGCCCGTTGGGCCATGGCGGCGACGGCGCGCATGAAACGGAAGGAGTGCTCGCCGAGGTCGGCCTTGTCGGCGCCGGTGTGGATCAGCGCCAGGTGCGGTTCAGCGATTTCAGAGACACGCAGGACCGCGCCGTTGCACAGGGCGGGGCCATCGGACGTGGCCTCAAACATCCACCCGAACTCGGGGACGAAGACCGCGCCCGCCACGGAACGCCCGTCGATCTGCGCGGCAACCGAGCAGCACCACCAGGGCGAGCCATGAAAGAAGTTGACTGTGCCGTCGATCGGGTCAATCACCCACCGCACCGGTGCGTCGGGGAGCGGAAGGTCGCAGGTCTCCTCGCCGAGAATGGGGTAATCAGGACAGGCCGCCAGGATGGCGGCGGTCGCCGCCTCCTGCGCCTCAACGTCGAGGCGGTGCTTGACGTCGTTTCGCGTGAGCGAGTCGGTCTCGTCGCGCCGGGTGAGGTTGGCAAGCACATGCGCGCCGGCCGCGCGGGCGGCGTGACGGGCGATGACGAGAAGGGCTGTGGGTGTTTGGGTTGGCATGGCTGATGAGGCGCTTGCAAAACCTCCGGTTTGTGCAAGCGGAGGGTTCAGGTTTCGGGGTTCAGGAGGCGTTTCCGGCCTGAACCCTGGCATCCTGAGCCCTGATTCCCTGCGCTTCCAAGGGTTTTGCAAGAGCCTCTGATATTAAACGGTGAATGTCACGCATGATCGGTGCCCGGTGTCTGATGAACCATGAGCGCGTGTGGCGCGAGGGTACTGCGCTGACGGATCGTGTCGAAGATGGCTTCAGCGAGGATTGGGAATGCCGTGTTCTGGAACGCCTGATCGTCCATGTAGCGGGTGACAATCCGGTCGTTTTCGCTGAGGCGCTGGATCATGAGGGATTCGATGAGCGGCTTGATGCCGAGCAGGAACTTGTCGAGCGGGTTCGCCTTGGCTGTCGCGATGACTTGCTGGTTGGCTGAGGCTTTCTCGCGGATTTGCTCGAAGAAGATGCGGTCTTCCTCAGTGAAGCTGGTTCCGAAACGGTCGTTGAGCACTTTGACGATCTCCGACAAGGGCGCTTTTTCTTCCTTCGCCTTGCCGGTGCCGACGTCGGTCGGGCTCTTCACGCCTTGCGGATCGCCTTCTCTGATTTCGATCTCGCCCGAGGCAACCTGCTGCAGACGGTAGTACTGCAGACCCACCTCGTCGCTGATCTTCACCCGTTCGGTGCTGCGGTCGAGCGGTAGGTGCGGCAGGAGAAAGCGTCCGAAACTGTACAGCATTTCCAGGGCCGGGTCGCCGTATGGCATGATCTGGCTCATGAAGGAGTAGATGCTGATGTAACCGCCCAGCTTTTCGCGGAACTCGCCGCGTTTGGCATCGTCCGTCATCGCCTTGAAGCGGTCCACCGCAGGCTGAAGGTGTGCCTGCATGGCTGCGTGATCCCGAGCGCTTTGGATGGCCACGGGCTTGTAGAAGACGCGGGCGTAAGCCTCGACCTCGCTCTGATAATAGACTTGGGCTGCATCCAACTCGTGCTTCAGCGCCTCCAGCTTCTGCGGGTCGGATGCCTCCTGCAAACTTGTCGCGTCGTAGTACGGCTTGAAGGCTTTGTAGATGTCCTCGGCCTTGTTGACGAAATCCAAGATGAACGGGTTCTCTTTGCCGGGGATCCTGCGGTTGAGGCGCGACAGCGTCTGCACCGCCTGCACGCCGTCGAGCCGCTTGTCCACATACATGGAGCAGAGCAGAGGCTGGTCGAAGCCGGTCTGGTACTTGTTGGCCACGAGCAGCACCTGGTAGTCCGGCGAGGCGAAGCGCTCCGGGAGCTGCTTCTCGCTGATCGACTTGCCGCTGACGCAGTCGGTGTTCATGCCCGGCTCGGTGAATTCCTTGCCGGGAATGTCCGGATCTTTGACCGTGCCGCTGAAGGCGACCAGAGGGCGGATATCGGTGATCTTATTGTCGGCGATGTAGCGCTCGAAAGCCCGCATATAGTGCATGGCGTGGAGACGGGAGGAGGTGACCACCATGGCTTTGGCCCGTCCTCCGAGCTGGCCCAGCACCTTATGGCGGAAGTGTTCCACTATCACCTCGGTCTTCTGCGCGATATTGTGGGGGTGCAGGCTCATGAACTTGGCCAGCGCCCGCGCCGCCTTTTTCTTTGGCAGGTTCGGATCGTCCTCGATGGCCTTCACCAGACGGTAATAGGTGGCGTAGGTGGTGTAGTTCTGCACCACGTCGAGGATAAAGCCCTCCTCGATGGCCTGGCGCATGGAGTAGAGGTGAAAAGCCTCGGGCAACCCGCTCGCGCCCGTGCGGCCGAACAGCTCCAGCGTCTTGCCCTTGGGTGTGGCGGTGAAGGCGAAGAAGCTCAGGTTCGGCTGCCGTCCGCGCGACTGCATGACCTGATTCAGGCGGTCCTCCCAATCCGGCTCTTCTTCAGCGTTTTCCTGTGTTTCGTGGTTCCTTTTTCCCAATATCTCCTTCAGCTCCCGCGCCGTCTCGCCGGTCTGGCTGGAGTGCGCCTCGTCCACGATGACGGCATACCGGCGCTTAGCGATTTCGGCCTCCCATTTGGCCGCGTCGGCTTTCTGCTCGTCGGTGGCCTCCTCCTGACTCTCCGCGCCGGCGGCGTGGAGTAGCCCGCGCAGGACGAACGGGAACTTCTGCAGGGTCGTGATGACGATCTTGGTGCCGTCGATGAGAGCGGCGGCAAGCTGCTTCGAGTCCTGGTCGATGGCCTTGACCACGCCTTGCGCGTGTTCGATCTGGTAAATCGCGTCCTGCACCTGCCGGTCGAGCACCTGGCGGTCGGTGATGACCACGACGCAGTCGAAGACTTTCTCGTCCCGCTCGTCGTGCAGGCTGGCGAGCCGGTGCGAGAGCCAGGAGATGCTGTTGGTCTTGCCGCTGCCGGCCGAGTGCTGGATGAGGTAGTTGCGTCCGGCACCTTCCTCACGCGAGGTGTGGACCAGCTTCCGCACCGAGTCGAGCTGGTGGTAGCGCGGGAAAATCATCGTCTCCCTGGTCACGACGCGCTGCCCGCCGCAGCCGTCGTCCACCTTTTCATCCTTCCTCTCGACAAACATGAAGTGGCCGAGAATGTCGAGGAAGCTCTCGAACGGGAGCACCTCCTCCCAGAAGTAGCCGGTGCGGTAGCCGAAGTCGTGCGGCGGGTTGCCCTCGCCGCAGATGATCTGACCGGGATGACTGCCCCGGTTGAACGGCAGGAAATGGGTCTTCTCGCCGGCCAGGCGGGTGGTCATGTGGATCTCTTCTGAATCGGCGGCGAAATGGACCAACGCCCGCTTCTTGAATGCGAACAAAGGCGCGCGCGGGTCGCGATCCTCCTTGTATTGACACACGGCGTTTTGCCAGTTCTGGCCCGTGCCGGGGTTCTTCAACTCGACGGTGGCGACCGGCAGGCCGTTCACCGCGAGCACCATGTCCAGCGTGCGGTTGTCGCCGGGATGGCAGGGCACCTGGCGGGTGACGGTGAGGCGGTTCTTGCCGAATAGGGCGATGGTCTCGAAATTCGCGCCGTGGGCGGGTTTGAAGTAGGCGACGCGGAAGAGCTTGCCGTAAAACTTGAAGCCGTGACGCAGGACGTGGAGCGAGCCCTTGGCGTCCAGCTCCTTGACCAGCGCGGTCAGCAGCAACGCCTCCAGCCCGGCCGCGTGCAGCGTCCGCATGTCGGCCCAGAGCTTGGGCTGGGTGGCCTCGATGAAGGCGAACACCTGCGCCGGGAAAAGCGCCCGTTCCTTATCCCACTCCGCGTTGCTGCCTGACTTCCAGCCGCCGCGCGTCAGCAGGATTTCCTCGACGTAGGTTTCGAAGGCGTGTTCGGTGGTTTGGGTCGGCATAACGTTGGTATCCCTCGCCTCGTGTCTTTGTGAAGACTACTTCCTCATTCTCGCCACGAGGGATTTCCAGTTATTGCATGACCAGACAAGAGACGAAGGAGCGCTTGGGATTGATGCGCGAGTCTGACACATTTTCGCCAGCGCCTTTGCGGCATCGGCAACAGGTCTATCGTGCTTTTGTCTGGGACCTTCCTTCGATTCATCTGTCGAACCCCTAAGCAGGAATTCGACCCAGTTCTCGATACGGTCCTTTGCGAATACGAAGACAACCTGTTCAAATTGGGGCCTCGTGATCCCAGCTTGTTCTGCTGCGGTCCAGAACTTAGCCTTCAACTGCTCCCCGTTAGCCATGTCGTGATCCAGGTCAGCCCAAACCATGAGAGTCGTGTCGCCTCCAGTTCTTAAGCATTGCAGGAGTTCCCCGGGCATTGCGGCGATCACGGACTTTCTGCCTCCATCTCCACAGTCCCGTGTGCGAATGATGTTGTTCCCCGTCCAAGGGCGAATCCATGCAGGATCAAGATCCCTTAATAGACTGCGGATAAAGATCGGGTCAATACTTCGTCCCTTTTTGCCCTCATGAAGGCAAACAATCTGCGTGCGGCTAGGCATTGATCCACCCCCTTGCAATGGCTTCGCCAGCCGTCATTCCATCAGGAACCTTCAAGGGGCCAATTCGCGTAGGTGACGTATGATTGTCACGCCACAGATAGTGCCCGCACTCCTCGCCAGCTAGGCCCAAAACCTCAGGATGGTGTGAGATGAGGATCGCCTGATGCGTCTCGTCGAGAACTTCCCGCAAGGACAGAACCCACGGTTGAAGCTCGGGAAGGCCGACGTAATTATCTGGCTCGTCAACGAGGACGGTTTGCAGCGCGTCCGTGGCCAGTGCGGCCCGCACCATGTTGAGTCCGATCAGAGCCTTCTCGCCATCGGAAAGTTGCTCAAAAAACAGATCACCGCCGCCCTCTTTGTTCGCCCCGTCAAAGCGCAACTGCAACGCCTTGGTATTCAGACCCACATCTACCAACTTGAGCGACTTAAAGTCGGGCCACACATCGGCCAGCAGGTCACGCAAAGCGACGGTCCAATCCAAGTCTTGCGACAATGAACGATACCACGAGGTCAGACCGGACAAATACAGATCCGGACGTTTCGATTCCCCCTTGCTCTCCCGTTCCATGCTTCGCGGATTGGGGCGGAGGATCAGCAGCTTGCCCATCGCTTCTTGAAGCACGGCGAGTTCGCCGATACTGCCTTTCGGCTGGATCGACGCTAGAGCAGCTTGATGCCAGTCCAAGGGGAATCCGGTCTGGGTCCCGTCCATCTTCTTGAACCGCACTCCTTCCAGATTCCGGTCAAACAAGACCTTTCCATCGCAGGTTGCCTGCTCTTTGATGAATCGCGGCTTCTCGTAATCCGCCTTTTGCTCAAGGTGAAAGGTGTATTCAAAAACATGCCCTGCGGCAGTCACACCCAATTCAAATTCCTGAACCGTGCTCTTCAGCCAGTTGGTGAACTCCAAACGCGGCACATCCCTATCACTTGCTCCTCTATCACTTTCTCCTCCTAGTATACCGTCACCGGTGGCCAGGTTGCGAACCAGTCGTAGCGCATCGAAAACCGAACTCTTGCCTGCACCGTTCGGGCCGCACAGGACACCGAAGGAATCGAATTCCGCCTTGAAGGAGACAAGGCACCGAAAGTTGTTCACATAAAGTCTAGTAATCATGGTTCATTTTCTCCCATCTGAGTTCGGATGTCAATCTTGCCCGTAACGGCTGCGGTAATCAAGGCTATTCGGTATTCCCGCAACCGCTCCACCGCATCCTCCACCTTCCCCACCAGAGCGTCCAGTTCGTGGCCATGCTGGACCCGCATCTCGGCCCAGAGCTTCGGCTGGGTGGCTTCGATGAAGCTGCGCCGGGAAAAGCGCCCGTTCCTTGTCCCACTCCGCGTTGCTGCCTGACTTCCAACCGCCGCGCGTCAGCAGGATTTCCTCAACGTAGGTCTCAAAGGCGTGTTCGGTGGTTTGTCCAGGCATGTTCTATCCTTTGTTACCGATTCCAAGAGTCGATGCGCTCTACAATCTGCTTCATCTGTGTCTCCCACTCGAATCGAGCACTCATCCTTATCTTGTCCATCTGTGGGGCGCTGAGGACTGCCAAATCCATCTTGTCGATACCCTTTCGGTTCATCTTCGATTCGACATACGAAGAGCCGGGCGATCCCTTGCGCGGAAAGAACATCTCGTATTGGGTGGGGTCGGGAAGCGTTGCGAGACCTACGGCTCTTGCGAGCACAGCGCCAGGAACATAATTCTCGATCTCTTTGGCTCCCGTGACCCAGATGCGTGCGCCAGGAATTTTCAAAACTTCAGCGCGAATCCTTCTAACGCGGTCCTTGACCCTTGACCCTTGGGCTGTTCTGTCACCGTCACAAACGACGACGATGTTCGGATTGACCCGAAACAAATTAACCAACTCCTTCTCTGCGTCTTCTGGTGATTTGAATTGTGTTCGCGCCAATAGAGATCCGCCGTAAAAAGCGCATTGGTAATCCCGTCCCTCTTGAAGCCTGCTTCCGGTGTAGATGTCGAGCCAGCGGTTAATGTAGATGCAGTCCGAAGGCCCTTCAACCCAGATGATACCGTTCGCCTGAAGAAGATCAGACGGCTTTGCTCCCAATTCAGATATGACGCCCAAGTGATCGAAGTGTGCTGAGACCGTAGCGGCTCTGGCGGTTTCCCCATCGTGTGTGACATGGACTATTTGAGCATTTTTTGACAGGCCAAACTGATCCAAAGCCGTACTCGAATGAGTGGTTAGAAAGATCGTCACCTTTTCAGTGACGGCGTAATTCTCAAGATACTGGAAAAGTCGTCGTAACAACGCCGGGTGCAAATTGTTTTCGAGTTCCTCGAAGGCGTAAGTAAATAATGATCGCGGCTTGCCATCAATCTCTGGAATAACCAACAAGTTCAATAGTACAAGGAGGACGGTCTTTAATCCGCTTCCAGAATTACTTAAAGGAATCAGCCCCTTTTTCTCCTCACCCAAATAGACTTCCCAATAGCCTTCTTGAGTGCTGAGTTTCGGATCATCATGGTACTTCACCTGAATCTCAGTAAAGTGGCCGTCATTGGCAAATATATCGTTCAAAGCCTTTAATAAATCTCGCTGAATGATTTCACGGGGATAACGTGGATCTGAGGTGACAATATACCTTCTAATGATATTGGTCGCACCTGCGCCATCAGGTGCTAAAACTAATTCTTTTAAAGGCGTTTCTGCCCTAATGTCACGATCAGCAAAGAGACGGCGAAACTGAGATCCGGATAAAGTATGCTTCGCACTTTTCAGGATTCGAGCTATGTTCTTCAATCTTGCTTTTGTTCGCAGAGCATCGTGATGAAAAGAAGCATCGAAGCCATCTTCAAATGTGATGTCTGCCACATTTCCGTGTTCGTCCAGTACCCACGTTACGGGCTTATCAATAAAGTAGCGTCCGTTATCGTTCCAGTGGTTGCCTCCTAATTCACCACCACTTGTGTTTGACGGGAACACGTGTTCAAGAGAATCTTTTTCAAGAACACCATGAAGACGGGTTTTCCATTTGCACTTATTGAAATCGGTTTCGCAGAGCGCTTCAGCAAGATCGAGAAGGTGGGTCTTGCCTGAATTGTTTCGGCCGATGATCACGTTGATCGATTTAATAGTATCAAAGCCAGACCAATCCTTTTTGAAGCAACGATGTCCACAGAAACTAACGGTATCGGCAATCATTTTGCGCCCCGCTGTTTGGGTTGGTTTGTCACATCAATCTTTCCCGTCAAGGCGGCGGTGATGAGGGCGGTGCGGTATTCCTGCAACCGCTCCACCGCCTCCTCTACCTTTCCCACCAGCGCGTCCAGCTTCGCCGTCTCCTTGTCCAGATACGCGGCGATGGCGCGTTGTTCGGG
>CAZOJL010000007.1:0-23844 GCA_964580075.1 uncultured Akkermansia sp. | reverse complement strand
AACGCCGCGATGGCGCGTTGCTCGGCGGGGGCTGGAAGCGGAATGGAGATGTCGCCGACTTCCGAAGCGTTGCAGGCAGGATAGCTGACGCCCACCGAGCGCGCCACAACGGACTCAATAAACGAAGCCTCCCGGAGCGCGTAGGCGAGGAAAGCAGGTTCAACCGTGCGCGGACGAACAACCGCAAAGCCGGTAGAAACGATGAGGTTCTCGGGCGGATTCTTGATGGGTGCTATGGCGCGAAGGTAGGTCCGTACGGTGGAAACGATGGTGTCCCCGTGCCGAACCTTTCGCCGTGCACGAGAAGGTGCGTTCTCAAAAACAACCTGCTCGGTCGCCGTGATTCCATCGACAGCGCTCACGCCTCCGATGTCCACATACTCGAATTCGAAATCGGGCGATGTCGTTTCGGCAAGGGCTTCGTCGTTGATGCTCGCGGAGTATTTCAGCCGCTTGACATCCCAATGTTCCGGCATGTCGCCGAGCCAATCGACGCCGCTGGGTTTGGTGCGCGGGTAGGCCGGGAGTTTCATGGCATGACCTCACAGGCCGCCCAAAGGAACTCATTTCCGTTCCGACCGCATTGGCCAGGAGGCAACTGCCTAACTTTCATAATCCCCCGAATCGCTTATGCGGTCGCCTGAAACTGCCAACCGCGCAACACGGCCTTGGCTTTAAGCAGCTTGGCTGTTTTGTCGATCGCGGATGTCCCCAATTCCGCATAGTCGATTACCGCATGTTCGGGAAACGGTTCAGGGACCGAACGCACAGAGAGGTTCAGCTCGCCACACTCGCCGACCGTCACAACCATAACCCCGACAGACGCATATCCCGCCTCGGTGAAGTGCTGCCACGCATTCTGAGGCGAAATCATGTCGCCGTCATAGACGGAGAGCATTTTCTCGTCCTTCGGCGTGGGCCGGAATGCCTGGGAGGTCACCCTGCCGTTTTGTAGCCATTGCGAATGAATCTGACGCAGCAGAAGAGTGTCGGAATTCATGCCGCGCCCTCAGCTAGCCGCCTGATCTCGGCGTTGATCCAGACCCAATCGTCGGCCTGCGTCAACTGTAGCTCACGCGCTGCCTCGGCTTGCGTTGCGAGATTCAGGATGTGCCAGTGAGCCTGCTTGCTCTCGATCGATACCTCCAGCGACACCTCATGTCCCGCAAGCGACCATTCGATCTGAAGGCCACCCTCCGCCGTGGGATAGACGTAAGGGAGGGGCAACTCATCCGGGTATTGGGATTCGAACGCGGCAGAAAACCAATCGAGACCGGCTCTTGACGGAGCCCGCCCTTTGCCGTCAAGCCAGCCGTTGACGAGCGAGCGAAACTCGTCCAAGCGAGCGGGAACGTCATTGGCATCGAGCACGCTGATGTGATCGACGGAAACCACGCTCTGGAGTTTCTCAAGGCGATTGTAACTCCCCACGCCCTTGAGCAAGACTCGAGCGCCGCTACGGTATTCAGCAAAGGCTTTCAAGACGTTGTCAAGATGCTGATCGCGCATGTTGACGGTGACTTTGGGGCCGCTGATCACCTGAAGATCAAAGGTCATCTTATCCTGGTCGGCCTCAGGAACCGTGCCCCGCAAAACGACCTCTTCCGTCAGCTCTTGAACCTTGGAAGACGCCAGCACCAGTTTACGTCGAGTACTTTTGTCGAGTCGTGCGGGCCGATCTTGATTTTCCGGGCGGAATTCAATCCGTTCGCCGTCTCTCAGATTGCGTCCCAACGGATCGAAATACGAAAGCAAATTGTCAGGCAAATGACAGTTAATCTGTTCGTCATGCTCGGCCGCGTCGATGGCGGAAATGATGCTATCACGCGCCTGCTCAAAGTAGGGTTGATAGGGATTCATGAGCATTGTCGCGGCGGTGAAACAAAGCGCGATTCTGGGAATGGCACTGCCGTCCTCGATAGCTGTGACTTTTAAAGAAATGCCGTCCGTAAAGCCGCGCGGCGTACGCTGCCTCGTCTGGTGCTCTTGAAGAAACCGCCACTTAGCGACTTCAATCACCATCTCTTCAAGAACGGCAAGGTCTTTCAACACGTCGAGGGGAATCGCGTGTCCGTTGAACCGCTCCCCCACGAGACGCGGACTCATAAATGGCATAGCATCACTCATGCTTCACCTCGGGAAATGCCAGGTGTCGGGCCTGGTCGCAACAAAAAAGAGTAACCCGCCGATTTGAGCAGTGCCGGGATGTTGCCACCCCAATCTGATGCTTGGCAGGTATTGTTAAAGACAGTTTGGGACATAAGGCGCGGTTCGTCAACCGAAAACGAGCGCGTTACCGAATATATCATTCGCATATTCACGCCGTGACCTCCTTGAGCATTTTCATGATCTCGCCTTCGAGGCGCTTGATGTCGGTCTCGATGACCTCCAGCGGGCGCGGCGGCTCGTAGCGGTAGAAGTGGCGGTTGAGCGGGATTTCGTAACCGACCTTGGTCTTGGCGGTGTCGATCCACGCGTCGGGCACATGGGGCAGCACTTCGCGCTTGAAGTAGGCCTCGATGCTTTCCTTGAGCGGCACGGTCTCCGTGTCGCGCAGGTCGGCGTCCGGTTCGGGCTGGCCTTCGCGGTCGCGGCAGATTTCGGCGGTCTCGTCGCGCTCGCCGAGGGCGGCAAGCACGGCCTTGAGTTCCGGGGCGCTCAGGCGCACGTCGCGCGCGCGGTCGAGCGTGCGCAGTTCGGTGAGAAAGGCCTTGCGGTCTTTGAAGGGCTTGTCCTTGGTGGCCTTGCCGAAGGCTCGGAGGAGTTCGCGGATTTGCTTCTGACGCTGTTGTCCATCCTCTATTTCATGTTGGCGGGCGGCGATGTCTTTCTTCGCGCTGGTGGCTAGGTTCTTGAAGCCGCCCTCATCGTCGAGCCGGGCGAGGCGTTCAGCGCTGGCATGGAAGTTCAGCCGCAGCGGGCGCTCGACGGTGATCTTGTGGTAGCCGAAGTCTTCGTTGTGGAAAATCTTGCTGACGACGCGCTGGCGCTGGACGGGCTGGTGGGTGACGGGGTCTTCTTCGGTGAAGGTGCGCGTCTGATTGTCTCGGAAATCGCCGAATATTTTAGTGAGTTCGCCGATGTGGTCGGGGTCTTTCTCCTTGTCGGCGGGGTCACCGATGCGACGGCGCTTGTTGCCGAGGCTTTTCTCCATCTGCACCCAGAACGGGCGGGCGTCGATGAGCTGCACCTTGCCCTTGCGGGGCTTTTCCTTGCGGTTGGTGAGCACCCAGAGGTAGGTGGAGATGCCGGTGTTGTAGAAGAGCTGCTCGGGCAGGGCGACGATGGCCTCCAGCCAGTCGTTCTCGATGATCCAGCGGCGGATTTCGCTTTCGCCTCCGCCGGCGTCACCGGTGAAGAGGGGCGAGCCGTTGAAGACGATGGCGAGACGGCTGCCGCCGTCCTGCGGGGCGCGCATCTTGGCCAGCATGTGCTGGAGGAAGAGGAGCGCGCCGTCGTTCACGCGGGGCGTGCCCGCGCCGAAGCGTCCGCCGAAGCCGAGGGTGTCGCGCTCGCTCTCGATGAAGCGCTGCTGCTGCTTCCACTCCACGCCGAAGGGCGGGTTTGCCAGCATGTAGTCGAAGGTCCATTTCTTGCCGTCGGCGGTGCGGTCGAAACCGTCCTTGGTGAAGGTGTCGCCGAGGATGACGGCATCGGCGGCATCGCCCTTGATGAGCATGTCGGCCTTGCAGACGGCCCAGGCTTCGTCGTTCCAGTCCTGACCGAAGAGCTTGGGATGGGCGTCGGCGTTGAGGTCATGGATGTATTTCTCGGCGACAGACAACATACCGCCCGTGCCGCAGGCGGGGTCGTAGATGGTCTTGACGACGTGGCTGCGGGCGAGGTCCTTCTCCGGGGCGAGGAGGAGGTTGACCATGAGCTTGATGACCTCGCGCGGGGTGAAGTGTTCCCCGGCCTCCTCGTTGGACTGTTCCGCGCCGATCCGGATGAGTTCCTCGAAGACGTAGCCCATCTGGGCGTTGTCCACGCGGTCGGGCGAGAGGTCAATGGCGGCGAACTGCTTGATGACAAGGTAGAGCAGATCCTTCTCGACCATGTAGGCGATCTGTTCAGGGAACTTGAAGCGCTCGATGATGGCGCGGACATTGGGTGAGAAGCCGTTGATGTAGCTGTTGAGGTTCGGCGCGAGCTGGTTGGGGTCGTCAAGCAGACCGTTGAGGCGGCTGCCGTCGGCGGGCTTGGCGATGGTGAATTTGGAGAGGTTGAAGAACGGCACACCGGTGATCTGTGACAGTCGGTGGCGGATGATATTCTCGCCCTTGGCCTTGATGGCGGAGTGCTCCTTCAGGACGGCGGCTTTCGTCGGCGCGAGGATGCAGTCGAAGCGGCGCAAGACGGTAAGAGGAAGGATGACCTTGCGGTATTCGTTGCGCTTGTAAGGGCCGCGCAGGAGATTGCAGATACTCCAGATAAACGAGGCGATTTGGGAATGGGTCTCGGTTGTCATGAGTCGCAAGTATAGGCCAAACCGAGAGAGCTGTCAGTAGCCGAGTTGGAAATGAACGAGGGGGTGCATGTGTTGGATGACGACGATTAATTCGTCAAGTTCGTTACGGGTATCCACGCTTCACGGTCGGCGGAGCGGACACGCACCCAGCCGGGGGCGTGTTCGAGGGGGATGACGGCGTCGCCGGGATGGAGATCGAAAAGGGGCAGGGCATGCTCGGACGGCGCGAGGCGGGTGGTGACCGACGCGGCGACTTCCATCACCCGGTCCTCGGCGGCGCGGCTGAGGCGGCGCGAGACGCCGACGCCGAGCGCCACAATGAGCAGGCCGGCGAGGACGGCGGGAATGCGGCGGATGCGGAAGAGCACGGCGGTGACAGCGGCCGCGAGTATGAGCGCGGCCGCAAGGGGATATAACTGGCGGATCTTGGCGACGGTCTCGACGATGACGCGTTCGGGCGGGCGGGCCGGAACCGAATCGGTGGACCGGACAGGCGTCGTGGCATCGATCCGGCGGATCGCCGGAACGGTTGCGTCGGCTTGAACAAAGGTGAGGCGGAACGGTTCGATTGTCGCGGTGCGGTATGCGACGGCATTGGGATCGAAATAGACAAAACGGGGCGTCTGCACGACGGTGGCATTGGTGGAGAGAGGAATCACGACCTGACGGATTGCGATCTGCGGCGGCTTGGGCTCATGCGTGGTCTCTTGCGCCGGATAGGTCTTGAAATCGGGGCCGGGGTCCGGCAGGGTGAGCGCGGCGTCGGCAAGCCACCCGCTGCCGGTCAGCGTATACGAGAGCGTCACGAGATCGCCGACCGCGACGGTTTGCGGCGAGGCGGTACCGGCGAGTGTGAAGCGCCCGATGGCACCTGAGAAGTCGGCCGGCCGGTCTCGGAGCGGAATCGCACGGACGTTGAGCCTGGCCGCCGTGGTGCGAAACGTGATGGGCGATGAACGGGTTTGGGAGAAGAACCCATGCGAGACCCGCTCGACGGACTGACCGCGCAAGATGCACGAGATGGCGGTCTGGAAGGGCTGGATGGCTTGACCCTCGGCGGTGTAACGGAGGATGTCGGTGACGCGACCGCCGTCGGACCGCCGGGTTTCGCGTCCGGCGCGGATCAGATTTACAAACCGGACCCGCGAGGCGTCTGGCAACCCCTCCACAAACAGATTTTCGAGTTCAACACCTGGATTGACAGCGACCTCCAACGTCATCACGAAGGGCTGTCCAACGAAAGGAGCGGCGGGCTCGAAGCGAAGGGTGGCTTCGTGGACCTGGCCTGAGACGAGGGCCGGGGCGGCGAGCGCCATCAGGAGCGTACAGAAAATATGAAACGCCTTTTTCACGATGCGCCCTCCTCTCCGGGAATGCTCAGGAGGCGCGTCGGCCAGGAACGGAGATCCCGGTATTCCTGCAGGAGGGTGACAGCGGCACTGGCGCCAAAGATCACGCAGAGCAGCAGTCCCGCGCACACGAACGGACGGGCGACGGCGGGACGAAACAACCGGACAAGGAGGCCGGCGCACAAGAGCGCCCAGCCGACGGCTGTCGCGCCGACCCGGTGGCGGCACGGAAATTCGTAGTGCCAGAAGAACGCGGTATGCATCCAGGGGAGGGGCGCGGGCGAGGCAAGTTCATGCGGGCGCACGGGAGGGGCGTCGGCTGCGGACATCGCCTCCAGCAGCCCATACGCGAGGCGGAGATTGGCACGGCTGCCCGGTGTGGAGCCGAGGCGTCGCTCCGCACGATCCAGTGCCAGGATGGCATCGGAGGCATCACCGGCCAGCAGCAATGCTGTTCCCATATTGTAGAACAACGCGCCGCGGGTGTCACCGGCGACGACGAGACGGTTGTAGGCCCGCGCGGTTTCGAGAAAGGCCTCGGGTGTGCGCGCCGCGGCGAGCTGGGCGTTGGCCTGCTCCCATCCGAAGGTGCGGGAGGTTTCGGAGGCGCGGACGGGGGCTGATAGCGAGACTATCGATATGATCGAGACTATCGACAGGATTGACATGATCGACACGTGTCCAGCCCGCCGCCTTCCGGCAAGAGCGGCTTCGGTGGCTGCGATGAGGGCGGCCGCCTCCTTAGCCGAAGCCACACCGGCGGCGCCTGGCCGGTAAAGCGCTTCATCGAGGCGTTCGAGAAGGGCGCGGAAGGCATCGGCCTGGGAGGATGGAACGCCGTTCGCGATGAGGAGCCGGGATGCCTCGGGCGGGGTCAGAGAATGACCCGCCGCGTCGAGCCGTTCTGAGAGATAGCCGCGGAGCGCGGCGGCAACGGCGGCGGGGTCTGCGGCGGCGGGAAGCCGCCGACGGGCGCGGACGGCGGCACGGTGGCGGCGGGTGGCCTGGCGCATGCGGCCGCGGCGGCGCCAGAAGAAGCGCCCCGTGACGGCGCACAGGAGGAGGGCGGGACCGGCGAGGAGCAGCGGCAGCAGGAGACTGGGAGGGGGGAGCAGCGGCGAGGGGTCGGCCGTGACAGTGGCGGCGGCGGGCACGGGAAGGTCCTCGGCACGGAGGAAAAGTCCGGCGTCGGCAGAGGCGTCCGGGGCGTCGCTGACCACCTGCGTGGTGGCGCGCGCCTGGATCGGAATGGGCGGGGTCAGGACGGTCTTGTAGGCGTGCGCGTCCGTGTCGTAGTAGGCGATTCGGATGGACGGAAATTCGAGGGTTCCGGCATGGATGGGACGGACACGCCAAGTGAAACGCTTTCCCGATTCAATCGGGGTTGTCGTGACGTTGTCGTCGTAGATGCGGAAGTCGCGGGTCAAATCCTCCTGCAGCGCGAGGAGCGGCGGACGGAGGTTGGAGAGGCTGATCGCGCCGCTGATCTCCAGGGTGAGGATGAGCGGGTCTCCGACCTTGCAGACGTCGGTGTCGAAACGGGCCCGCGCCGCGATGTTTCTGCCGACGGTGCCGACGAACCATTCGGGACGTCCCGCTTCGGGCGGCGGCGTGACGCGGACGGTGACAGCCGGCGCGACCGCGAAGACATCCTTCATGCTGAAGGGTTGATTGTTTTCATTGATGGCCGTGATCACCGCACCCTTGAAGATGATCGGTCCGAAGGTGTAGTCGCCCTCGGTTTGCGGCGTATAGTCGAGCGACAGGGAGTAGACCCAGTAGTTGGTTCCGCCGCGATCCTCGCGGTCAGGCGTGAAGCGAAAACGAAGGGGTTGCGGCTCCCGGGTGAAGCGAAAGGGGTCGTTCGCATCGATGGAATAGTCGTTGATAAGGAATGAGGGTGTCTGGCCCGATGCGTTTCGCGCGCGTTCGGTGAGGATGGCGCGCAGGTCGGGCTGCTTCAAGCCTTTGATCTCCGCGAGGTTGAGGAAAGCGGCCTCCAGGCGGGGAGGATAATTGATGTGGAGCGGCTCGATTTTTTGATAGGGCGGCCGCAAGGGGGCGACGGCGATGGAGAGCGTGATGCGAAATGGCGCGTCGACAAGCGCGGCGACGGTTGAGGCGGTGAGACGGCCGATCACGACAGACTGGCGGGTGATGCCGATGACGGCGACAGGCTGCCCCGACGCGGAGAGGGTCTGTCCGGCGTGACGGAGCGTGATCGTCCCTGTCGCAAAATCACCTTCATGGAGGGGTTTCACTTGGTACACAAACGTGCGGCCGAGCGTCTCCTCACGACGGACGTTGCCGTTGACGATCGAGAGCGTACGGCGGCTGTTGGATTGCGAGCCGAGAAACGCGGTGTCGGCGTCGGCCAGGGCCGAGAGGTCGGGTTGCGGAAGGTCGGCATCGGCTCCGACGACGGCGATGTAGAGATTAAAGGACTCGCCAATGTAGATCCGGTCACGATCGGATCGGACTGTGAGGGAGACCGGCTGGGCGAAGGCGGTTGTGGCCGACAGTATCGACACTATCGACATTATCGAAAATTGACGTGCCACGTTCGCTCTCATACGGGTCACCAGTCCCGTTTGGAAGGAGACATAGGAAGGTTGCGCATCCGTTCACGTTTGCGTTCTTCCTGCTCTTTTTCCCGCTCCAAGGCGCGGCGCAGCATTTCCTGAACATCGGGGGGCGGTTCGGGTTTGGACGCTTGCTGCGGTTCGGGTTTCTCGTTTTCGGGCGCGTTGTCTTCGGGTGGCGGCGGGGGGTCTTCCGATTCCGGGGGATCGGATGGCGTGTCCGATTGCGGTTGCGGCTGCCCCGACGATCCGGATGATTTGTTCTTCGGGAGCAGATCGCGGATGCGGATGAGGGTGGCGAGGGCCTGATTCTGATAGGATTTAGAATTCTGCGCGCGCAGCGCCTCGGTCTGCAGGCCTTCCGTTTCTTCGGCGAGCTGCTCGATTTCGGCGCGAGCTTCGGGTGTGAGCGTCGGCGCGTTGGTGTCGGCCTGGGCTTGCTGCTGAAGCTGATCGGCCCATTCGGGAAAGCGCTCGCGGAAGTGACGGGTCAGCGTGAGTGACTCGGGTTGCGGCGGACGAAGGAGCCGCTGCGAGGCCGAAGTGAGGGCGTTGGACTGTGTCGTGATCGCCTCGCCAACGAGTGCCGGCGGGGCGGCGAGTTGTGTCCACAGGCCGTAGGCAAACGGTTCGATCCGGGCCACATCCTGGAGGGCCGACGGGTCGATGTCACGCAGCTTGCGGGTGGAGTTGCGGAGGGTGTCGCGCGTGGTCTCGAACAGGGCGGCGACGGTGGCGCGCTGCTGATCGTTGGTGATCGCCCCCGATTCGAGCAAGACGCGTTTGAGCGGGATGAGGAGGTCGCCGGCCTGTTCCTGGCGCGCGCCGAGCGCCTCGGCGACGGCGATCAGGCGGGGGGCGTCGTTGGTGAATGCGGCGGGGATTTCATCGAGAAGGGCCCTCTGTTCGCGGAAGAGGGTTTCGAGAAGCACATCGGGCTGCGGCTGGGGATGGGCCTTCAGGACGGATTCGATGTGGGCGTTTTCGCGGGCATCGGGGAGGTCGGGTGTGACGCGGGCAAGGTTGCGGAGTCGGCGGGCGTCTTCCGGTGTATCGCGCAAGGCGGTTTGAAGGGCCGATGCGGCGGTCTCGAGATGGGTGACCCGCACGTCGGCCCCGGCTTCTGCCTTGATGGCGCGAGACTGTTCGAGTGCGGCGGAACCCAGAAGCTCGGCGGCGCGCGGGCCGATGGTCCGCGCGTAGGTGAGCGAGCGGAGAATGGCGGCCGCGTCGTCTGTCTTGCCGGCCTTGAACAAGGCCAGTGCGGCGTTGTAACGCCACGCGGCGGCGGTTTCGGTGTCGGCCCCTTGCGCGGCGGCACTGAAGGCGGCGGCGGCATCCTCATACTGGCCGAGGCGGTAGAGCGCTTGGGCGTGGCGCGCGGCGTTACGGCCGACGCCGAGGGGGGCGCCGGCCGCGGTCGGGCTGGCCGTGTTGGTGCTTGCGGTTTGGGGTGCGGTCGGGCTGGCTGCGTGGGTGTTCGTGGCTTGAGGTGCGGCCGGATTGGCGTTGCTGACGGCCGCCGTCAGCAGCACCATGAGCAACGCCAGACTGCCCCGGGAAAGGGGCGGCAGGAGCGGGGACGGGGCGCGGCTGCGGGCGCCGGCGAGGCGGCCGCGTGAAAGGCAGGCCGCGGCAAGGAGCGCGGCGATAGCCGGAATCAGAAAGAGGTGATAGCGCTCGACATACTGATTCTCCAACGTCTCCTGACGTTCCCTGGCCGAGAGGTTGCGCAGGTGCCGGCGGTAGATCGCGCCCAGCGTGGTGTGCGCCGTGCCCGCTGTGGCGAGGGGGATGTAGGAGCCGCCCGACTCACGGGCGATCGCGGCGAGCGTCGCGTCCATCAGGCGGGTGGTTACGGGTTGGCCTTCGAAGCGAAGCGGATCGGCGCCTGCCTCGCCGGGGATGCCGGCGCCGGCGGGGTCGCCGATGCCGACGGTGAAGATCGGGATGCCGCGACTGCCCGCGACGCGGGCCGCCGCCGCCGCATCGCCCGTGAGTTCCTCTCCATCGGAGATCAGGAGAATGGCGTTGTAATCATCGGCCATCCCTTCCAGGGCTTCAAGCGATTTCTGGATGACATCGGCCAGATCGGTCTCGCCCTGCGGGGCTGATTCCGGCGAGACGCCATCCATCGCCTGGCGGAGGAAGGCGTAGTCGGTGGTGAGCGGGCAGAGCAGGATGCCCTTGTTGCGAAAGGCGAGGAGGCCTGCGTTGTCCCCGTTGAGTTCCGCGATCAAGTCCAGGATGTCGACCTTGGCCCGTTCGAGGCGGTTGGGGTGGACGTCGTGGGCGAGCATGGAGCGGGACACGTCAAGGGCGATCAGCAGGTTGCGGCTGCGGGTGATCACCGTTTCGCTCCGACGGCCCCATTGGGGACGGGCTGCGGCGACGGTGAGCAGCACCAGGGCGACGAGTGCGAGGATGATCTGGGCGAGGGTGCGGGCCCGCGAGTGAGGCGGGAGAAGGCGGGGCTGGAGGGCGGGCGCGACCAAGCCGGCCAGGCGGGTTTCGGCACGGGCGGCGGCCCACCACCACGCGATGCCGATAATCGGGATCAGCGACAGAAGGAAAAGAAGAGTGGGATGGACAAAGCGGATCATAGCAGCCTCCGCGTGGTCAGCATGCCGAGGGAAAGCGCGGCAAAAATGAGCGCCGCGCCGGTGAGGAGGGGCCACACAAACCATTCGTGATAACGCATGAGGATCTGACGGTCGACGCGGGTGGTCTCCAAGCGGCCGATGTCCTCGAGCGCGGCCTTGAGACCGTCGGGATCGCGCACGTTGAAATAGCGTCCACCCGTGGTGTCGGCGATGGCCCGGAGCTGTGTCTCGTCAAGGCTGACCTGGCCCCAGCCGATCACCGAGCGCCCGAAGACGTCACGCGTGCGGAACGGGGCGTTGCCGGTGGTGCCGACGCCGATGGTGTAAACTCGAATCCCGAGTTTCTTGGCCGTCTCAGCCGCTTGTTCCGGGGTGATGATGCCCGTGTTGGATTCGCCGTCGCTGAGCAGAACCACAATCCGGGTGGTGGGTTCGGCATCGACGAGGCGGGCGCAGGAAGTGGCGAGCCCGTCGCCGATGGCGGTGAGGAGTTCTTCCTGCGAAACAGGTCGGCCTTGCTCATCGCCCTCGGCCTGGGGAACCTGCACGCCTTTGAGGACATGGAGAAGGGCGCGGTGGTCGGCGGTGAGGGGGCTGCGGGTCGAGGCGTAGCCGCCGAAGGTGATCAGCGCGATCAGGTCATCGGGTCGCTGATGGATGAAGTCTGCAAAGGTTTCCTTGACGACATCGAGACGGGTTTTTTCGGTAATAGTGCCGAGGGATGATTGGGGCGACAGGTCGAGCGCCTCCATCGACCCCGAGACGTCGACGGTCATGGTGATTGCGATCGCATCGACGGTGCGCCGCTCACGGGCGATGAACGTCTGGGGCCGCGCGGCGGCGATAATGAGGAGCGCCACCCCGGCGAGAAAGAGGGCGGGAAGGAGACGGGAGGCAAAGACGCGCCAGCCCGCCGTTTTGAGGGGCAGTCGGCGGACCGGCGCAAAGAGAATACCGGCGCGCATGCCGCGGCGATAGAGGCGCCAGGCGGCAAGGAGCCACGGGATGAGCAGCAGGAAGGCTATGGGGTAGGCGAAGCGCATGGTTGTACAAAGGTCTTGGCATCCGTGACGGCGGTGTCGGCCATGGACGGTGTGGCGGTCTGGCCGGCGAATTTAATCAGGTCGGCCGATTCCAGGAAGACGCGGAGCGGCGCGAGTGTCGCGCCGTTAAAGGCGGGATGCGAAACGGCGGCCTGCAAAAACTCCTCGGTGGTTTGCGCGGGTGCGTGAATGCCGTGGAGCCGCTCAATATAACGCCGGACAACCAGGGTCAGTTCAATATAGAAATCCTTGTAGAGCCCTTTCTCAACGAGCCGGCGGCGGAGCAGGCGGTCCAGTTCCGCGAGCGCCCGCTCGCCGGGTGAGAGGCTGAGCTCACGGACGCGGCGGCTGATCCGGGTCAGCCCCCAGAGCGCGCCGGCGAGAAGGGCCACGGCGGCAATCCCGATGAAAACCCATCCCGTGACGGTGCGGGCGGAGGGAGCGACGTAGACCGGCGCCGCGGCGAGTTCCAAGGCGCCGTCCGGTTTCGCGGGGGAGGCGGCATCGGGGAAGTAGACCGCCCGGGTCGCGAAGGAGGTGACGAGCGACGGCACGCGTCGGGTGTCGGTGACGGTGACGGCAAACGGCGCCAGCCGGTGTTCCCGTTCGAGTTCCGGGACGAGCCGCCAGCGGAAATCGCGACGGATGCCGGCGGGGGTCACGACTGGGTCGCGGGCAAAGTCTTCGGCGGTGGAAAAGCCGGAGAACCGCGCGCGCAGGTCGGGCAGCGAGACCGTGAGGTGAGGCGGCGTGATCAGCGTGAGGGTCAGCAGAAAGTCGCGCGCAGGATCAACGGCGTCGGATTCGGCGGCGAGGGTGAGTGACACGTCGCCCCACGAGAGATCGGTCGTGAAGGCCAGGGCGGCGAGGGGGTGAATCAATAATGTCGATATTATCGATATTATCGACCATCTCGCAAGGCCGGGCGCCCTGTGCCGCGCCCCGCTACGGCGCCATCCCCTCATGCCGACCTCCTGGCACGGGCGCGTCGGCGCTGGAAGAGCGATCGCACGTCGTCGATATAAGGCCGACCGGTGGAAATGTCGAGTGTGTCGATGCCCCAGCGCCGGAGGTTGCGGTGCAGGTCGGCCACGGCGGCCGCCGCCTCGGCGGCGAAGGCGTCACGGACGGCGCGCGAGGCGGTGTCGACGAGGACCAACTCGCCCGTCTCGGGGTCTTGAAGCTGGACCAGCCCGACATTGGGGAGTGACGATTCACGCGGATCGGAGACGGGGCAGGCGATGACGTCGTGATGGCGTGCGAGGGCGCGGAGGGCGTAATCGTAACCGGCGTCCTGAAAGTCGGAGACGATGAAAACCACCGCGCGGCGCTTCTGGACGTTGTTAAGGAAGCGGATGGCGCCGGTGAGATCGGTGCCGTGGCGGGTCTCGCCCGCCGCCAGGACTTCGCGCACCAGACGCATGACCGCCGTCCGCCCCTTGCGTGGCGGAATGGATTTGACGATGCGGTCGCTGAACAGGATGCAGCCGATCTTGTCCTGGTTGCGGATGGCGGTCATGGCGAGGAGGCAGGTGATCTCGGCGGTCAGCTCCGATTTGGTGCGGGTGCCCGAGCCGAACACCTGCGAGCCGGACACGTCGACGAGAAAGAGGATCGTTAGTTCGCGCTCCTCCGCATACCGTTTGACGTGCGGGTGGCCGGTGCGGGCGGTGACGTTCCAGTCGATCGAGCGGACGTCGTCTCCGGGAATATACGGCCTCACCTCGTCAAACTCGATTCCCCTGCCTTTGAAGACCGAATGGTAGTCGCCGGAAAGCCGATCATCCAGCAGCCGCGTCGTGAGGATGCGGATACCGGCGACTTGGGACATAAGCTGTGCGGTGTCAAGTGGCATTGGAAACAGTGATTAGTGAATGGGGAATGGCGCGGGGCGAATTGGGCTTTCGCCGATCACGGTACCGGGAGGGTGGAGAGAATCTTGCTGATGAGGGTGTCGGACGTCTGTTCCTCGGCTTCGGCCTCGTAGGTGAGCAGGATGCGGTGGCGGAGGACGTCGGGCGCGATCTCCTTGACATCGAGCGGTGTGGCGTAGGCGCGGCCGTGGAGCATGGCGTGGGCGCGGGCCGCCAGGTTGAGACAGAGGGTGGCGCGTGGCGAGGCGCCGATCTGGATCTGATTGGCAAGCGCATCGAGCTTGAACGCCTTGGGGTCGCGGGTGGCGAAGACAATGTCGAGAATGTATTCGCCGACCTTCTCGTCGCAGTACACCTGGTCGAACACAGCGCGCAGTGTCGCCAGATCAGCGGCCGAGACAACCTGCTTGGCTGCGAGGATCTGCGGGGCGGTGAAGCGGTTCATGATGCGGCGCTCGTCGTCACGGGAGGGGTGGGTGAGCAGCACCTTCAACATAAAGCGGTCGACCTGCGCCTCAGGCAGCGGGTAGGTGCCCTCATGCTCGATCGGGTTTTGCGTGGCCATCACGAGGAATGGCGAGGGGAGGGGATAGGTGGTGTCGCCAATCGTCACCTGACGTTCCTGCATCGCCTCAAGCAGGGCCGACTGCACCTTGGCGGGCGCGCGGTTGATCTCATCGGCCAGCAGGAGGTTGGTGAAGACCGGGCCTTTGCGCGGTTCGAACGACCCGTCCTTGGGGTTGTAGATAAGGGTTCCGATCACGTCGGCCGGAAGGAGGTCGGGCGTAAAGGAGATGCGCTGAAACTGGAGGCCCAGCGTATCGGAGAGGGTGCGGACGGTGAGGGTCTTGGCCAGCCCCGGAACCCCTTCAAGAAGAATGTGGCCGCCGGTGATCAGGGCGATGAGGAGGCGGTCGACCAGACGCTCCTGGCCGACGATCACGGTGGCGACCTCCTGGCGGATGCGCGCAACCGCGGCGGATTGATCGGATATTTTCTGTGTGGTGGCTTGGATGTCCATATCGGTAGTGTGGGGTTTGGGTTGTGTGTCGGGGCAAGCCTTCATGCCTGCCGGTGGGCGGCGGGTGGGCTCGATGCCCACCCGTAAATTACACGGGATCGCCTTCCTCAGGGGGCGGGGCATCGGGCTCGGGAAGCTCAGTCACGGGTTGCTCGACCTCGGGTTCCTCGACCTCGGGTTGCTCGACCTCGGGGTTCTCGGTTTCGGGTTGCTCGATTCCGGGATTCTCGATTTCGGGAGTTTCGGCGGCGGGCGCCTGGATGAAATCAGCGCGGGACCGGGTCATGTTGTCGGTGCTCCACGACGCCACCAGATAGAGCCAGGGACTGACCGTTGCGTTGAGGACTGCGGCTTTTTGCGTGATGGCGGAGCGTTCGGCTGCGTTGGTCGAGACGGGCTCCGCAGAGACAGCCAGACGGAGGTAGCGCTCGCTGCGGTCGGGCGCGGTGGCGCCGATGCGGGCGGTGTAAATCGTACCGTCCGTGCAGGTGACGGTATACGTGTGGCCGGTGGCCATCCCGGTCTCTGCGTCGGAAAGGGTGGGATCGGCGAGTTCGATGAAGCGGAATTGGCTCAACGCCGATTCGACGCCGTAGGCTTTGGAGGAGTCAAAGGTTTCGTCGTCCGTCAGGTCGGCGAGGGTCAGCAAACCCGATGCGCGATCCAGTGTGAAGACCCCGTCCGGTCCGGCGAGGGAGATGGAGGCGACATCGGCTGCCTGCACGCTGAGCAGTTCCGTGGAGATCCATGTTTTGGCGTCCGGCTCAAATGCGTTGAGTGTATCCTTCACCAGGAAGGCGGTGTCATCGGTGTTGGCCGCGACGGAACGACCATAGGGCATGTCCCATCCATACTGCTCGTTGGGTTTGGTGCGGACATCGCCGAGACGGAGCGAGGCGAGTGATTTGCCGCGCTCATCCTGCAGGTCGACCAGCGTCACGGTTGCGGCATCGAGCGTGATGCCCCGTTGGACATCGCCGATTTTGAGGTCACGCAGCGCCAGCAGGTTCTCCCGGATTTTGCCGATATCGGCGGGGTAGTTGTAATGCGAGGCCACGACCCATCCCGCGTCGGTGCTGGCGAGGGCGACGGCTTTGCCCTGTTGGGAGAGTTCGATGCGGCGGATGTCGTTGATCTGCAGGCCCGGCAGCACGGGTTTTCCGATCTGCTCCGGCTTCCGCGGTGTGCGGGCTTTCCCGCTCCAGAGGGCGAGGACGGCAAGAAGGGCGGCGGCGGCCACAAGGGCGATGAGTTTGGATGTTTTCATGGTTCAGTCAAGGTTCCTGTTTATGTGTGCTTCCGGGACGGTCAATTGCGACGGCGGCGACGGAGTCCGCCGACGAGAGACATGATGACGATCAGTGCGGGCATCAGTGCGATGTTGACGGCTTTCAGACGGACGCCGAGTTTCTCGATGTCGGCATTGAGGGTGCGCCGGAGATCCCGGAGCTGGCGGTTGGTTTTGCGGTCCTCATCCTGATAGCGGGTGATCGCCTGTTCCTGCTCGGGGGAGAGCATGAGGCGCTGGTTTCCCTGCTTGTTTTTTTGCAGTTCCGAAAGGCGGGTCCGGGTCTCCTCGAGTTTGGCCTGCAAGGATTGTTGGGTCTTGCTGTACTGCATCAGCGCCTTGGATTCGAGCTTGTCCACGACCGTGAAGGGTCGCACGGAGTTGCCGCGGGAGCGGATGGAGATCAGTTCGCTGCGGCCTGCGAGTTGCTCGGCGGCGTTGGCCAGAAAGGCGATGTTGTCATTGATGGCCTCGGTCGACTGATAGCCGAAGAAGCGCGTGACCGTGCGGACGCTCCACCCGTCCATCAGGAAGTCCGAATCGCCGATCAGCACCACCGCGCCCTCACCCGACGCGCGGGCGGCGTCCGCTGGCGCAGCCTCGACTCCGGCATCGGGGTCGGCGGGCGCGCCGTTCGGGAACGCGGTTTTGAACGTGCCGGCGAGGCGGACGGCGAGGGCGTGCTTCAGGCCGTCCGGCTTGAGCTGATTGCGGAGCATGGCGGATCCGTATTGGGCCGACATGGCGTCCACCAGGCAGGCGTTCTCCGAGGAAGAGAGCAGGGGCGTGAAGACGAGATCCTTGTCTGTATTATCGGTGAACGCACCCGCGAAGGGGAGGATCAGTTGCTGGAGCTGCGCGGTCAGGACGTCGGAGGAGGCGGTATTATTCGCGGTGAGCGAGAGGACGACGGGGTTTTCGTCGATCTGGCCGTTGCCGCCGTCGAGCCGGGTGATGGCGCTCATGTCGGCGACGAGTTTGTCTGTGTCAAAGCCGATGCCCCACGCGTCGAACAATGTGCCGAGGGTGGAGGGGCCGGGGCCGCCGGGTTGCTGCATCCCCATCATCATGTTGGGGCTTTGGGAGGTGCGAAAATCCTGGATGCTGAAGGGATCCAGACAGGCCAGAAGGTGTCCGCCGCGGAGGACGAACTGATCGATCGCGAAGAGCGTCTTGTCCGCGAGGTTTTTCGGATGCACGAGGATGAGCGTGGTGATGTCATCCGGTATCCGATCCGTTTCCGGGGGGACGGCGCGGAGTGTGTAGTCGCGCTGCAGTTCGCCAAAGGCGGCCCAGGGCGGTTCCGGCGGACGCCCGCGGCCCATCATCCGCTGCATCGGGTCGTTGTTGGAGCCGAGGACGTTGAAGGGGCTCATCACGCCAATGACCGGCTTGGCGGGCCACACCACGCGGGAGAGGGTGCGCGAGATTTCGTATTCGAGCGTTCGCTCGGTTGTGGGGGAGAAGACCGGGATCGTCTCAGTCCGGCCGTTGCAGTCGGCGACGAGGCCGAAATAGAGGGGCGGCGCGAAGGGCGCGACGGTCTGTGGCGCGACACCGAACTTCTGCGCCCACTCCTCCTCGTCCGAGTCGGGTTTGGGGTCGTACGTCTCAATGATCACCCGCCCTCCGCCCGCGAGCTCGTATTCACGCAGGAAGTCCTGCACCTGGCGCGCGTAACTCTTGAGCTGGATCGGCACGTCGTCCGATGATTTGCTGAAGTAAAACTTCAGTCGCACGTCCTGATCCAGTTTGGCGAGCAGATCACGCGACCCCTGGGAGAGGGTGAAGATCCGCTCGCGGGTGAGGTCGGCGCGCAGGCGCAGGTTGGAGATGATCACACAGAAGGCGCCGAGACTGATCAGCACGAGTGCGAGACCCGCGACGCCGGAAGAGATGCGTTTGAATGTGTTCATTACGGTTTCCTTGTCAGATGGGTTCACGCCGGACTTACGAGGCCTTCCGGTTGTCGATGACGAGATGCGCCGCAGCAAGCATGAAGATCATGACGCTGACGTAATAGGCGACATCGGCGAGGTCGATCACCCCGCGGCACAGGGCGTTGAAGTGGTAAAGCAGACTGCACGAGGCGATGGCGTCAGCCAGCCAGGGCGCCCACGAGTCAAACATCCCCGTGACCGGTTCGAAGCCCGCCAGCGTGAGGAGCAGGCAGGCGCTGAGCGCGGTGACGAAACTGATCACCTGGCTGCGGGTGAGCGCGGACGCGAACATGCCGATGGCGACACTGGCGCCAGCCAGCAGCATGGATCCGATGTAGCCCGTGGCGATCGCGCCGTAATCGGGCGATCCCAGCCAGCCGACGGTGATGATGATGGGAAAGGTGCAGACCAGCCCGATCACGATGAACGCCCACGCCGCCAGAAACTTGCCGATCAGCGTTTCGGTGAGTGTAACCGGAAAGGTCAGCAGCAATTCCAGCGTCCCGGTCCGGCGCTCTTCCGCCCAGAGGCCCATTGTCGAGGCCGGGATGAGCAGCAGGTAGACCCACGGGTGCCAGGCAAAGAAGCGGTCGAGCGACGCCTGGCGCGCCTCGTAGAACGACGAGACGCGGAACGTCAGGAAGCTCACGAGAATCAGGAAGGCGACGAGAAACACGCAGGCCACGGGCGAATTGAAATAGCCGCGGAACTCGCGCCGGAAAAGCGTCTTGATATTACGAGCGGACATGGCGGGCCTTCTCCTCTTCGGTCATCGTCAACGTGCGGAATACCTCATCCAGGCGACCGGACGGGTCTTTTGCTTTCAGTTCGGCCGGGGTGCCGTTGGCGACGAGTGTGCCGCGGGCGATGATCACCGCGCGGGTGCAGACGGCGTCCACTTCTTCGAGAATGTGCGTCGAGATGATGATGGCTTTTTCGGCCGCCATGGTGCGGATCATTTCGCGGACCACGAATTTCTGATTCGGGTCAAGGCCGTCGGTCGGTTCGTCCATGATCAGCACGGGCGGATCGTGGAGAATCGCCTGCGCGAAGCAGGTGCGCTGGCGGTAGCCTTTGGAAAGCGTCTCAATGGTCTGATGGCGCACGTCCTCCAACCGGGCCTGGATGATCGCCCGATCAATGCGGTCGCGGCATTCCGATCCGGTGTAACCCCGAATGCGGGCGGCGAAGTCGAGGAAGGCGGTGACGGTCATCGCGTGATAGCTCGGGGCGTTCTCGGGAAGATAGCCGATGCAGCGTTTGGCGCCGACGGGATCCTGCCGGATATCGCAGCCGCAGACCGCGGCGGTTCCATCGCTGGGAGCGAGAAAGCCGGTGATCATCCGCATCGTTGTGGTCTTGCCGGCGCCGTTGGGGCCGAGGAAGCCGAGCACCTCACCTTTCTGAACGGTGAAGCTTACCCCCTTGACCGCCTGAAACGCGCCGAAGCTCTTCTTCAGGTTTGTGACGGTGAGCATGTCTCTCCTTGTAGTGGTTAAAAAATCAACAATTCAAAAAGGGAGCAAAAAGTATGCCATAGGCCGAATTAAAAGGGAAGACTATGTTCTTTGATCTTGCGTTGGATTGTGCGGGTGGAGATGCCGAGTTTCTCTGCTGTGAGGGTCCGGTTGCCGCTGCAGCGGGTCAGGGTTTGTTCCAGGGCCAGCCGTTCGATGGCGGCGAGTGTCAGGTCTTCGGGGAGGGTGCAGTCGGCGGCCCGGGGGCGCGCATCGCCGGGAAGGTTGATGGCCTCGGCGCGCAGGTCGGTGCCGGTTGTGAGGAGGACCGCCGACTCGATGACGTTGCGGAGTTGGCGGACATTGCCGGGCCAGTCGTACGATTCGAGCCGGGTATAGAAGGCGGGATCAATGCGGGTGACCGTGCGGTTATGGTCGGCGGTGGCGCGGGCGATGAAACGGTCGGCGAGCGGGCGGATATCTTCGCGCCGGCGCCGGAGGGGGGGCAGCGTAATGGTGACGACATTCAACCGGTAGAGCAGGTCTTCGCGGAAGGCTCCTTCCGAGATCCGTTCGACCAGATCCTTGTTGGACGCGGAGACGAGGCGGACGTTGACCGAAAAGGGTTCGCGCCCGCCGACACGGTTGATCTCGCGTTCTTCGATGGCCCGGAGGAGTTTGACTTGGACGGCGGGCGGCGCATCGCCGATCTCGTCGAGGAAAAGCGTCCCACCGTCGGCCCGTTCGAAGGCGCCCGCATGGCGGGCGGCGGCGCCGGTGAAGGCTCCCTTCTCATGGCCAAACAATTCCGACTCCAGGAGCGACTCCGCAAAGGCGCCGCAGTTGACGGCGACGAAGGGGGCGTCGGCGCGGCGACTGTCGGCGTGGAGCGCCCGGGCGACCAGCTCTTTGCCGGTGCCGGATTCGCCCTGGATCAGGACCGTCGCGGCGGTGTCGGCCAGGGCTTCGACCTGGCCGATCACCGACCGCATGGCAGGCGACTCGGCGACCATTGTGGTGGCGGTGTAACGGGCGCGGACCGAGGCGGCGAGCGACGACACTTCGCGGCGCAGGCGGCTGGTTTCGGCGGCGCGGCGGAGCTTGCTCTGGATGTCGTCAAGATCAAGCGGTTTGGTCACGTAGTCATAGGCGCCGGCCCGCATGGCGTTGACGGATGATTCGACCGAGCCGTAGGCGGTCATGACAATCACGGGGATGGCGGCATTGATTCGCTTGATCCGCTCCAACAGCTCGATGCCGTTGAAATCGGGGAGCACGAGATCGGTGAGCACGAGGTCGGGCGTCCGCTCACGAAAAGACTCGAGACCTCGCGTCGCCGTCTTTGTGTGTACGGTCGTGAAACCGGCATCTTCCGCAGCGTCGATCATGGAGCGGGCGCCGTCGGGGTCATCTTCAACAATCAGAATCACAGGTTTCATGAGGCGCCCTCCGGGCAAGCCGGGAGGGTGATCCGGAAAACCGAACCGCCGCCCTCCCGCGGCAGCGCGACGATTTCCCCGCCGCATTTGCGCAGTGCGGTGCGGGCGAGGAAGAGTCCCAGGCCCGTTCCCTCCGGGCGGGTCGAAACGAACATCTCAAAGATGCGCTCGCGGTCGCGCGGTGGCACGCCGGGGCCGCGATCGGCGATATCCAGACGGATCGACAGCTCCCCGGCAACGCCCGCGCAGGCCACCTCGACGGGGGCGCCGCGCGGCGAGAACTGCACGGCGTTGGTGAGGACGTTCAGCACGGCGCGGCGTAGCGCGAAGGGCGCGGCGCGGACGCAGAGGGGGTCGGTCATCCGGGACACGTCGAGGGTGACGTTCGCCGCTTCAAGCCGCGGCGCGAGCGTCTCGACGCACGCGTGAATACAGTCTGCCAGATTGACCGCCTCGAGCGTTTCGCGTTCGGGCCTGGCCAGGTAGAGAAACTCCTTGAAAACCTGGTCCATCCGATCGACGGTGCGTCCGATGCGGCCCGCCAGCTCGGTCAGTCGATCAAGGCGGGGTCCGTCTTCGCGACCCGCCTCGCGGGTGAGCATCTGGGCGTCGAGCCGCACCGAAGACATCGGATTGCGAAAGTCGTGAACAATGCCGTTGGCCAGCACCCCCGAGAAGGCGAGGTGCTCTTCGCGTCGGGCACGGGCCTGGCGGGCGAGATCGTGGCGGACGACGGTGATTACCAGCAGGAGGCAGATGCCGAACGCGGCGGCGACGGCCCCCGCTGAAAATCGAAGGAGGGTGCGGATCGAACGCGATGCGGTCAACCCGGTCGCGTCGACCGCCGCGGCGTCGAGGCCGACTTCGACCGTCGCTTCGGTCCCGTCGGGAAGGGTGACCGTGCGCGTGAAGACCATTACGGGCGTCGCCGTTCCGGGTCCGGTCGGGATGTTCAAGGTCGAGACCGATGTGGGTGAAGGGCCGGTGTCCGGCGGACGCGAAGGCTGGTCCGGAAGCTGCCGGTGAAAAACGGTTTCGCCGTTGTGCGTGATCGACACAAACTCCAGATTGTCTTGTGCCGCGTGCAGGCCCTTGACATGCGCGTCGAACAGGCGCCAGTCCGCAGGTGTCAGGTGGGCGCCGCTCACCAAGGTTCCCGCGTCGGACAGCAGGTCCGTCAGTCGCTCCCCCTGGGCCAGCACCGAACGGGTCGCGTCAATATGCGCCAACCGCTCCTGAAATCGGTGAAGCCAGACGAGACCCAGGCCGGCCGCCAGGGCCGCAAGTGCGAGAATAGCCGAAGCTTGCAACGCCAGGGAAGGGCGGCAAGGCAGTCTCATTCCGTTTTCGCGTGTCAGGTCCATGCGTGTCTGTTGTTCAGCAAGGGGTGTGCCGGGTCGTGTTACGAGCCAGAAAGGCAGCCTCAGCGTTGAAAGAGAGTATACATGCGACAGATTGTCGTGTCGATATCGGACATTTTGTCGCGGTAATGGGCGCCTGGTAATTCCGTTGAGATCATGGCATGATGGGGATAACGTGTGTGGGTGTGTGGGTGAAAGGGTGAGTGGGTGTGTGGGGAATGGCGTTTACTTAAGGGGCTATTGCCATCTTAATCTTAATCTTAATCTTAATCCTAATCTTAATCTTAATCTTAATCTTAATCTCCTGGTGGAGAACGGATTACGATTACGATTAGGATTAGGATTATGATCGGAAGCATCGCTTAAGTAAGCGCCATTCCCCACATACCCACACCCACATACTTTTTTTACGCACCACCTTGCAGGTTTTGGGTGCCGTCCGCTGGCACATTACCTGCTTATTTCCTGGTGACAGCGCATGCGGACGATGCGCTGCGAAAGGGTGTATTGTGAAACGGTTGGCGGGCGGGAATCTCTGGTTGTGGGCTGATCGTCTTCTGGTGGTCGGCATTGTGACCTTGGCCGTGCTTCTGCTTGTGGCGGCATTTTCGGAACGGCTCGGCACGCCGCGTGAGCGTGCGAGCGGCTCGGGGGAAGCCTGCGCGGGTGCCCCTGTGCCCGGGGAGCGAACGAGGCCGGCAAATCGTGCGGTGGCTGTTTCCAGGGGCGGTGAATGGGTCGCCTACGGAGGTACGGCGGCGGCTCGGGGTGACCGGCGGCTCGCGTGGGCCGAACAAGGCGTGGCGCGGGGTGAGTGGCTTCAGGCTCCTGCGGCGCCCGGGGTCAACATGGAGGAGACGGATGGCGGATACCGTGTGACCTGTCTGCTTCCAGGGGTGGAAAAGGGAGACATGGATTTGAATCTCACCGGCGATGTGCTCTCGATCCGGTCGGGACTGGGTACGGACAAAACAGCACGCATCCGGATCCGGTTGCCTGGAGGAGGGAAGAAGCAGATTAGCCAGAGCGTCTTCAGCAACGGGTGGATGCAGGTCTCGATTATCCAGTGAGGCGCTTGCAAAACCTCCGGTTTGTGCAAGCGGAGGGTTCAGGGTTCGGGGTTCAGGAGGCGTTCTCGGCCTGAACCCTGGCATCCTGAACCCTGAAATAGATATTCCAACGCTTTAGGTTGACTACCGGCATGACATGAAACCGGCTGTCGCGCGTGAACAGGCCGTCGGCCACCAGGGCGTGCAAGTTCGGGTGGAAATCGAGATACTCGCCGAAGGTGTGGATGCACATGACGATACCGGGCAAGCCGTCGGGCTGGTTGAGCGTGGGACGGACGGAAGGCCCGTCCCGGAGGCGCTAAGTTAAGGGGCTATTGCCATCTTAATCGTAATCCTAATCTTGATCTTA
>CAZOJL010000006.1:0-54895 GCA_964580075.1 uncultured Akkermansia sp. | reverse complement strand
TCCCGCATGCGGCGGGCGGATCCGTGAGAAGAAAGACGCCGTGAACGGTTACAAAAATAGATTGCAATAATGCACCTACATATTTTGAGGCAGACGCCTTCACATGGACCGCAAGTCATTGACGGGGCGCGTGTTACGATCATCTTCCCAAGAAGTGAGCGCTTGGCACGAGCCATGCCTTATACAACATTATGAAAACGGCCTTCTCAGTTTGGGAGCAACGGATCGCTCCCGTCTTCGACACCGCGCGCCAGATTCATTTGGTCGAGTCGGACGGCATGCGTATCACGGCTGAAAAGGCGCACGCGATTGTCGGGGATGACATTCGGCAAAAGATTGCCTGGCTCTCTGCGCAGGGCGTGGGCACGCTCGTGTGCGGCGCGATTTCGCGTCCGCTGCAGGCGCGGCTCGCCGCCGTCGGCATCAAGGTTGTTCCGTTTATTGCCGGTGATTTGTGCCAGGTCATTCATGCCTCGTTTGACGGATTGCTCAAGGGCGCGGCATTCGCGATGCCGGGGTGTTGCGGACGACGGCGGATGCGGCGACGCGACGGCACGGGAGGCTGTTGCGCCGCACGGAAAGCTTAGTGAGAGAGTGGCTGCGGCGATGGAGCTCTACAGCAACGGGAAGCTGAAGGAAAACACGTCGGCGGACGTCGAAGGGCATTGGGCGTAATCATGATCATCGCGGTGGCATCGGGCAAAGGCGGGACCGGCAAGACGACGGTCGCAGTGAATCTGGCACGGGTGTGCGGCACGGACGTGCATCTGTTGGACTGCGACGTGGAGGAACCCAACGCGCACCTGTTTCTCAAAGGCGAACTGTGCGGGGATCAGGAGACGGTCTCGATTCCCGTGCCGGAGGTGGACGAGGCGCTGTGCGACGGGTGCGGCGAATGCAGTCGTTTTTGCGAATACAAGGCGCTGGCCGTGCTCGCTAAGCGGGTGCTTGTGTTTCCAGAGATGTGCCACGGCTGCGGCGGCTGCATGCGGGTGTGTCCGAAGGGCGCGATTTTAGAAGTGCCCAGGCGCATCGGTGTGGTCGAGACGCGACGTGCGGGAGAGATCACGCTGGTCCAAGGTCGGCTCGACGTCGGCGTGGCGATGTCGCCGCCGCTGATCCGTGCGGTCAAAGCCCATATTCCGAAGGAGGGCGACGCCATTCTGGACGCGCCGCCCGGCACCTCCTGTCCCGTGATCGCCACGCTGCGCGAGACCGACACCGTGGTGCTGGTGACCGAGCCGACTCCCTTCGGGCTGAATGACTTGAAGCTGGCGGTGGCGATGGTGCGGGAGATGAAGGTGCCGTTCGGCGTGGTGGTCAATCGCGCCGGCAGCGGGGATGACCGCGTGCAGGCGTACTGTCGCGAGGAGTGGATTCCGGTGTTCGGCGAGATCCCGGACGACCGGCGCATCGCGGAAGCTTATTCACGCGGCGAGTTGATCGTGGACGCGCTGCCGGAATACCGGGAACGGTTTCGGGCGCTGTGGGAGACGGTGAGCGGCGGAAAACTGACGGACAAGGACAGATACGGACAAACACAGACATGAGCGGAAAGAACCCACACGAGATCGTGATCATCAGCGGCAAGGGCGGCACGGGCAAGACCAGCGTGGCGGCGTCGTTCGCCGTGTTGGCGGCCGGGCGCGCGGTCATCGCTGATTGCGACGTGGACGCGGCGGATCTGCACCTCGTGCTCGCGCCGAAGATGAGCAAGAGCACGGATTTCAAGAGCGGACACGAAGCGGTGATCCGGCGTGAAACGTGCATGGGCTGCGGCATGTGCGTTGAGGTATGCCGATTCGGGGCGGTGAAGCTCTTGTCTGGAAACCAGTACCGGGTCGATCCCGTGGCGTGCGAAGGATGCGGCGTGTGCGTGCGATTCTGCACGGTGGGCGCGATCGCATTTCCCGAGCGTCTGTGCGGCAAGTGGAGGGTGTCCGAGACGCGTTGCGGGCCAATGGTACACGCCTGTCTGGGAGTGGCGGCCGAGAATTCCGGAAAGCTGGTCTCCATCGTGCGGCGCGAGGCGCGGCAGATCGCGGAGGTGAAAGGGGTGCCGCTGATCATCACGGATGGGCCGCCCGGCATCGGGTGCCCGGTGATCGCCTCGATGACGGGCGCGTCGCAGGTGCTGGTGGTGACGGAGCCGACGGTCTCGGGCGAGCATGATCTGGAGCGGGTGCTGACGCTGGCGCGGCACTTCGACATTCCGACTTCGGTGTGCGTGAACAAATGGGACATTAACCCGGAGATGACGGAACGGATCGAAAAAAAAGCGGAGGCGGCCGGAGCGCAGGGAGTCGGACGAATCCGCTACGACCGCGCGGTGACGGCGGCCCAGATTCAGGCGAAGGCGGTCGTAGAGATTGACGCGCCGTCAGCAGAGGATATCAGGAGCGTATGGGAGAAGTTGGGTTTTCAAACCCGAAATCAGAAACAAGGAGAAGACGAATGAGTAACACAATGAGAATCAAGATCGCGATCCCTCTGGCCGAGGGAAAACTGTGCATGCACTTCGGACACTGTGAGACGTTCGCGTTGGTCGACGTGGATCTGGCGCAGCGGAAGATTGTCGGGCGCGTGGATCTCACCCCGCCGCCGCATGAGCCGGGTGTGTTGCCGCGCTGGCTGGCGGAACAGGGCGCGGGGCAGATCCTGGCGGGTGGCATGGGCCAGCGCGCGCAGGGGCTCTTCGCGGAACAGAACATCAAGGTGACGGTGGGGTTGCCTGCGGAGACGCCCGACACGCTGATCGAGAAATACTTGGCCGGCACACTGCAGGCGGGTGCGAATGTCTGCGATCACTGAGGCCGCACCGGTCGTTTGAAAGGGACGGTGATGGGCACACACAAGTCGATCTTCATCACGGTACTGTCGGACAATCGGGCCGCATACGGGCTGGAAGCGGAACATGGAGTGTCGCTGTGGATCGAGATCGCAGGGCACACAATCCTGTTCGACACCGGTCACGGCGAGGCGATGTTGAGGAATGCGGAGGCGTTGGGAATCGATCTCGGCTTGGCTGACTGTGTGGTTCTGAGTCATGGCCACTACGATCACACCGGAAATCTGCCCACCGTGCTTGAACGTGCCGGGCACTCGCGCCTGTTTCTGCATCCGGACGCGGTGCAGGCGCGGTACAGCATTCACGATGCGCCGCAACCGGTCGGTATGCCGGAAGCGTCTCAGGTGGCGGTCCGGGCTCTGCCCGACGCGCGTCGTTGCCGGGTTACAACCCCGTGGGCTCTTGCCGAAGGCGTGATGATGACCGGGCCTGTGCCGCGCATCACCGCGTACGAGAACACGGGCGGCCCGTTTTTTCTGGATGCGGATGGAAAGCATGCGGACATGATTCCGGACGATCTTTCGCTCTGGATCGAGGCCCGTACGGGGCTGGTGGTGTGCCTGGGCTGTTGCCACGCGGGTGTCATCAACACCTTGACGCATTGCATTCGCGTGGCCGGCGAGGACCGGATTGCCGCCGTGATCGGCGGGATGCACCTGCTGCATGCGACAGACGCACGATTGGAGCAGACAGCCGAGGCGCTCAAGGCGTATGCTATCCCACTTGTGATTCCCTGCCACTGCACAGGGGATGCGGCATGCGCGTATCTGGCGAAGCGTTTGGGCGCGTCAGTGCAGCCGGGGTATGCGGGAATGAAAGTCACGTTGTGAGGCAAGTTGAAAGGAAATGCGATGCAAGACGACGAAGCAAAGAAGCTATTCAAAAACGGGGCGAATTGCGCTCAGGCGGTCCTGGGCGCGTTTGCCGCAGAGTGCGGCCTGGAGTTTGAACAGGCGCTGCAACTGGGGTCCTCTTTTGGGGGCGGCATGGGGAAACTGCGCGAGGTTTGCGGCGCCGTATCGGGAATGTTCATGGTCATCGGCCTAAAGGAGGGCTATAGCGATCTGACGAGCAAGACGCTAAAGGACCGGCATTACGCGCGCATCCAGGCGCTCGCCGCTGAATTTAAAAACACGACCGGATCACTGATCTGCCGTGAACTGCTGGGGCTTTTCGAGGGCGAAGAGGCACCGGTGTCAGAAGCGCGGACGGCTGACTACTACAGAAAACGGCCCTGCGCAGAGCTTGTCGGCCTTGCTGCCCAGATCGTTGAATCCCATTTAAGCGCGCAGGATCAGGATCCTGTCTGACGCGGGTCGAACCGTAAACAGGGCCTGTTTTTTTTGATTGGACGCGTATTACGTTTCTATGATAAGTATTACGTCAAACGCGGCGCAATGGTGTCGGCTAGGCTGACACCGGCGTCGGTAACGGATACGACAAAGGAGGGACTTATGCGCAGAACAACGCAATGTGTGCCGGCGCTTGTGGGGGTTTGTCTGGCGGCACTGACGGGTGCCGCACAGACGGTCAGCAATCAGGTTGCCGGAACGGACGTTACGAGCAGCAACACGGGTGCGGAAATAAAGGTTGTTGTGATGGCCTCGCCCATCACCCAATATGAGCAGACGGCCAAGGACGGCGCGAACAGCGCGGTCGTCGGACGCCAGCAGATCGGACGCCTGAGCGCGACAGACCTGCCGACCGCGTTGCGGCAGGTGCCGGGCGTCTCCATTTCCCGTTACAGTCCGGTCGGCGCTTATGGCGGCGCGCAGGGCGGCTCAGTCTACATCCGCGGGGCGGGCACGGCGCGTCCCGGAGGCGAGGTCAAGATCTACACGGACGGCGTCCCGCGGGAATCCGGCGTCTGGTCGCATCCGCTGATGGACATTGTGCCGATCGATTTTGCGGAGAGCGTTAGGGTCGCCAAGAATCCGCAGCCGCAGAACTACCCCGGAACCTTCGGCGCGGTGGATATCGAGACGAAGCGGCGGACCGAGCAGGGGCATGAGGGCGAGCTGGATGTAGCCTACGGGCGCTTCAACACGCTGATAGGCTCGGCCTCCGCAGGCGGCAAGGTCGGCCTTTTCGATTACTACGCGGGAGCATCGTACAAGTATTCCGAGGGTGCGCGGGAGCATGGCGAGGCCGAGCTTGAGAGCGTGTTCGCGCGGGCCGGATGGGATCTCTCGGCGGAGGATCACCTCTCATACATCTTTCAGCACACGGACAACTGGGTCCGCGATCCGGGGCCGAAAGGCGGGCCGACGCCGCTGCGCGACCAGTTCAACACGCAGACGGACACGCATATCCTCCGTTTGGAGAGCGACCATGAGACCGTGAAAGGCTATTCGCTCCTTTACTTCGAGGACGGAAAGATCACATGGCACAAGGACCATCTGTCGGATGGCGTACTGACGTCCCCCGCAGGCTATTCAAACACGGACTGGCAGAACTACGGGTTCCGCTCGTCCTACGACATTCTGTTCGACCGGCTGACCCTCACCGTGTCGTGCGACACGTGGTCCGAAGGCGGGGAGACGGGAAACATCCGTGAGTCCAGCGGAACACGCGTATGGGGGTACAACGGACGGTTCTTTACGACCGCGCCGTATGTGGGCACGCGATATGATTTCGATGTCGGGCATGGCTGGACGCTGACGCCGTCGGTTGGCACACGCTACTATGCGAGCAACGAGTTTGGCGACGAGATCGCGCCCTGCGCGGCGTTGACCTTGGCGAGGGACGGTTTGGACTTCTTTGTCTCCCATTCGCGCGGCGTGCATTATCCGGGCATCTATATGCGGGGGATTTCTCCCGCGACGTGGCGTTCACTCGAGGCTGAGACCATGGATACAACCGAGGCGGGCGTTCATATGGAATTGGGCGAGCACGCGGCGTTCCAAGCTTCGGTTTTTCACACGGAGGTCGAGAACCGTATGGATGCCACCAGTTCGGGGGATTATCTCAACATCGGCGGGATGCGGGCCGAAGGAGCAGAGTTTTCGCTGCATCTGTATCCGCGCAAGGATCTGGCCTTTTTTGCGGGCGGTACGTACACGGTCCCTGAGACTCATCCGGTCTCGCGGTTGCCCGAGGTGACCGCCAGTGCAGGGGCCTCCTATCAGGTCGCACGCTATGTGCGGTGGGATGTGGACGCCGAGTATGTCGCGAGTCAGTACGCATACAGTGTACGCAGCGCCAACCCCGTTTTAGACAGGCTCGACAGTTATCTGGTCTTCAACATGCGCGTGTCGCTCGCCCTGCAGGCCTTCTCCAAACTGAAGGGCGAGCTGTATCTCGCGGCTGAGAACTTCACGAACCAGCATTACGAGTATTTTCCGGACTATCCCATGCCTGGGATCATGTGGTACACCGGCATGAAACTGAAGTTCTGAGGACAAGACAATGAAGCCGCGTGAACTGGCGTACTGCGGGTTATTCGGCGCGGCGGCGTTGCTGTTGCCGGTGCTGTTCCATGTCCTGCACGTGGGGCATGTCTTCATGCCCATGTACCTGCCGCTGGTCGCGCTGGCCTTCTTCGTGCGGCCCGGGGCCGCAGCGGTGACGGCCCTGCTGGCGCCGCTTCTGTGTGGCGCGGTGACGGGCATGCCGCCGTTTATGCCGCCGGTTGCGCCAGTGATGGCGGCGGAGCTGGCGCTGATGGCGGTTGTGATCGGGGCGCTTCGCGCGGCGTTCCCGCGTCTTCCCGTCTGGGTTGTTTTGGCCCTCGCGCTGGCGGCCGGGAGGGTTGTCAACGCAGGGCTTCTGTATGGGGCGGCGCGGGCGCTGGAATTGCCGGCCGGATTGATTGTCGGCATTTCGCTGCTGAGCGGCTGGATGGGACTGGTCTTGATGATGGTGGTGATCCCGCAGGTTGTGCGTCTGGCGGGGAAGGGGCCATGTGGCACGGGCGTCTCGCCCGTGACCCACACGGACACGGGCGAGACGCCCGTGCCATACGAGAGGATGACGGATGATGGAACGCGAAATACAAGTTGACCCGCGTGTGGTCTTTTTTGACTCGATAGCAGAAGCTTGGGACGGCTGGCATGACTTGGCTTTGCTGGCCGATAAGCTGAACGTGGTGTTTGACGGATTCGGCATCCAGACGGCTGAAACGATATTAGACGTCGGCTGCGGCACGGGAAATCTCACGCGGGCACTCTTGGGGTGGCTCGGCCTCGACGGACGTGTGGTCGCATTGGACATATCGCCGGTGATGCTCGAACGAGCGAGACAGAAAATCGGCGACCCGCGCGTGACGTGGGTACAGGCTGCGGCCGACCGGATCCCTGTCGCGGCTGCCTCGTGCGACCGCATCCTCTGTTTTTCGGCTTGGCCGCATTTCGAAGACCAGGGGGCAGTGGCCCGGGAGTTTCATCGGGTGCTGCGGTCGGACGGTTGTGTCCATATCTTTCATTTCATCTCGCGGGACGAGGTCAACCGAATCCACAGAGAAGCTCACCCCTCTGTCAGTGCCGACCTGCTGGCACCGGTTCGTGAAGTAGCGTCCCTGTTCGAGCGCGGCGGCTTTGCCGTTCTTGCGACGGCCGACGAGGCGCAGCGCTATCTGCTGACGGCCCGAAAAGAGGGATAATTTGTGACGGCGTTTACAGAGGCGTGGGGCGGGGGAAGCGGACGGATGCGGAAGCTGACGCCTTCGACGCGTCTGGTGTGCGGAACCTTCGCTTTAGCGAGCTGTTTCGCCGCATCTTTAGCAAATTTTTGGGGCATTGCGCTTTTCTCTGTTGTTCTGATCGGCTGGACGGCGGGGTGCGGAATTCCGTTGCGGCGGCTGGTCTCTGTCCTACTTCTTGCCGGTTGCCTCTTTCTGCCGTTGTTGCTGCTCGCGCCGGTTGCCCGCATTCAAACGGATTCAGGCTCGTGGCCCGAGGCGGTGCGTGTTCCGCTGGTGATCGGTCTGCGCGGAACAGCCGGTATCGTGGTGTGTGCGGCGACCCTGTCGGTGCTTGATTTAGCCGAACTCGGGCAAGGCCTCTCCGGACTGCCGCTGCCGCACACGCTGGCGGCTTTGATCATGCAGATCGCGCATCAGACCGCCCTGCTGGCGGATGAGTCGAGGCGGATGGCGGCGGCGCTGCGCGTGCGCGGTGTTCCGTCTGCTACCGTGTCCGTCCGTCTGCGCTGCCTTTTCGCGCTGCCGGTGATCTGGCTGCTGCGCCTGCTGCTGCGGGCCGAGCGTGTGAGCGCCGCCATGGAGGTGCGCGGGTTCGACGGTCCGCTACGCGGGGAGCGCACGGCGTGCACATCCGCCTCTGACCGCTGTGCGGTCGCGTTTTCGCTCCTCGTGTTTGGCGTGGTTCTTGTGATGCGATGTTTGGAGGCGTGATGAGTGAAGCACTTGTCTATCGTGACATATCTGTCCGTTACAGGGCGGGCGAACCCGAGGTTGTACGGAACGTCTCCCTGTGCATCGGCTCACGGGAACGGGTGGCTCTGTTGGGCCTCAACGGATCCGGCAAGACGACGTTGCTCTGTGCGGCGGCCGGGCTGCTGCCGTTTACGGGCGATATCGCTGTTTGCGGCATACCCTTGTCACAGGCGACGGAACGTGCGGTCCGTGACAAACTCGGTTTTTTATTTGGGGTGCCGGATGATCAGATTCTCTTTCCCAACGTGATGGAAGATGTGGCTTTCTCTTTAGAGCGCCGGGGCGTTGCCCGTGAGAAGGCGAGGGCGAAGGCGTCAGAGGTCATGACACTGCTGGGGATCGGGGATCTTGCGTCGTTTTCACCGCACCATTTGTCGCAGGGTCAGCGGCAGCGCGTCGCGCTGGCCGGTGCGCTTGTTTCAGCCCCGCCGCTGTTGCTGCTGGACGAACCCTCCGCTTCGCTTGACCCGGTCGGCAAGGAAGAACTCGCCGGACTTTTGGACGAGCAAGAGGCCGCCATGCTGGTCGCGACCCACGATCTGGGTTTCGCTCGGCGCGTTTGCCGCCGGTTCGTTATGCTTGATGCAGGCGCTATCATTGAAGACACCGCCGATCCGGCGTGTGTTGTGCGCTACGAGGAAGCACGGGTTGCGGCAAGCCGGGAGCGCCGGCAGGGTGCGATTTTACTTCGTTGCATCGCACCCAGAATTCAGGACTCAGGAGTCAGAATTGATTTCCAACGACTTAGGCATGACTTTGCCTCCCTTTATCGTGCCCTCAAAACCGGAGACACACATATTTTCCGGAAAAACGACATAAAGCATTGGCGCTCACCTTCTGGCTCCTTGATTCTGACTCCTGACTCCTGTGCGAATTCAACAAAGTTGAATCGCACCCGCGCCGGCAGGGAGTTTCCGGAAACGCTTGATAAGGGTGTCGGTTTGTGAAAAGCTGTCTGCGCTGTTGGCCGTGTTGGCGTTGGCGGCAACGGTGCAATGGGTTCGAAGGTGACGTGGGAGCAATGGAGAGACGGATGAAAGTTGACACGAGAGTTCAGGGGCTTCTCGATGCGGCGCAGAGCGGCATCGCGCCCACTCGCGACGAGTGCGTTTTCCTGCTGCGATTCGCCGAGACCTCCCTCGAAGCCGCTGTTCTGCGCGCGGTTGCGGACGCGAGCTCCCGGCGGCGGTTCGACAACGGCGGGATTGTTCTGGGGCAGATCGGCGTCGAGATCGCGGCCTGTCCCGGCAAATGCAAGTTCTGCTCGTTCGGCGAAGGCCACACGGCGTTCGAACCGAGCGTGATGAGCGACGAAGAGATCCTCCGCAGCGCCGACAGCTTTACGGCGTCGGGTGAACTTTTCGCGCTTTTTCTCATGACCATGCACACGTTCGATTTCGAGCGGTTGACCCGCATCGTGCTGATGGCGCGGGAACGGATTCCGCAGAGAACCCAAATAGTCGTCAACATCGGAGACTTCGATCAGGCTCAGGCGCGGGACTTGAAAGCGGCGGGCGTGAACGGCGCCTATCATGTCTGTCGGCTCCGGGAAGGGGTCGACACGGCGCTCGACCCAGAGCAGCGGAAGGCGACGATCCGGGTCATCAAGGAGGCCGGGCTGGACTGGTACTACTGTTGCGAGCCCATCGGGCCGGAACATAGCCCGGAGGAGTTGGCGGATCAGATTTTCATCGGGCTTGAATACGGGTGTTTCCAGCATGCCGCCATGCGGCGCGTGTACGTGCCGTTGGCGCCATTGGCGCCGCATGGCCAGATTTCGGAACTCCGGCTTGCGCAAGTGACGGCTGTGGTCACGCTGGCGACGCTGGCCTGCCTCGAGACGAAAAGCATCGCGGTGCACGAACCGAATCTGCTCGGTCTCACAGCGGGGGCGAACACGGTCTACGCGGAGGCCGGAGCGAACCCGAGAGACTTGGAAAAGAATACCACGGGACATCGCGGGCGAGACATCAACGCCTGCAAGACAATGCTCTACGAGGCGGGATTTGAGACTCTTCTGACCTCACCGGGGAGTTGTGTCACCCTGACCGATGCATACCGACGGTAACGCGTTTCAACACCCCCACGCGTGTCTGCCGCGCGTCCAACTTAATAAAGACGGAGCGGATGAGCGCTACGCCCATTAAAAGCAGGCACGAAAGGCCGATGATGGTCGGGTTTGCCGGAAGATCAGCGCTATAGGCGGTCAAAAGGCCAGTCCAGGTCGTGAGCACGCCCAAAGCCACGGAGATCCCGATCACAGTCCACAGCCGCCGCGCCAGAAGCAGGGCCGTCGCGGGGACCACCACCAAGAGGCAGAACACCAGCAATGCGCCACCGCTTTTCGACGCTCCCGACACCACCAGCCCCAGCAGGAGGAAGAACAGGCCTTCCCAGAACCAGCAGCGGATACCCATGACGAACGCCGCCTCGCGGTCGAGGAACACGTAGAGCACCGGCCTGAGAAACAGCAACAAGACGGCCAGCGACGGCACGCCCGTCGCCAGCAAGACCCAACGGTCGTGCGAGCTGCTGACGATGAGGTCTCCGTAGAGCATGGCCTTGATCTCCTCCAAGCCGAAGCCGCTCTGCGCCACCAGCAGCACACTGGCACTGGACGCCAGCAGGAACACCGTGCCGAGCACCACGTCCTTGGGCAGGTGCTGCCGCTTCTCCGGGAGCGTCAGCATGAACACGACCGCGCCCGTCACCAGCGCCGAACCCGCCAGAGGCGAGAAGTGAAAGACCAGCGCCAACGCCAGTCCGCACGTTGCCGCCTCGGAGAGCGCGATGCTGATGAACACGATCCGCTTGAGCACCACAAACACCCCGAACGCGCTGCACACCGCCGCCATGATCGTGCCGCAGAGCACCGCCTCCGGGAAGAGATTCGTGAACGACACCGCATCTTGCCAAAGGCTCATGACGCCTCCTCCGATACAGCGACGAGACGCACACCCCGTTTGTCCACCCGGCACACGTGCGAGGCCAAGGCCGCGCACTGGTCCAGACGGTGGTGGGCCCACAGCACGGTTTTGCCTTCGTTCTCGTGAAGCGAACGGATCAGCGAGAGGAGGTCGGCCTCAGACGCGGCATCCAGACCGGCCGTGGGCTCGTCCAGCACCAGCACTTCGGCCTGCGTCACCACGGCCCGCGCCAGCAGGGATTTCTGGCGCAACCCGCCGGACAATTCGCCGAAATGCTTGCGTTGATGCGCCTCAAGGCCGAACCGTGCAATCACCTGTGCCACGCGGCTGTGTTGTTCGCTGTTCAGACGTCCCCAGCATCCCAGTTCCGGATAAAGCCCCATGCGCACGAGGGCGCGGACCGAAACCGGGTAGATCGGATCGAGCCGTTTCTGCTGCGGCACATAGGCGGGCGGGCGTCCGCCGAAATCGCACGCGATCTCGCCGCCCTGGTGCGGGATCAGCCCGAGGCACGCTTTCAGCAGCGTGGTCTTGCCCGCGCCGTTCGGGCCGACGAACGGCAGAAGGGCGCCGCGGGGCACCGTCAAGTCGATGCGGTCGAGCACCACGTCCCGACCGTACGCGACCGTGACCCCGCAGCACTGGATGACAGGCCTGCCGTTCATAAGCTCGCGTTTACATTCCGGATCACGTTGTCCAACATCTCCAGATAGCTTCCTGCTTCTGGCGAACCGCCGGTCATCGTCGGGACCACAACGACTTTCGCGCCTGTCCGCAAGGCCACGAAATCGGCGGCCTTGAGCGTATAGAAAGGCTCTTGCAGAATTACGCGGACCTTGCGTGCCTCGGCCTCGGATACCAGAGAGGTCAGATGTTTGGCGGTCGGTGGAATCCCGGGCTTGGGTTCCAACTGAAGGTCAGCCCGCAAGCCGAAGCGCTCGGCCAGATACGGCCAACTGCGGTGGTAGGTCATGATCGTCTTGCCTTGGTGCGGGCGCATCGCCCCGTACCAGCCGCCCGCCTTGCTAGCGAATTCCTTTTCAGCAAGGAATTTCTCGAGGCGTCTCTCGACCATCGCTTGCCAGAGATTCTCTCCGCCGTGCGTCTCAACCAGCGCCACGCCGAACATGCGCGTGTCCAGATCGTGCTCGAAACGGTGGAGGTTTTCCTCGAACGCGGCTTTGTGCTCAGGGTACAGGTCGCTCAGCCGTTCGGCGATGGTCGCGGCCACCAGCCGGCCGTTGAGCGGGTCGAGCCAGTAGTGCGGGTTGCCTTCCGGATGGATGTCCCCCTGATCGCGCGTGACGCGCTGGGTCGGCACCTCCAGCCGGATGACGTGGTCGGAGGCGTCGATGTGCCGGGGCGTGCCCACATGGATTCGCGGGTTGCGGGCGTCGCGCAGGATCACCGGTTCCCAACCGAGCTCCAGTTCCATGCCGATGCGGATCCACACGTTCGCGTCGCGTGCCCGCACGATGAAACTCGGTTTCGCGGTCAACGTGTGCGGGTCTTCGCGTCCGGTCGTGATGCTCGACACCTCCGCCAAATCGCCCGCGACGGCGCGGGTGATGTCGGCCAGGTCCGTGGTCGTGGCCACGATCTTGATTCCTGCGGCCTGCGCGTTCGTCAGGCAGGCGGCAGCCAACAACAGCAAACTGATTTTTTTCATTGGGTCTTCCCTCTGGGGAGATTGTTTTGACAGGATTCACATGATGAAACCTGACGAACCATCCATGTTAGAAATCGTGGGCGGGGTGCTTGCCGAACGTCACCTGCCACTGCAGCGCGCATTCCCACGCGTTCACGTCTCCCTCGTCTGTCGCGTACCGGCCCCGCCCAGCCTGTAGGCGCAGGAGCGAGAACTCCGAGAGCTTCCAGTCCAGCATCGCGGCGAGACGGCTGGAGTCGCCGTAGGTGACCGAGCCGTCCTCGGGGGTGTTCAGATCGTTGATCAAGCCGAGCTGATCCCAGCGCAGGCCGCCGCGCCAACGCGGGAGGAAGCCATAGAGGCCCTGCAGGTAGTAGCCGTCCTGCGTTGCGGTCCACGGCGAGCCGGCCCAGTCGCCTGCGCCGTCGAGATCCATGTCGCGGAGGAAATATTCTCCCTGCAGCACGAAGTCCCCCTCGCCGTGCGACCGCTGGGCGTCGTATTTGTAGACGAAGTCGGTGCCGAAGATCCGCGAGTCGCCGTCCGCGCATTCCGCGTCCTCATGCACCACCTGATGGCGTCCGGACAGGGCAGACAACCCGAATTGGAGCGCGTGGTTTGAGCCGAGATCCGGCCCCGTCTTCAGAAAAGCCGTATACAGCCGCGTCGCGTCGTGTTTCGGAAGCGCGGCGGAATCAGCCGCATTGAACGAGTGCTCGTTGTCGCCGTTGAACACCTCGGCTCCGAGTAACAGATAGAACGACGTGGGCGCAAGCCAGGTGATCTGGAGCCCTTTTTCGGCCAGACCATGCGCGCCGAACATCTGCTCGTACACGAGCGGGGCGTCAAAGAAGTCCCAGTTGTGCGAGTGCTGCCGGTTGAGGCGGCCGATGCCGCTCTTGATCTTGCCGCCGCTGAGCGTCAGTCCATAGGGCAGCGAGGTGGTCTGCATGACAGCCTCTTCCAGTTCGGCGCCGTCCTCATCCACGGCGACTGTGGCCCACGCCCGGAAGTAGGGATCGACCTCTGCCGAGAAGCCCAGTTCCACATGGCGCAGATTGAAGCCGTTCTCCGACCCGCCGTGGGCATGTCCTTCGGCGTCGTCGTGGTGATGACCGAAACCGCTGAGTCCCTGACGCAGGTGGCTCATCCCCTCCTGCGTGTCGTCATGATAGAAGTAGAGGTCCAGCACGACGGACATGTCGAGGTCAGCGCCGTTGACGCCCTGCGCCTGCGGCACCAGCACCGTGGCCGACTGTTTGAGCGACTCGTACAGGGAAGGTGCCGCGGCCGCCGTCCCCTGCGCTGCCGGTGTCTGAGGCATGCTGACGTGGGGTTCTGCCTGTTTCTGCAGCAAAGCCTTGAGCTCCGCCATTTCGCGGGTGTGCTGTTCCTGCAGGGTGTTGACCTGCTGACGAAGCGCTTTCACCTCGTCTTCGAGCTGCTGGTAACGCGCGTCGCCCGTCTGGGCCGACGCCAGTGTGGCGGAAAACACGAGTGCGACTCCCGCCACGAGAGTCCTCGCACGTGAAAATAAAGTTTTCATAAATAGGTAAAAAGCATGTGCCGGCACGTCTTGCGTAGGCGGCAACGGAAACGTTAATGAATGCGACACACCCCGGAGAAAGGCAGGTTATGCCTAATGCTTGGAGAAGCCGCAAGAGCGGCAGGCGGAAAAACGCGCCTGCCAACGCCAGAATATTTTAGATGCGCGCAGGCGAGGCCTGCGAGCGGCTGGCTGGATAGATGTGGCTGAGCATGTGCGCATGCGGCGCGCGCGGGATATAGGCGAATGAAAGGACGGAGCGGTCGAAGGTTGGGGCATCTGTCAGAACAGTGGGATGCTGCAGAGAGACGAGGCTGTCGCACACCCAGCACGTGGCGGATGAGGTCGCGACTTGCGACGCCAAGGCAGGTGAGTGATCGGCGGGCCACGCCGACGTGGCGTGATGGCAGCACCCGTGCCCGTCATGGGCGCCCATCATCACATGACCCCACGGCAACAGCGACAAGAACGCGAAAATCAGCGCCAGCGCCCCAGCCTTGAGGCGGAGACTCCTGCATTTGGAAAACCCCGCGTTGACGCGTCTTTTACGCATGGCCTTTACCCGTCCGCAGTGAACCGGTGCCTGAGCGAATTGGCGTCAGCCAATCCATCCGCCGCAAAGCTTAGCCTATCCTCTTCCCGAACACACCCCCTTAATCTTCAACAGAAAAAATCGCATCCTGAGAATTGCTGCTGGACGATTTGCCGCAGGCCGGTGTAAACTGGCTTCATTGGTCTCGATGTTGGGCGGTCACGCGATCTGCGGTTTTTTTTCATGTCATGGGAAACGGAACGTTTCCAAGTGAGCCTATGAGATGCCGGTGATTTCAGATAGCTTTATGACAACCGGGCATGGAACACCCCTGTTTACGCTGGCGCTCCTCCTGACGGGCAGTCTGCTTATCGTGGGGCGGGGCCAGGGACTGAAATGTCTGGTCATGCTCGCGGCGTTCCCGGCGCTGCTCTTCATGGCGGGATGGCTGCTCATCAGCGGACGCTCGCCGGTCCTGCCCACGCTGCTGACGGCAGGGCTGATCGCGTTGGCCTGCCAAGTGTTTTTGCTGCTTGGGGCGGGAGCATCGGGGCGTCTGGCGTTCCTGGGCGCTGTTGGCGGATATGTTTTTGCGGTGATCGTCGCCGGACTGTGCGTTCAATGGTTTCATATCACCGGGGTCTACTCGCCGCTATTGCGAGACGTGTGGTATGCGCCCGGCACAGGGCATCTGGACTTCGGCCTTCTGGCGCTGGGCGCAATTGCGCTCGCGGGCGTGGGCATCATCGCCGACCTGGCCGTGGCCGTGACGGCCACGATTCAGGAAGTCCACAAGGCGAATCCGGGTCTCTCGCGTTTCCAGTTGTTCGCCTCCGGCATGCGCTTCGGACGAGACGTCATCGGCACGGAGATCAACACCCTCCCCTTTGCCCTTCTGGGATGCGGCATGGGGGGCATCTTGCTTGTACTGGTGAAGCCGGACGTGGCGCACTGGCCTTACAGTTGGATGAGTCTGTCCAACCGGCAAAGCATAGCGGTCGAAGTCGCGGCAATGGCGGCGGGAACGATAGGGCTGGCGTTGACGATTCCGCTGACCGCCCTCCTGGCTTCGCGTCATCTCTGCTGCGTGGCGCTCCCTTGCGGCCCGTTGCGCGTTGCCGTCCCGGCAAGGACGTTTCTTCGACACGCATCTCCCGGCGTGTTGCTGGTTGTGGCGGCGTTGATCACCGTCGCCGCGTTTCGGTTCGTGGGGCGCACCACATACCGCTATCCCTCTGAAAACCGGGGAACGCAGACGAGCCTGGTCCGGGGCCGTGTGCTCGCTGTCCACACGCCCGGGCCGCCGGCTGAGAACCTGGAACGACGCCGTCGGTCAGAGGCTGTGCAGGCTCTCGAGGTGTTCGCCATGGATGGAAGAATCCTGACGGTCGAAAATGCGATTACCGGTTCGCCGGTGAACGACCGTATCGTTGCGCCCGGCGACCGCGCGGTCATTCGGGTCCAGGAGGCGGGTGGCGAGGTCTATGCGTCCATAAGCGAGATCGAGCGGGATCGCGGGTTGCTGTTGCTTCTGCTGGGTGTCTGTACGGTGGTCGTGCTGGTGAGCGGGTGGAATGGATGGCGCGCCCTGGCGGCGCTCACCGCTTCGCTCGGCATCATTGTCGCATTCCTGTTCATCATCATTCGCACGCGGGCCCCTCCTCTTCCTTTGACGATCACGTGCGCTTTCGCCGTGGCCGCCGTCACCTATCTCATCCTGTGCGGCTTCGGGAGAAAAGCGGCGGGAGCCTGTCTGGGCGTCGTTCTCGGCTTGATGGTGGCTTCAGGCGCGGGCCTTTTCTTCGGGCGGTGGCTGGGTCTCTCCGGCCGGTACGACAGCGACCTGATGGCATTGGCCTTCTACTCATCCGAACAGGCGTTCGATTTTCCGGCGCTCCTCGGTGTCGCGGTCCTTATCGGGGCTTTGGGTGTCACAATGGACGTGTCCATTGCCGTGGCTTCGGCCGTCGAAGAAGTCCATCGCGCAGACCCGGCGAGCGGATTCAGGCATTTGCTCTCGGCAGGAATGTCGGTGGGGAGAAAGGTGATCGTGGCCATGTTCGGCGCCATATTCTTTGCGAGCATCGGGTTGAACATCGGGCTTTTCCTGCTTCCGTGGACGGCTCCCGATGTGCTCCGCCAGATGCTCGAAAATGAACGCGTGGCGACGGAAGCATACCGGCTCCTCATCGGAGGCCTGGCGATCGCCTGGTGCGTGCCGGCCGCCGCATTGTGCAGCGCCTGGCTCACGAGCCGTCGGTTCCGGGGATCGAGAATGGAGGTGGCCCCATGACGTCGACGCACAGGCGCCTCGTCACATTTGGCTGCGTTTTTGTGTTGGGCATCGGCTCCGCCGCGCGGGCGGCGGCGGCGGATTCCGTTCAAGCGGGTGAAGGCAACGCCGTCATCGCCGAAAGGAATGGCCTGCTGGCCGGAACATTCGCTTACCAACTGGTTGTCGGCCAGTTCTACGAGTGGAACACGGATCCCACGGCGGTTCCAGGCATTTTGAGTGAGCTGGCCAGACGCACGCCCATGAAGGCCGCCGTGGATTTCAAGTCCGTGGGGCTGGATGATCCGCAGATGCTTCGAAATCCCGTTCTGATCATGACGGGGAACCGCGTTTTCAGGCTGAGCAAGGAAGAGATTGCCAACCTGCGGAACTACCTGCGGCACGGCGGGTTCTTGTATGCGGATGATTGCGGGGGGGCGGATTGGTCGTTCCGACGCATGATCAAGGAGATCCTTCCTGACGCGGAAATGAAGCCTCTCGCGTCCGATCATCCGGTTTTCAAGGAGTTTTACACCATCCAAGACATTCCGAAGGTCGTCGACCTTTATGGGGGACCGGCGGAAGCGTTTGGGGTTGTTCAAGATGGCCGTCTGGCTGTTGTATATACACACGATACAGACTTGCCGTGCGCATGGGAGCAATATCCAAACGGGACTTATGTGCATGTCATCGAGGAAGGCAAGCGTGAGGACGCATTGCGGTTTGGTGTGAATGTCATCCTGCACGCGCTGCGGCAGGATCTGGGCGGGCCATCCGCTCCCGTCCACGCAAGTGTCGAACGCGCCGCGCTGCCCCCGCCCACGCCTTTACCCGCGGGTGCGGTCGTGTGCTATCCCATGCGCCGCCAACTGCCCAGCACGCACATCACGGCGATTGCCCCGGGCAGGGATTACGTCTGGTTCGGCGGTTTCTCTTTCCTGCCCGGCGACGATGAGGGCATGGCGCGCTATGAGAAAAGCACAGGCCACTGGCGCGTATTCATGGACGCAGAGGGGATTCTGAGCGAGGAGATCAACTGCCTGGCGCTACGCGGAGAAAAGGTGCTCGTCGGCAGCGACACGTGGAAGTGGACGAAAGGCATGGCCACTTTCGATCCCGCCACCGGCCGGTGGAGCACGTTCTCAACCGAGCAGGGACTGCCGCATGACCGGGTGGTTGCCGTCCTGAACGATGAGGACCGTCTCTGGGTCGCCTGCCGCCAGGGAATCGCCGTGCTTGATCGCGGCCGCGGAGGGGGGGAAGCGACGAGAAGGCCGACTCCCGAACAGCGCCCTCGCACCCCCTCTACTCGTTTTCGCGAGAGGGTTGAAGACGACGACCTCCGCGAGATGCCCGCGTTTTCCGGCGAATCCCTCCGGCAGGAAATACCCGCGCCAGACACGGAGCAGATCCGGGTTACGGTGATCACGGATCCGGCGTTTCCCGAAGCAGGGCCCTTCATGATCGGACTCATGAAGGGAGGGCCGTTCGTGTGGGCAAACCACTTTGCCGGCGTGGCCCGCTTCGACAAAAGGCGAGGGCGATGGACGGACCTCTCGAAACAAACCCCGTTGTTGCCGCGTAACGCCATTGACATGGCCTGTGACACCCGCGCCGCATGGTTTCTTTCCCCCGTGGAAGACCACGTCAAAATGGTGCGCTTCGATCTCGGCAGCGAAGTCTTTTCCGAATGGAAAGTTCCTGATGAAGTCGATCTGGACAAGGCGGTTTCCCTGGCCACGGACGGAACCGGATTGCTCATCGGCATGCAGGACAACCTTGGCATCTACGCCCTTGCCTTATCCGACGGTTCGCTTGTCCATCATTGGATGCTGCCGGGCGTTGCGCGCGACCGATCGCTCCGTGTGGCGCGCATGGTGTTTGATGAAGGAGCGGTGTGGGCGGCCCTGTGGCCCAACGGAGGCTTGTGGCGGCGGAACGCCGACGCGCAGGATTGGCGGGAGATCCCCTATCGGGCAGGTTCACCGGCCAGCCACATTCTGTCGCTGACGCGTATCGGGGATGCGCTCTATGTCGGCACCATGGGCGTCGGCGTGTGGCGTTACGATCTCAAATTGAGGAGCTGGTTCAACTTGAATCTGGGGTTGTACATCAACGATCATCTGTACCACTACCTCGGCGATCACGACGCCATTCGATGGGAAAACATCTACGCGATGGCGCCGGATGGGCGGCGCGTCTGGATGGCCACGAACCATGGTCTCATCATGCACGATCCGGATCGCACGCCGAGCGGGTTTGAAGTCATTGAGGAGAAAGCGGGGATCATCAAAGGAGTGGCGGTGGCGGGGGGACTCGTGTGGACGGGCGGAGACAACGGAAAGGTGAGGGCCTACGATCCGGTCGTACGGGCATGGAAGGAGGACCTGTCCTGGACGGCACCATCGTCCGTGCGTTCCCTCTGCCTCTGGCGGAATGCCCTTTGGGCCGCAACGGCAAGAGGACTCTGTCGCCGTACGCTTGGCGCGGGCGGATGGACCGAGGCAACGGTGATCCCCGCTGCGGCAGATCTTCAGGGACTTTGGCCGGCGGAAGCCGCGCTGTGGATCACATCCCGGGACGCGCTGTACGTTTTGCGAGACGCGGGCCAGCCAGCGGCTGAGATCCAGCAAGCCCGGGCCTGGGCGCCTATCCACTGCGTCCACCCCGTGGGAAATGGGACTCTGATGGCAACCGATCGAGGTCTTGTTGCCTGCGACACCAGCAACAATCCTACCGCCTTCTACAACCGCGATAGCGGGCTCGACACGCCGGCTACCGGCGCGCTGGAGGCCGACAACCGCTACATCTGGCTGGGAACGCTTGGCGGGGGATTGACACGCATCGAGCGCGCCGCTCTCTGGCCACTCAAGGAATCCAGGGACGCGCTCACGGAGTTCTGACAGGGCAACCTAAAAAGGGCGGAAGACTGTGAGGCTGTAAGGCTTGGGTTGCAATCGATTATGCAAATGGGGCCTGTTCACCCTTGGGTGCGCGCGAATAAACCTGTAACCTGTTCATTTTCAACCTTGCCTGTGACCTTCTTCCGCGTTTCACAACCAACGCTCCCACCGGTGCGCCGATGTTCGCGCCAATCAGGCTCCTTTCCTTTTTCTGATCTCTCCGATGGCCAACTCCGCAGCGTTGACCAGCGGATAGGCGATGGGCGAGGCCGTCAACGCCGGATGGGTACCCATCTGGAATGTGGCGATGTCTTCAGCGGTCATGCGCTTCTGCACACAGGCGGAGATCGTGTTGATGATCTCTCCCGCGACCGCGTTGCCTCGGACCTGGCCGCCCAGGAGCACGCTGGAGTTGGACTCGAAGACCAGCTTGACCTTGGTCATGGCACCGCCCGGCATTCCGGCCGGATGCCGATTCGGCCCCTCGACGGTCGCGGCCACTGCGTCATATCCGAGGGCCTTCGCCATCGTCTCGGTCAGTCCCGCCGTGCCCAGCGCGAAATCGCCCAATGCCGTGGCCCAGACTCCCACCGTGCCGGGATTCTCGCGTGTGATGCCGAACAGGTTCGCGCCCGCAATGTGCGCTTCGAGCGTGGCGATGGAGGCAAGCTTCAGCGTGGAATGTCCGCCGCCGAAGAACGATATCTTCTCCGCGCAATCTCCGCACGCGAAGATGTGCTTGTCGGAAGTGCGCATCGTGCGATCCACGTCAATGGCGCCCGTGGCCCCGATGCGTAGACCGGCGGCTTTCCCCAGTTCCGCGCTGGCCTTCGAGCCGGTTCCCAGAATGACCACGTCCGCCGTGAGGGTTTCGCCGTTGGAGAGCTTTACGCCGGTCACACGGTCGTTGCCTGCAAAGCCGGCAACCTTGGTCGCGGTCAGAATCCGAATGCCGTTGGTCTGCAGCACCTGCTCGGCTTCGACGCAGAACTCCTCGTCGTAGGATAGACTCAGGCAGTGAGGCGCGATTTCGATGATCGTAATGGTCTTTCCGCCTGTCTTGCGAATCTCATCGGCAAATTCGATTCCGATGAAGCCGCCGCCCACAACCACAACATCGCGGGCGGTTTTCAGGCACTCCTGCATCCGGCGCAGGTAGTCCTCATCCTTGAGAATCGTGAACACGCCGTCCATAGTCGCGCCCGGAATGGGCGGGGTAACTGGAAGCGACCCGGTGGCAACGATCAGACGGTCATACCCGACCTCGCCTGACGCGGTGGTTACCCTTTTCCGCTCGCGGTCGATGGCGGTCACTTCCGCGACAAGGAGTTCGACCTGTTCCTTTTCCAAGACGGCGTCGGGAATAAGGTTCTTGTCCGGGCTCCCCACCGTGCCGCAGATATAGGGAATGCCGCAGGGAATCAGCACCTGCTTCTCTTTCCGCACCAACAAGACGCTTTTACCGGGGTAGTGACGCCTCGCGGTAATAGCAGCCGTCACGCCCGCCGCACTGCCGCCAACCACAACAATATCCGCCGTTTTCATGCTCATGCCTGTCCTTTCATGGTTTTTCGACTTCCTTTGCCCCCTTAGCATAGAACTTCTCTTCATCTGGGGCAAGCTCACGGAGGAGACGAAGGAACTCGCCTGCGTGAACGCGTTCTTCGTCGGCGATATCCTTGAGCACTTCGATGGCGAGTTTGTTGTCTGTTGACTCTGCAAGCTGCATGTACAACTGAATCGCTTCGTACTCTGCGGCGAATGGCGCTTACTTAAGCGATGCTTCCGATCATAATCATAATCTTAATCGTAATCCGTTCTCCACCAGGAGATTAAGATCAAGATTAGGATTATGATTAAGATGGCAATAGCCCCTTAAGTAAGCGCCATTGTACTCTGCGGCCACCATGAACCGAATGGCCCTTATGAGTTCAGACTCCGTGAGTTTCCTGTCGTTTGCTAGCCCTGAGAAGGGCGATCCAAATTCCGGTATTGTTGTTCTCCTTTGTTAAATCGCATACCCATGAAACCAGCGCCTTTCGCCATGCCCTCGCGCGGATACGTATACCGCTCGACCGTTTGGTCAGGTCCCTCAAACCGACAGCTTGTCGCCCGATCCAGATAGAAACCGGCCTGCTTGGGCGTCACGATAACCTCTCGTGCCGTGTAGAACCTGGCGGCCAATGCCATATGCATAACCAGAGGCATCACCATTTGGTGCGAAGCCCACTGATCACTGGTTACTTAGAGCGAATGGTGAAGATGAACTGCCGGATTTAGGCTGATTCCATGCGCTGAGCGACAACTCGACCTCAAACCGCCTGGGAAGCGGTTCTTACCGCTCTTTTGTCATCGCCGCACCGCAAGCAGGGCATTTCACCTGCGTACAGGGCGCGCCACGCTGATGCGGAACGGTTTTGCCGCATTTCGGGCAAACACAGTTTCCTCCAGGTCCCATGGCAAATCCGCCCATACGGCCCCGGCCCCGGCCCTGTCCTTGACCGGCTCCTGAGCCTCCTCCACCACCCATTCCCTGTCCTGTTCTCGGTCCTGCTCCTGTCGGTCCCGTTCCGTCTCTTGCTGGCATTGCTGCCTCCTTTCTGGTCGTGTTTTCTGTTTGCTTTCACCAATGTCCTTCGACATTGGCCACCGTAGTCTCCTTCAACTCGCCCGCCTTGAACGTGCGTATGGCGTCAGCCACCGTGCCTTGCTTCGACAGGTAAACCTTGATCCCCGCCGCATTCAGAATGCGAAACGCTTTGGGGCCGACATTGCCCGTGACGACGGCTCTTGCCCCCAGTCGCGCAACCGTTTCACCGGCTTGAATCCCCGCACCCTGCGCGGCATTCAAGTTCTGCGCGTTGTCATGCGCCGCCGACTCGTTCGTATCCGTCTCCACGACAATGAAATACTTCGCGCGTCCGAACCGCGGATCCACGTTGCTCGTCATTTCCTTGCCCGTTGCAGTAATCGCGATTTTCATCAGTTGCCATTCCTCAGCTTCATGCCATAGTCTATATCACGAACCGTGCCAAGGCGCAGTACGAACACGCGGAATTCGCGCAACATGTTTGTGCGCAGAGGGATGCACATAGAGTGGCAGGGAGGCAAAACATGGGCGGAGTCGCGTATACGCGACTGTCCGACACGCATAGAAGTGCAGTATGCGACTTTATGTGGCTTCCCGACGGGAACGGCCATCCCGAGAGGGACGTTCAATCGGTAGAAGAGGTCTTCCCGAAAGGTGCCTGTGCGGATCAGCGCGACCAGATCGCGATGGGTGGCGGCGATGACGCGCACGTCGGCGTGTCGCGTGTGCGTGCCGCTCAGGGGTTCGTAGGTCCTTTCCTGGAGCACGCGCAGGAGGCGGACTTGCATCGCCGGGCTGATATCGCCGATTTCATCCAGGAACACGGCGCCACCTTCTATGCGGAGCGCCTTGCCGTGAATGAGGGCGTCCGCCACTTTCCGCCGCGCTTGCTCCACTCAAGGTCCTGAATGAGTCTCGGCCAGGTTGTGACGGACGCAGTATTCGGCCAGACACGCGAAACTCGATTCGACGGTCGCCTCGGGCGGCACCAGGTCTGCCGTGACGCCGCAGGTCTGCAGGGCGGTCAGGGTGGGCTTGCCGATCGCGACCACCACCGTGCCCTGCAGCGTGGCGACGCCCCACTGCGCGGCATAGGCTTCGACGGCGGAGGCGCTGGCGAAGAAGGCCACCTCGAAATCGGGCTTCTCGGCCTGCGGGATCGGCAGGTTGCGATACAGCAGCACATCGTCCACCTGGGCGCCCTGGGCGCGCAGGGCTTGGGCCAACCCGGTTCCGGCCTTGTCCGAGCGCAATCTCAGGATGCGCAGACCCGGTTTCACAAGCGGTTTGACCGTGTCGAGGAGGCTGTCCGCGCTGAACTGCGAGGACGGGGCGATGTCGGCCTTCAGCCTCAGGGGCGCGAGCGCGTGTGACGTGCCTCCGCCGCACGTGACCAGGTACGGGACGGTGCGCAAATCGATCCGGGCGCGTTGCAGCAGCTCGCCGAAGCAGCGTACCGCCGAGGGAGACGTCAGGACGACCCAGTCATAGGTGCTGATCCGGCGGATGGCGTCCAGCGCGTCGGACGTGGCTTCCAGTTTGAAGAGGGGACGGCACACGGGGATTCCGCCCCAGTCCGTAACCCGATCCGCCGCTTTGTCCTGCAGGGCTTGACTGGCGGTCAGCAGGACCCGGCGCCCCTCCAGGGCGCCCCAATTCCGGTAGCGGTACGTTGCCGCTTCGCCGACGATGAGCAGGCCGGGCTGCCCGGTTTCCGCGGCCTGAATGCGCGCTGCAATGTCGGCCAGCGTCCCTGCGAGGATGCGCGACTGGTCGCTGCCGGCGGCGAACACGACCGCTGCCGGTGTTTCCGGGGACATGCCCTCGCCGATCAACTGGCGGGCCACGTCGTCCGCCACGGACAGGGCCATGAAGAAGACCAGCGGCAGACGGCGGCGTTCGTCCGCGGCCACGGAGCCGATGCCGCCCCCCTCCGTGCGGGGGGTCAGCACGGTGAACCCGCGCGAGACGCCGCGCCGCGTGAGCAACATGCCGGTGCCCGAGGTGGCGGCGCTCATGCTGCTCACACCCGGCAGCACACGGTAGGGCAGGTGGAGGGCGTCCAGTGCATCGACCTCTTCCGCCAGCCGGCCAAAGATCCCCGGGTCGCCGCCTTTGAGCCGCACGACGGTGAGGCCGCGGCGCGCGTAGCGGGTGATCAGGTAGGTCGTCTCGTCCTGCGGCGTGCTGTGCTTGCCGCATCGTTTGCCGACATCGATGCAGTTCACGGTTGGCGGCAGCAGATCGAACACATCGTGGCCGAGGAGGGTGTCGTGCAGGCACACGTCGCAGCGCTCCAGGGCATGGAGGGCGTCGCGCGTCAGGGCGCCGGCCGATCCCGCGCCCGCGGCAGCGAACGTCACGCTGCTCACAAACAACCGGCGGATGTGCTGAAAGCGCGCATCGTTGGCGCGGAACGTCAGCGCCAGCGACCCCTGTCCGTCAGGCGGGGGCAGCGCGTGGGCCGGGATCCATTCGCTACAACGATCCTGCAGGCCGAGGCGATTGAGGGCGGCGCCCGCCATGATGATCAGGTCGAAGTCGTGTCGATCTACCTGCTGGAGCCGATCCTCGATCGTGCCGCGGATCGGCTGTTGGCGGGCCTGGGGGAAGCGGGAGCGACAGTAGGCCGCGCGGCGCTCACTGCTGACTCCGATTGTGAAACCGGGGGTGAACTCGGTCAGACTCCGGCCGCGCGGCAGAACCAGCACATCGCGGGGATCCTCCCGCCAGGGCAACCAGCACCAGTCCAGCCCCGCCGCCACCGGATCGGGCAGGTCCTTGGCGCTATGCACGGCACAGTCGAGTTCGCCGTCCAGCACCTGACGGTCGAGATCCTGTGTGAAGAAATCGGCCGGGCTTTCACGCAGGTCCGTCGCCTGATCGCGGTCTCCCGGCGACGAGATGGGCACCTCCACAAACGCGCACATCGGCAAACACGCCGTTATCCGGGCCAGCGCGTCATGGGTCTGAATCCGGGCCAGCGGACTGCTCCGCGTCCCGGCCTTAAACGTCATCCTGGCTGTCGTCATGATTGTCTCTCCCGCTTGTTTCGTCCGTCAGGGATGTCAGCCATTCGGCGATCTTGTCCTTCACGTGGCGTGCCAGCCGGCATGACCGGCCCCCCGTGGCAACCGAAACCACCACGCCGTGCTTCCGGCAGATGGCCGGCACGACGAGATCGCCATCCGGCCAGTTGCTGTCGGAGGCGCTGCACAGCACGCCCTGCGCGTGGCAGCACGCGATGACACGTCGGTTCACGTCCGGGTTGTCGGTCGTCGCGAACACCAGATACTGCCCCGTCACGTCGGATTCGGAGAAGGCGCGCAATACCAGCCTGATTCTGCCGCTGCGCGCGAGGGTGGCGATCGCCTCGGACGCGTCCGGACAGACCACCGTCACGTCGGCTTCCGCATCCAGCAGGTGTCCCGTTTTACGCGTGGCGATCTGCCCCCCGCCCACGACGAGGCAGCGTTTGCCCGCAATCAGCAGGCTGACGGGTAGAATCGGACGTGTCACAGTTTCATTGCGCATCACGGGCTCTCCGGGTGTTGGGGCGGCGCGGCCAGCGCGGCCAGCAGGTGTTCGAGGTGATCCATCCAGACGGCGACGACACCGGGAATCTCGCCCAGCCCCCGAAGGACGGGGATCGTTTCGATGCCGGCGCGTTGCAGGGCGACGGCCCACGCCTGTTCGCCGCTTCCGGTGATCACCTCGCGAGCCGAGTATCCGGCCACCATCATGCAGGGAAGCAGCCAGGCTTTCCTCACGCCGGCCGCGGTGCAGGCGCGCAGCACGTCGGCCAGGTCGGGCTTCCCGAGCAGCATGCCCAGCATGAGGCGCGGGTCAACCGTGCCGCAGAGGCGGGCCGCCTCCCGGAGCGTGCGTTGTCCCTCGGGATCTTGACTGCCGTGCACGGCCAGGATGACCCGGTCGTGTTCCCCGGGCGCCTGCGGCAGAGACGCGAGCAGGGCCTGGAGCGTGCGTTTCCAGTCGGCGTCGGAGGTGAGAAGCGCATGCCCCATCGCCACCGTCAGGGCGGTACCCGGACGGTGTGCCCAAGCGCTCACCTGTTCGGCCAGTTCGCGGAACTCCAGTCCATTCGCAAGATGCAGGGGCATGACCGCCACATGGGTGTAGACCTCGGCCTGCAGCACGGCGAGCGCCGTCGCGGGGTCTTGCGCGGGGAGGCCTTGCTCGGCCCGTTTGCGGCGGACGGGCCCCGACGTGAAACACCAATGCGGGGTCACCCCCGGAAAGCGGTGGGAAGCCGCGCGCTCCAGATGATCGTACACGTCCGCCGCCGTGGGGCAGGTCGAGCCGGGCGTGGCAAACAGGATGCCGGTGCGCGCGCTCATGCCGGACCTGGCCTTTCGAGCGCGGGAGACGGTTCGCAGAAAAACACGGGGCTTGATTTCTTGAACTCGCGGGCCGACCACAGCATGCGCCCGTCGGCGAGTCCGGCGTCCGAGCCGAGCCGTTCAAAAAAGCCGACGGCCTCCGCGCGCGTTGTGGCGTGGATCATGGCATACAGGTTGAAGGGGAAGGCTTCGAACGACGGGCGTTCATAACAGTGAGAGACGTGCGGGCTGCGCGCCATGGACGCGCCGGCGGCCTCAATCCGATCGGCGGCGACGGCCCAGACGCACATGCTATTGGCGGCAAGGCCCAGTTCCCGGTGACGCAGGATCAGGCCGATGCGCCGGATCACCCCGGTGGCCTCCCACCGCGTGAGCAGCGCGAGCAGATCGGCGGGGGCGAAGCCGAGTTCCTGTGCCAGGACGCCGAACGGGTCGGCGTCGACAGCGAGGTTCGCCTGCAGGCGCCGCACGACCTGCCGCTCGCGCGCCGTGAGCGGGGCGGCGGTTCCGGTCGGCGCGAAGGACTTGGCGCGCGGGACGGGAGCCTCCGCCTGTTGCCCGAACACGGCCTCTATTTTGAACTTGCGCAACGCCGGCAGGTTGAGCACGGTATAACGGCCCAAGGCGGACGAGACGCGCGCCAGTTCCGCCAGCAGCGCGTCCGCCGGCGCGGTCAGGGTAAACCACAGGTTGGGGTGGCCTTCCCGTTCGTAGCAGTGGGTGATGCCCGGATGCGGAACGATCCGGGCGACGGCCGGCGCCACGTCAGGCGCCGGCACCTCGGCTGCGCAGAGGGTGCTTTCGTAGCCGAGGCTCTGCGAGTCGAACACCGCGCCGAACCGGCGCGCCACGCCGGTCTCGAAAAGCCCTCGAACCCGGGCGAGCACGGACTCTTCGGTCAATCCGAGGTCGTCGCCGAGGTCGTCGCCGATACGGGCAAAAGGCCGCGCCTCGAGTGGCAGTCCCTTCTGGAGGGCCACCAGCAAACGGTCTTCGGCGGTGTTTGATATGCGCCTATTCACAACTGCACTTCATCCATATCGCTTGCATGGCAATTCGCAGATGCCGTCGCGTCAGACAAAAGCCTCGCTGCAGACAATCCGAGGAATGGCCCTGTCCGCCATGCCGAGGCTCCGTTGGGCGGCGGCGTCCTTCAGATTGTGCCGATCATACATTCGAGCCAGGTTCTTGAGCAGCCCTTCACCTGTCACCGAGTTCCGTCGCAACTGGTTGAGTTCACGCTTCACCGTGCCGGTGAGCGGCCCCCGGAAGGCCTTCTCTAAGACGTTGACGTTCTGTTTGATATCTTCGTCTTCCGTGGCTTCAAACAGGATTCGCAGTTCCCGCAAAACGTAGAGTTGGCCGTGAGTCAGGTTCGCCGTGTAGGTCCGCTCGGCCTCGCGGCGCCGGACATCCTCCGCGAACTTGCGTTGAATCGCCATGACCGCCTTGTTGTAGCCCTCTGGTAATGGTGCGGCTTTAGCGTCGGGGGCGCACTTGATCGCGCCGACCACCTTGGGCACGTCCCGGGAGATCACAGCGCCCTTGTCGTCGAGCAGGAACAACTGCTGAAACCGCCCGGCTTGGCAGAAGACGTACATGCCGCGTTGCAACGACGGCCGGGCGGTACGGATGCCGTCGCGCAGACTGGCGATGCGCTCGTACTCGTCGGGATTGTCCTTCCGCAACTGTCGCAGGATTTCCTCGGCCTCGTTCAGGTCAAGGAACTCGTCGTCAGCGCCGCCCCACAGGTCCAGTTGGACTGGAGCGCCTCCACGAGTCTCATAGATCGCATACATGGCTTCCGAGTTGAGCTTCTCAGTCAGGTCAAGAATCTCCGAATCTTCCCCGATGGTGTCGTGTATTTCCTGAATGCGGTTGTGCAATTTGTCTTTGAGGCCGAGATTCTTGTCGAGCTTGGTTTCAGGCAGGAAGTTGAAGCCGAAAATGCGTTCGTGTTCCGAGCCGATACGGTCAATGCGCCCAAAACGTTGAATCAGCCGGACGGGGTTCCAGTGCAGGTCGTAGTTGATGATGTTGTCGCAGTCCTGAAGGTTCAAGCCTTCGGCAAGAACGTCGGTGGCAATCACCATCATCAGTTCTGCCTCGTCCTTGGCGAAGCGATACTCCGGGTTCGCCTTGGGCGCGAAGCGGCCGACAACCTTCTCCTTGCTCTTGTCGCCGCTGAAGATGACTTCGATGGTTGAGGAGGGTGGCACAGACATTCTTGTCTGTGGTACACAGGCAGGAATGCCTGTGCCACCCCTGCCCAGATAGCCGCGCAACTCCTGATAAAGTCCCTGATAGGTGTCTTCGATGCTGTACTCGATGGTTTCCAGTTCGCGTTTTGGGAAGAACTGGTGTTTGCCGCCCACCAACACGTAAGCCTTCCGCGTGCCCTGGAGGTATTCCTGAAAGCGGTTCGGGTCAACCGGTTCGTGGGTCTCGGCGTCGAAACCATACCAGCGTAGGATGTGTTGCCGGGTCCGGCGAACGAGGATATGCGCCAGCAAGTCCGGGAGTTTCCGTTCGGCCTTGTCGATCAGTTTGAAGTATTCCTTCAAGTTCGGCGGGTCCACCGGCAAGTCGGTGCGGTCGTCCTGATGAAACAGTTTGATCTGGTGGTAAACGTCCCAGGCGCTCTTGTTCCGGGGTGTTGCGGTCAGGAAACAGCACCGCCGCCCCGTCGAAAGGAAGGTTTGCACGATCTTGTAACGCTGCGTGTCCGGGTGTCGGAGATTATGGCTCTCATCCACAAGGACGAAGTCCCGGTCTTTGAACTTGATGTCGTTCAGCATCCGGGTGACGCCATCCTGTTCGTCCTCGCGCAAGAACCCCATTGAAAGGACGCGGGCGTTGAGTTGATAAACCTCGTTATACCGCTCCCACATCTCCACCAACGGGGCGGGGCAGATGATCAGCGGGCGCGCGTGGTCGGTGCGCTCGAAGTGCTTCACGATCGCCGCGCCGATGTAACTCTTGCCCAGACCTACCACGTCGGACACAAACGCCCCGCCGAAGTCACGGGTCATTTGCACCGCCTGCCGCACGGCCACCTTCTGAAAACTCGCCAGTTTGCGGAAGATGTCATCATCCCAAAGCAATTCCGCTTCGTCCTCGCTCTCCAACCGGTCGCGCACGAGGGCGTAGAGGGTCTTCATGTAGATGTCGTAAGGCCGGACCTGCGCCGCCGCCCAGGACTCCTTGAGCTCGGCCATCAGCGTGTCGTCGAACTCTTGCGCCTCTTTCCAGAGGTCATCGAACCAGCGGACCAGTTCGCCGTGATTCTGGTTACCCTGAACGACAACATTCAACTCGGTGTTGTGGGTAAGCCCGGCCAATGTCAAGTTGGAAGACCCCACTACGGCGATCCCTCTTTCATGCCGGTCAATCTCCTTGCCCAGCAAGTCGAACACCTTCCCGTAGTCGCAGATGTACGCCTTGGCGTGAAGGCGGCCCTTCGTGAAGACGCGGACCTTGAGTCGCTTCTCCTCGATCATCCGAATCAGCCCGGCAATCAGATCCTGCGCCTCGTCTGTTTGGTCCATCAACTCGACGGTGTTCCGGAGATTCCCGGCGGTCTCCTGCGCCATTTTGCCGGCCTCAGTGCGCTTCGGATAAACCTGCTTCTCGACTTCCTCTGCAGCCAGATCAATCCGGCGGTAGCCTTCGGCCAGCATTTCGACCGTCTCGCGGTTCGTCGTGTTGCCGATGAGCAGGCGCAAATCCTTCAAGTTCAGGAGCCGTTTCGCAACGCTCGTCAGGCCGGACAGGAACAAGTAGCCCACCGCGAACCGGGCGCGTTCGGTCGATCCGAGCATCTGGGACAGGTGGTCAACCAGTTTCTCGGTCCGGTTGTCTATGATGTCGTGGGTGGGCATGGCCTACTTTCGCTTTTTCATTGTATCAGCCTCATGGCTCATTGTATCAGTCTCACGGCTTTCCGAACTAGTTTGAGACTGAGACAATAGACGAGGACCAGCGGAGTACCACGCACCTGCACCCCGCTTCCCCGTTCCCGCAAGCCATTGCCCTGACGTGAGTTCGCGCAGGAGACGCGCGGCCGTGATCTTCGTCAGCCCACAGATCTTCCGTACATCCTGATTGGCCAGGCGTCCCTTCTTCCTAAGCAATGGAAGAAGTTGTCGGAGTTCCGTCGGCATGCCGGGCTGCTCTCGTAATGGCTTGTGAATCCCATAGACCCGACTGCCCTTCTCGGTGGATTTAGCCACCCCCTTGCGGATCATGTCCTTGATCGCGTTCGAGGCGCCGTAGATGTCCGTGCCGATGACCTTCTGGAATTCCCGGCTGGTGAACCGTTCCCCATGAGCATGGGCGTAGGCAAGCATACGCTTCTGGTCACCTGACAGATCGACATCGGTGAACTGCTTGAGCCAATCCAGGGTCTTGCGGTCGTAGACCGGTTCGTTGCGCAACGTCAACTGAAACACAAATCCGCCGATGATCTCGAACCTTGGCGGATAGCAACCGGCGCGGTCCATTTCGTCGAAGATACGTGGAACTCCTTCACCGACGTCCCGCATATACTGCAGGTCTGCCAGCGCCCGAACCAGTATGGGATTCCTGGAGAGATGGACGCGCTTGCGATGGTTCAGCGCATCGACCGTAACCGGCGCGGGAGGCATGCCAGGGCTGCGAATCTCCATACGGTCGTCGTACATCCAGACCTCGATCGGCGCGCCTTGCAGGCTGTAATCCCGGTGCGCCACCGCGTTGACGATGGCCTCCTGCCAGGCAAACGTCGGGTATTCGAGTTTTTCGACAAAGAACAGGTCGTGCAGATGTTGACGTTCCCGGATGAAGGGATGAATCGCTTCGCGCGCCTTGCGGATCAGCACCGCCAGCGGTTCTTCTATACGAATCCGCTTGGCGATGTTCAACTCCGAACCGGTCTTGCCCTGCGTGCCTTCCCAACGAATGAAATCGAGACCACATCGGGGATGCCAGCGAGTCGGTTCTCGGCCAAACAACAGCAGCGCCGCCAGCGTTGGCACGGAATGCCCGTTGCGGCCCGCGATGAGTCCGTACCGTCGCAAAACAGCCTCCGGCGACAAACCCGGCCAGACCTTGCCCAATTCGGTGGATACCAAGTCCAGATCGAGGTCTTCCATTTGTGCGCCGGGAGGAAAGGAGCGTTCAAGAAGGCCCTGAGCCTTGGCCGCCTTCAATGCGCCCACCTTGTCGGGCGCGAATGGCGAATTGGTGTCGTCCACGCGCAATAGGCACCGGCTGTCGGCCAGGAGGTGAACGGCTGGACTCCAATCCGCCTCGAAATGCAGGAGAACCAATCCGTCCGAGGAGACCACCTTGCGGGATCGGCAAGGCAGCGGCGGGTTCACGTAGTTCCGGTCCTTCGGCACACCCAACAACAATTGCAGTTTGTCCTCGGCGTGCGGAACTCCCGAAATCGCCCCATCATCCTCCATGCCGACCACGAGTTCCCCACCATCGGCATTGGCCATGGCGCAAACCGTTTCAGCAATGTCATGCGCGATTTCCGCCGCCTTGCGCGGTTTCACGCGCCCGGATGAACGATCCAACGCCGACTTCCGTTCGAAGAATTGACCTTCTTCGGCGGCGGTCCAGCGGGCGATAGGCTGTCGGATTGTGTCGCTCATTGATTTCTCAATCCATTACGGTCTGTCGCAAGGCCGAAAGCATTTTGTGGATTTCCCTGTAACACTTGTCAAAGGAATCGGCCCGCCGAGCGGCAACCATATCAAATTGCTTGTATGCAGATCTCGGTCATGGCTTGTACTCTGAAAACAGCTCCAGTTGATTCGAAGAAACCTTGCTTATTACATCCTGATCCGGCTCCATCTGATTCAAGCGAAGCAGTTCCCCTGCCGTGTAGAGACGTTGGCGAATTGCCGTTCTGCCCGCGTCGTCCAGCGGGCCGATCAGGGTTTCACCATTCCGGTTCATAACTGCCAAAATGTGTTCATCGGCAATTTCCTTGTCATCCAGAAGATCCGGGCTGTGACTGGTTACAATGGTTTGAGTAAGCTCGGCAGCCGCCCGCAACCCGTCCCGCAGCACACCGGCAGCGCCGGGATGAACAGCGGTTTCGGGCTCCTCAATTCCAACCAAAGGAACCCGCTTGCCGTCCGCCTTAGAGGACTGGAACAGCGCAGTAAGTACTCCCAGCGCCCTCAATGTACCGTCCGACATATTCTCCGCCATAAACCGCCACGGGTCTTTATTCTTACCCACCTGTTGCCGGAACTCCAGTGTTTCCTTTTTGCCGACATGCCTGACCTCAATATTCTGTATCCCCGGGACAACCTTCGACAGCAACTCGACAATCCGCTCAACCCCGCCCTTTTCAAGCAGTCCCAGTACGCTGGCCAGATTACTGCCGTCCCGCTTAAGCACCTCGCCCGGATCCGGCGGCTGGGGTTCGCGGATCTCGTCAGGATTCAGATTGTAGAACCCCATGTGCGACAACGCATCGTAAAGCGGACGGAACGGCGGAAGTCCGGCGGCGGAAACCAGATAGAGCCGGTCGCTCGAAGTCGGCGGCGCGACCTCGAAATTCGAACTCTTCAGAACCCCGCATTCCACCTTGTAGAAACTCACCTGCACCCGATCCGGCTCGAAAACGCGGCACTCTTCGCGCTGAACTTCAAAGCCGCCCTTCTTCTGAGAACCAATCCGAAACGCATAAACGCCTTCGCTTCCGTTGGGAAGAACCCACTCAAGCCGGATGCCAAAATGCGTGGGATGCCCCGAAGAACGGCGCCGGACTTCGTTAATGCCGCCGCGCTCCCGCAAGGCATGCTCAAGGGAGGTGTTCAGTCCGTCTGTCACCAGTCGCAACGCATCGAGAAAATTACTCTTCCCCGCGCCGTTCTGGCCTACCAAAAACGTGAGCGGCCCCAGGGCGACGGAACACTCTTTGATGCTTTTATAATTATTCAGCACCACGCGCTTAATAAAAACGGGCGTTGTCATATGGAACCTCCTGTATTGCCGGGCAAAAGTATGTTTCTCATTTTACCGTCCCCTCCACAATCTTAATCTCCTCCGGCGTCAGGCCGTAGAGGGCGTAAACCTGCTGGTCGATCTCGCGCTCCAATGCGTTCGTTAAGCTCCGCCAGTATCGCTTGGCGCGTGCCTGGTGGCACTACGCCCCTTCTTCGCAACATACTGGGCGGAATCCTCCGCCACGCAAGCGCGAACGGGCGATTGCACGCGAACTTGCGCCTGTGGCCAATGATCCCGAGCCTCGGCTTTCTTCATATCCGCATAGATTCTTCGAAGATCGTTTCCATGCCGCAGGGCATGCGCTTCCCGCACTTTACGGACTTCCGCCACAATCGGGTCTGGTTTCATGCTTCGTCCTCCATTAACTCCAAAGGCGTACAGATCACGGGCGGTTCATACCCGCCTTCGCTGCTGATCCGGGCAATGGCCTTTTGCGTAAGGGCATTGGCGATATGCGCACAGTTCCATGTGACCACGTAATCCATGCCGTGCACCGTCGCCAAGGCAATATGCAGGGCATCGGTCGCCGCCTTTGCCGGCATAATCCTTGCCGCAAGATAGCGATCCGCCAAAGCTCGCGCATCGAGGTTCAACGGCAAGAGCGGCACTTTCACAAGATAGCGTTTACGTTCAGCCGCCGCAACACGATCGCCCGCCGCGATTTCCTTCAAAACAATTTCAGACAGAAACAAATCCAAACGTTCTTGTGCATTTGCCCACCATTCCCGCGTCACTTCCTGATTCGCCGCGACCACCAGGTCGCGACTCGGTCGTGCCGCCAGGTAACTCACCACGCTCGTTTCCAAATAGACTTTCGGTCTCATTTTTCTATCCTTGTTCATCGTTGCGTGCTCCCCTCCACGATTTTGATCTCCTCCTCCGTCAGGCCGTAAAGGGCGTAAACCTGTTGGTCGATCTCCCGCTCCCACGCCGACGTATCCGCTGCGGGATCAACGCGGTTACGCGACGGCGCTCTTGCCGGCCCAGATGGAAAGCATGATTTCCGTGTTATCTATAAGTTGATATTCCGGCTTCCGATTTGACAATCGAAGGCTCTCGTTCATGATGATCGGCACGCCTTCCCCACGCTTCTCCATCAGGAAAGTCCTGCCGAGTCCGCCTGCAACGCCGGCGGCACGGCAATTGGACAGCAGTGACGCAACCATTTCGTTTCGTGTAGCCTGTCGCAATGGCATGCTTTCCACGGTCACGCTATTGGGCGGCGGCCCCGGCGAATAGATTTCGACACGATCCTCGAACATAAAGCAGCGTATTCGTGAAGCGTGAATCGAATAGTCGCGATGCGCCACCGCATTGACGATGGCCTCGAATAACGCGCGTTCGCTGTATTCCGGAACCTCGTTCCGCGCCGGGTCTTTGACGGCCGGTCGCCGCATGTTTTTCGCGACAAAGGACAATGTATCGAACACCTGCCGGTCGAGCGGGCCAGTGATGGTTCTGGCATCGAGTTGGTAGTTTGCATCGCGCGTGAGCCCTCGGTAACAAACAGCCTCAATCTGGGCGCCACTGAGCCACCGTTCCGGGTTACGCGTGCACATCAGCACGCCGCCAACTGAAAGTCGCTCTGCCCCGGTATCGTCATTTGTCACAATCCGCAGTTTTCGAAGGATTTCCTCCGCATTGCCGGACGCATCGCGGACAAACCGGCTCCATAAAGCGGTGTCCAAGTCCGCAATTGAAGTCTCGGGCACCGCCTGCTCGTCGAACCGAATGATCCGGGATTGACTGCGTTGCTGAAACAACCGGGCAAGGATTTCCGGCGAAAGTTCGCGTTTTGAACTCCCAACGCGGTGAAAATATCCGTGCGGGCTACGGTGCACAAAAAGACTGCGCGGAACATCGATCCGCACGATCGGCTTGAGTTCACCCAGCGAATCGGGCAACTCCATGCGCAACACCCGCGCTGTCAGCGGCGGAACGATACTGTCGTTCAGCACTTCTCGAACCAACGCTTCCACGGCGTCCAGGCGGTTGACGGGAATGCCCGTGACTTCCCGACTCTTGTCGTCGATGCCCAACAGACAAACCCCTTCGGACGTATTGGCGATCGCCGCCAGTTCGTCAGCCAGTTCGTCACGTCCCGGTCCTCTAACCTGATTACCGGCGAAGACAACCGCCTTCATCTCAAAGGTCGTGTCCTCTCCCAGGCGAATCTTTGCCAGCAGTTCTTCGCGTGTGTCATACATGTCCTGTTCCTCCAACAATCCGGTCGTATCGCCGCGCAAAGGCATCCCTGCCGCCTTCCATGACCAGACAGACAGTGTCGCGAACATCCGCTTCCTGCAAACCGCCTTGCGCTTCGTACTCCGTGCGACCGCCATCCGACTTCAGGGCGAGCACCAGTTCCGCATCGCCGTTCACAGCGATATTGGCATTGTGCGTGACGACGATGATTTGCCGCCGCTTTTTGCTCTCCTGAATCTGGCGAACCACCAGTTCGTAGATCCAGTGATTGTCCAGGTCGTCCTCCGGCTGGTCCAGGATCATGGGGTCTTGCCCATAGGAAAGCACAAAGGCCAGAATAGCCGCCGTTTTTTGTCCGGGCGATGCCTGATCCAACGCGCTGAACTTGCCGGTGGCCGGATTCGCATAGGAGACATGCACACTGTCCCCGGGCCAGGAAAGGTCGAGATGATTGAGCGTTTCCGGCGATTGCGCGGCATCCTTCAATTTATTCCGGAACCAACCACGGCCAAGCGATTCCGGCACTGTTCCCAATGCGCAATCGCCGATACGCTTCTTAAGAGCGACCAAGCGCTTATCCATGTCCTCCTCTAGCTGCATTCTCTGGCTCGCATCCACGCCTTTCCATGTCGAAATGTAGGACTTGCCGTCAGGAAAATACACACTGTCCAGTAACCCGGTAACATCCGTGGAATACCTTGCGTCTTCACAGCGCAACAATTCCGACAACTGACCATGCGCATCATCCAATTCGCCATAAGGTATCACATCCATGCGCACAAAACTGTTGGTGGCCAGTATGTTGCTTAGAAACTGCCGCCGCTTCTCCGTCAGGTCGCGACGATGAGATCGAATTTCGGACAACTTGCCCGTTGCCTGTGCCTGCAATCGCGCAATTTCCGTCCGATAACCGGCAATCGCGCGGAGACGGGCCTCCAGCGCTTGTTTCTGTTGCAACCAATTCCCATAGTCGGCCGCATCCGCCACGCCTTCCCCGGCCAATTGCTCAATCAAGCCCGCATATTCCGCCTCAATCTCCTGCGCCTGTTTCTTCCATTCCGAACGGTCCAGCCATGTTTTCCATTCCTGCGCCACCCGCCCGGCATCAACAGCCCCAGTCTGGACCGCCTTGATCACGCCTGCCCAGGCGGCGGTGGTGGTTTGTATCCGATCCAGAACGGCTTTCTCATTCTGCGTTCCGGTGTCGAAGATGCTGGTGTTCAGCGTCTCCAGCGTCAAGGCGTCAGGATAAGCGGCGAGCCGCGCAACCGTTTCGTCTAAAGCCGCTGTCCAGTTTTCCAGCCCAACCCTCTGTTGGGCCAGTCGCTGGAAGGCTCTTAAGGTGTCGCGCGTGGCCTTCTTTTCCCAGACAGCCAATCGTCGCTCGATGTCGGCCAGTTCTCCGCGCAGTCGTGTTTCATCGGTCAAGCGTGCCTGTAACTCGCGTTCCTTGGCGCGCAAAGACAGAAACGATCCTTCCAATTCGCTTCTCTTCTGATCCCATTCCTGGCGATTGATGTCCGGTGTCTGGTCAATGATGTCTAACAAAGCGGCTGGATTGCCCGCCAGGGCAAACAACTGCTTCTGGCTGTAGATGCTCGCCGGAAAACGAGCGGCTATGTCGCCGTCCGCGCGCACCCAGCCGCCATGCGTTTCCTCTTCGATGGCCGTTGCGTTCCCGTTAACGCTCCATTGGATGCGATAACGCTGCCCTTCCTTCCGGTAGACGATCTGAATAAGGGCGCCCGGAAGCAAGAGACCTTTCTCGCCGGTTATCCGATAGCGCTCAAAATTTTCGCGTATCTGTTCCTTATCGAAGGCTTTTGCGAGTTCGCCCTCCCGGCGCAAGGCGATGCGCATAAATTCCAGCAGCGACGACTTCCCGGTGCCGCGCCCGCCAATGATGGCATTCAGCCAAGGGCCAAAAGCGGCTGCAAAAGTATTCAATCTTCCGTCACTGAAAGTGCGACCCAAATACTTGGCATCCGTGACCGTGACGGATTCCACCGCCAAAGCGGGCAGAACATTGTTCGGATCGTCCGGGTATTTGTCCGAGGGGCGGACCGCCAGTTCGCCGTCTTGCAGAGCCAAACGCAGTTCGCCAATGCTCGGCATGGTCATCTTCACCCAAGACCACCGCGTGCCGACTTTTTCGGGACAATGGCTATCCGAACCAAGGATGCGCGTAAACTGCCGCCCGGATCGGACAACCACGTCCGGTGGTTGCTGGGAGGCATCCATAACCTCCCAGGCTGTCAACGTCTTGACAGCCAACACCTGCTGCCACGTTTTTTCGTCAGACAACGCCCAAAGCCCCTTCTTGTCTCGTTCATCCACGTGCGCCGGCAACACCACGCCGCCAGTTGCGGCAATGGCGGCGGCAACTTCGGAAAAAGACTTGGTTGTGGCCCCACTGGCCGAATCGTATCCGCAAGCACCAGTCAAGCGCGTCACGTCCGCCCCGGTCTTATCCGCGCCCAGAATCGCCAATACATGGAACCCGCCGTTGACGAACAGTTCCACTCCCGGAAAGAGAACCAACTCGCGAAAGTCGGGATGTTTCCGCAAGGTTTCATTCGCCGCCGCCTCCTGAAGCCGGTCAATCCATTCGCCCGAATTGTGGTCGGTAACGGCGACGCAATCGAACCCGGCCCGCATGTGGTCGAGCAGCCACTCCTCGGGCGTGCGCGCCTTGAGCGCGGCGTCCCCTTCGCCATAACAATCCGACTGTGGCGTATGGGCGTGGCAGTCGAACTTCCACCACCGAGCGCCATTCCATTTCCAAGCAGCATCCATATCCACCTCGCTCACTGATCCAATAAATCCAAAATGCAGCCAAGCATCATTATGCCGTAGAATCGGACGCACCACATCCATAATGCGCAGGGAGCATTCCCGATTTGCGACTCACTGTAGCGCCTTTATCGGAGCAACGCAAGCGAGTTTGAGGACAAAGTACATCCTTCAGGAATCGCTGTTTCGTTGCCCCCTCCACGGTGACGTGCAGTCGGATCATGGCTGACCTCCCAGCACGTTCTTTTCCCAAAGCTCACTCACTTCGCGCACTGGCCGATTAGCCAGGCTTGCGCCTCCGGATGCTTCTTCCATGCCGGCTTGAGGATCTCCCATGCGATCACGGCCTCCTCTGGACTCCCCATGGCGTACGATCCCGGCATCTTCTTCGGCAACCTCCTGAGCGCGGCAAAATAGGCTTCGGCATGCTCGTTCTGCTTCCGCGCCGCCGCGAGCGCTTGGGTTGCGCCCCCCGTATCGCCCGCCAGATAGCGTTCGAGCACGTAGGCCCAGGCGAACATCGCGCGGTGCTCCCGCTCGTCGTATTCCCGGAAGAGGCGATTCGCGCCGTCGAGGTTGTTCAGTGCCAGATAGAGCGCCATGAGCCCGTAGCGCACGCCCAGATTGTCGTTCGAACAGAGTTCGAGCATGCCCTCGTGTTCGGCCACGGACTCCTCCAGCCGCCCGGCCTCCATCAGGCGAAAGGCCAGCCGAGCCCGCGCCCGCATGTAGGGCCGCGTCTCAAAAAGCCCCCAGAAGATGCCCTTGCCCTCACGAAACACCTTCTTGCCGAGGTTCTTCTCACCCAAGGCCACGAGACGGCGGAGAAACACGACCTCCTCCTTGCCGTCAAGCGGCTCGTAGCGCATCAGCCCCAGCCAGGCGTCCACGTTGGTCGGGTCGAGTTCGACGGCTTGGGTCAGCAGATCGAACGCCTCGTCGCTGTTCGCCGCCTCCCAGGCGTCGTAGACCAAATCTTGCGCGTCGCGGACCCCGCGTTTCGCCGCCCCGCCCGCCAGACGTTCCATCCGCCGAGAGAGCGATTCGGCTTCACGCGACTGTTTTTTGCTCTTCGTGGTCATATTCCCTCCATCTTCAGTACGCTCCGCTCATCGACCAACGATGCAAAAGCCGTGTTCTTTAGTGCGGCGTCCTCGTTGCCGCCCTCTTTGGCCAGATACTCCGTGATCGCGGCTTCAAACACGCCTCGTGCGGCGATAAAACCATTGTTTCCGATCATAGATACGGGATCGATCACCTCCTTGGAAACGCAAGGCTTCCTCTCCTGGCCCTTCAATTTGGCCACGACATCCAGAACCTGCGCCTCATTTTGCAGGAAAATGATGCGAGCCAAATAGTACGCGCCTTTTTTCAGCGGACCACGATCCTGCTTGGGCACTTTAGCAATATTCACGCGGCACGCCTCCTCGATGCATCGCGCCGCCAAGATATCCAATGCGCGCGCATTGGCGGCAGCGCCAGGCTCGAACCCTTCGGGGAGCGACCCGGACGGCGACTCTCCTTCGGATCCACGGAGGTTGAAAACGCGATAATAATCTTCACCTTGACGGAAGAACTCCCTACGGCTGAGCGAGTTTCGGAGCTTGGAGCACTTTCCGTCGATGACACCAAGGTAAGCCATTGCGGCTTGTTCCTTCGAGAAGGTCATTTGATAACCATGGCCGGGAGGTGTTTCACCCTCCTTTCGCTCATAGCCGATGCCGTACTCCTGATAGACCCGCTGGATGGCGCACTGCGTCGCATCGTTCGAGACCAAGTCCTCCGGCCGGATCGCGTTCTGCGAGTTCGTCGCAATGATCAGCGCATCGTGAAACGGCTTGTTTGCGGGATCGATCTGGTAAATGCGCACCATGACGTTCGAATTGCCTTGGAAGCGATCCTTCAGGTCGGGCGAATATTTGGCATGGTAGAGCGCATTGACCGTCTGGCATCCGTTGATGATCTGCATCCCCGTCAGCCGCACGCGCACCTTGCCCTTGCTAGCGGGAAGGTCCACGCGGACATCCTCGGCGGTCATGCTCACACCGTTGTTCATGTAGCCGAACCAGACACTCTCGTTGCTGGTGACCGTCTTGATGATCCCTTTGTTCACATCCTTGCCTGTGCCGAGGAAGAGCCGGACATTCTTCTCGAACAATTCGTTGTTGCTGTAACGGTCTACCAGTCGGATCAACTGGTTCACGTTGACGAATCCCACCATAACTTTCAGCGGCATACCGTTGGGATTGGCGCCAATGTTGTGCAACAGGAATGACTCATTGCCCCATTCGTGGTTCACCTCCAGCGTCTCCTCTTGGATCGGGACGCGGCCGAGTGCGCACAGGCTGTAGATGTCCGTACCGCCATAGGTCTCGAACGTAAACCCATAGGCCTGTCGGTCGTGTGCGAAGATGTCGCGGATTTCCTGAATCTTGGCGACGTCGGTGGGTGAAACGTTCTGCCCGTTGACGACGTAGTAACACTGGATTCGCGGCCGGGCGCGCTTGTTTGCGGACAGGGCGGCGTCGAAAGCCTCGCGAACCTCCTTGAAGGCCTCCAGAGTCTTGTCGTCCTGAAGATCGCCGTGCAGGAAGACCGCATTCATGCGGGTGACAAAATGATGGAGTTCCTTGGTCGAAATCCCCCCGCTGTAGTCCTCCTTCCACTTGAACTGAAAGAGTTTGAGTTGGACCTCATCGCCCTGATCCAGAATCAGGTAGGCGTCCAACAACTCTTCAGCCTTGCCGGTTCGCTTACGATCCACGTGCAGAAGGCCTTCGAGCAGTTCATCGTCATAGAGGTACGTGATCTTCTGGACCGCCACATATTCGAAAAGCTGTTTGCAGTCGGTGCGCGCGATCCCTGCGGACGGGTTCCGATCTGCGAAGTGGCCCATCTTTTCCTTCAAGAAGGCGATTTGCTCGGCGCTGAGCCGTTGTTCGTTGGCTGTCTTGTTGGTTCTCGGCATGATGGTCTCCTTAGTTACTTAACGCAGATCGATCTTCTCGCGACGCATGGTCCAGAGATCATGCGCCAACCTCCGATAACTGGGGCATTTGATCCCACGTGCGGTGCTCCAATAAACGCCCAGCTTTCTTTTTCTGCACGCCGCCCCATTGCTTGAAGAAGAACGGCACATTAGCGGCGAGACACGGGTCGCGGATGTCGGCCGCCCAGGCCGAGTCCATCGGGCGCGCACCCGGGCCGGATTCGCCGCCGACGATCACCCAGCCGATCCCATTGAGATCAAGCCTGGGCAATGGGCCTAGCAAAGGTTCCAGCGACAGAAACACGAAAATCACCTGCGGCCTTTTCCACCGCATCGGGTGCCCCAGCACATCGTGATGGCATGTGACCTTGAACCCGTTGCGGTAATTCGGCTGACCCATGGCCTGCAACCGGCGGGCCATGCGCTCCGCGTAGCAGTGCGCACAGCCCGCGCTGATTTTCGTGCAGCCTGTGACCGGATTCCATGTCGACTCGGTCCATTCTATAGAAGATCCGCTTGCCATTGTTCGCTCCTTCAGTCACCAACCGTGGTGCGCAACTTGGCGAAGAACCGTTTCACGTCATCATGTATCTCGTTCTCGCCCATCATGCCCGCGATCTTCTCGCGGATCGCCTTAAGGGGCGGCTCCATCCTCTCAAGTTTCGTGAACAGCGCCTCGCTAGAGTCAAAAAGCAGCTTCTTGCCGTCCACCACTTTAAAGACGTTCGCCGACACGCTTTCCCAAGTCTGCCCTCGGGGTAGCGTTAGATTTTCATTGGAAAAGAAGTCCCTGATGACCTGCCGAGCCGGTTCCGCCAATAAATCATCGTCCGGCAATCCTAATTCCTTGGTCACCGTACGCATCCACGCATCAAGTACGAGAAGATAGTTCTCAATGTTCTTGCGCCCCCACTCAAACAGCGCGGAATTTTCTCCTGGAGGGTGGAAAGCGTTTTCGTCGCTGTCATAATCGAACAGCATCAAACGCCGCGCCTCTGGAAACACCTGCCGGACACCTTCGTAGTGCCGGTCCGCATGATCTTTCATCAGCTTCTTGGTGCCGCCGCCCATGGTATGAAAACAAACCTTCGCAAGCGCATTATCGGCTTTGCAGGTGGGAGCCCAGGCGCGTAAAATGCGTTCATCGGTTTCGCCTTCGACATACAGGATAAATGGCGAAGCGGCGAGCTGGCTGAGTTCCGCGTTGGACACGTCGGCCATCGCGCTCAGCACACCGGTCGCAGAAGTCAGCCGACGCGGCTCATGCTGCAGAATGGATACCACCTGACTCGGGTCAACACCTCTGATCAGCTCCTCGGCATGCGTTGCCAGGAGGAATTGGACGCCTGTTTCGCTGGCTTTCTTCTTGAAGTAGTCGAGCATTTCACGTTGAAGATTCACATGCATGTGGGCGTCGGGTTCGTCCAGAAGAAGCGTGGTCGGGCGGTAGCCGTAGAGAAAACCCAAGAGCGTCAACGCCTGATGGAAGCCGCTTCCGCCGGAGATAATGTCGTACGACTTGCCGCCCTGCTTGTATTCACAGAGAATCTGCGTGTCCACCCCGCGCTCGTACTGGGGTTCCGTCAACTCAACAGAGAACCAGCGACTGACAACCTGCTTCAGTTCCTTCCATTCCGCAGGCGGTTCGTACGTCTTGGCGATGCGCCCGGTGTGATCGCGCGGCGGCGCGGGACACACTTTGAGCAAGAGATTACGGAGAATGCTCCCCGGCTGAGCCTTGCCGACCTGTTTTCTGAGCGGACCTTCATCTCTCCACTCCTCGCTGGGCTCAAGGCCGGAAAACGGGGGAACATACGCGATCTTCGGAAAACTCAGATCCTTTTCCATCTCTCGAAAGATCTTCCAACCTTGCATCGGAATCGCGTAAACGGATTGCGCCGCCGTGTATCGAAGCTGCACACCGAAAGACCGAAGCTCCCGATTGGCGGCCAACCAGGTGAGTTCGATTTCAATCAAGACAAAGTCGGTCTTCTTGGATCGTTTGCCATCAACCAAAGCATATTTCCTGTCAACCTTTGCATGCCACAAGAGGTTGAACTCCGGCACCGGCAAAGCGGTGAAGTTTGGCAGAACGATTTGGATGCCGTTGCTTCCGCTTCTGCGTGCGCGGTGAAACTCATCCACGCAGAACTGCCAAATCGCCATGGCTTGCAGGATGGTGCTCTTGCCGCAGTTGTTTCGCCCCACCAACAGATCAAACTTCGTCAGATCATACGTTTGCCCGGCTATGCTCTTGAAATTCTTCAGTACCAGTTTTGTGATCATAGTTGCACTCCTTGTTTCGCAGACATTCTCTCCACCACGTTGTCCGCATCCTCGATCACCCGCACCACGGCCAGCGACTTAAGATTGGAGAGCATGGCGCTAATGGCGGTTCTCATTTCGCCCCCTCCACAATCTTGATCTCCTCCGGCGTCAGCCCGTAGAGGGCGTAAACCTGTTGGTCTATCTCCCGCTCCAACGCGCTCGTGTCGGCGGCGGGATTCGTCTGCTTTGCGACGAGAATGCGGTCAACCAAAGCCACAAGAGCGTCGTGTTTCGCACGATCATCTGCAAGGTTGTGGTTGAGATTGGGCATGGGAAGCTTACGGAGGTTCTCGGCCAAAACCTTCGCAAATACCTTTTCCTGGTTCTGCGAGAGTTCTGCATGAATGTGTCCAAGCACTGTCGAATTCAATAAACCTAGAAGAAACTTCGGATTGAACCCATTGGATTTCGGGTGGATTCCATACGACAGCGAATCAAAGCACAGTCCATCGAGATCAAAGCATGCAACAATTCGGTCGGCTGTCTTTCTGACCATCACCTTATGCGGTTTGTATATCTCGGGTGAACGGAGAGCGAAGTCCACGTGCTGTTGAGCAGTCATTCCTTTTTTTGACCGTGTTTCGCTCGGCTTGATCGTTTCTTTCAATGAAGGATCAAAATTAACCCACGTTCCCGACCACTTGAGCGCGTATCTTTGGATATCCCGTCCGAGAAGCATCTTTCTGTGTTTCGGAGTGAGTCTGGTGGCGGAAAGCAGGAGATGCCTTACGTTGCCCGGGTTTAGTCCGTTGCTCACTTCCCAGAGATCGCCGAGGGTATTCCGCGTCTTTGGAATTTTGACGCTCGATAAACGAAATCGCGCTCCGATCGACGCAGCCAATTCCGTCTGTAGATTGGCTTGCATCGAAATGACTTGGCTGCCGGGACTCACGTCTTCGACTACTCTATACTCCAGTCTGGAATTGGCAGTTGGACGATGTGCGGCACTGAAGAAAAGAACGCTATCGCCCACTTCCGCTGCTTCAAACACCTTTTTTCTTACCTCTACGATTAGCGGGACACAATATTGGTCGAGAAGCTTTCGTCGTGTTGCCTCAAAATATGAATTGAACACAAGTGATTTTGGAATAATGAAGCTCAGAATGCCTGACTGCCCGTTGAGCAATTCGAGGCCGCGTTCCAAGAACAGCAGATAAAGATTTATCTTGTATGCCGTCAGTTTGAAGCGCCCTGAAGTATAGTATGCCCGCGCCTCAACTCGATCACTGCCAACCAGCCCATAAGGAGGATTGCCAATTACCACCGCGAAGCCGTCCATGATCCCAAACATCCATTCGGGATCAAAGAAATCCGCGGAGGCGTTCTGGTCGTAGGGGTCCCATGAGGCGAGTTTGCGGGCGGTGGCGGTGTCCCATCCGTCGCCTTTGAGCAGTTCGGCGATTTCGGCGCGGAGTCTGGCGTCATCATCGCGGCACTTGCGTTTGTCGCGGAGATTCCGGGCAAGAAAGTGCCGTCTGCGTACGTCGCGCAGTTCGGCTTCCTTCTTGTCAATGTCGAGGTTGCGAAGCAATTGCTGGCCGGGTCGGTTCACGCCAATGAGTGTGTTGGCGGCAACAAACTTCGTTTCCAGGTTCGGGAGTGGCCGCACGCCGCGATTGGGCAAGGGTGGCACAGACATTCCTGTCTGTGCATCTCCACCACAGGCAGGAATGCCTGTGCCACCTTCAAGTTTTTCCTTCAAACAGGCGATGAGCGCCTCGTCCACCATGTAGTTGACGATTTCGCGCGGCGTGTAGAACGAGCCGGTCTGTTTGCGGGCGGTCGCGCCGGTTTCCGGGTTATAGGCCGCGAGGAGGTTTTCAAACACCTTGCCGGACAATTCCGGGTCGAGCGCGACTTCCTGCTCGATCGGCGTGTTTTCCTCGATCGTGAAGTGGTAGCGGGTGAAAATGTGAATGAGGCCGCGCACCGGCACGCGTCCGAATTTCTTGTCATTGTAATCCGCGCTCAAATCCACTTCGCGCTCTCCGCCGAAGAAGAGAAAGTCCGGGACGATGGGCTGGCTGTCTTCGCGCCGGGAGAAACCGTCAATGCGGACGTAGCGCGGCTTCGCGTTTTCGCCTGCCTGCGCCGCGTTCCTGTCTGCCGTGGCGGCACAGGCAGGCGGCGCGGCAGGCAGGCCGAGGTCTTTGTCGAGACATTCAAACAACCCGCCGTTGAGGAACGGGATCTCCTTGAACAAATCGAGCGCGGATTTCGGTTCGCTGAAACAGTCGCGATGACGGTAGAGGCTGTGCGCCATGAAATTCTGTTCTTCCTTCGTCCAGCCGCGCTTGTCCATTTCGGTATTGAGTGTGGCGAAAAATAGATTTTGCAGGATGGCTCTGTAGAAAACAGATTCCTTGTCGCTGGTCTTCGCCGGCTCGAAGCCAGTGAGAGTCCGGGCGAGTGTGCGCTCGTCGAAAAGGCCGTCGGGGATGAGTCCTTTTTCTTTCACGAACCAGCAAAAGATGAGGCGCGTGATGAGGCGGATCACGCTGATGTGGTCGTGGCCGTCAGCCTCCTTGGGCGCATCCTTCGGAAACGCGACGTGTTTCAGCGCCCAGAAGTACCAGTTGGCGACTTCGCGGAAGAAATCTTTTGTGACCGCTTCGACATCGAAAGCCACGTCGCAGCGTTGTTGGATCGCCAGCGGCGCGATGCCAAACAATTTGGGATTGATCCCGGCCAGGTCCAGAAGTTGAACGCGCTCCGTCGCCGTGCGCAAACCAGCGCCCGGCCTGACCGTGATTCTACGAAACAGACGCCTGTTCTCGGCTTTCTCGTCATACTTGACGTTCAGGAAGTGCCAGGCAGATTGATCCTTATTCGAGAATACGAACAAGGCGTAGGGATGGTCGCGAAGCAGTTGGTTCACAACCGGGCGCTCAAGCCCACGACTCAAATCGGGTGAAGCCAGGCGACAGTAAACAACGTGGAATGCCTTGTCCTCGCCGCCACTGGCAAAAAGAACCGGGTCTTCGGCAAGGGCTTGCCTGGCACTGTCCGGCCATTGACGCGGGCTGAGCGGCTTGTTCTCCCGCTCGTAGTTCAATTCCTCCCAGAACAGGCGTTTCAGCCCGTCGAGATCCTGAAGGTTCTGAAGGATGTTCAAAACCGCCTGTTCCCGTTCTGTCTGCGCCACGTCCACCTCGGCTTTTTAACCACATTGGCAAGTGCGGCTATGATATCGGGTCTCTTCCGAAAAAACCAGTGGTTTCCGTTTTCATTCGCGCTTCATCAGCCGTCTGTTTCACATCCTCGACCCCTGCGGGCAGGCCGTACGAACAATCGGGATCTTCGGCCATGAAATCCGACGTGGCGGCGAAGGCCCGGGCGCGGCACCCTTCGCAGATCACGCGGTAGCCGCAGGAGCCGCACTTCCCTTTGAGCTGGCCGGGGTCCCGGAGGGCCGCGAAGACGGCGGCGTGGCGCCAGATCTCGCCGAAGGGCTGCTGGCGGACGTTTCCCACGCACACGGGGAGATAGCCGCAGGGCTGGACGTTGCCGGTCCGGGAGATGAAGCATACGGCGGAGCCGGCCAGGCAGCCGCGGGTCATCGCCTGCATGCCATTGCCGCTCGCCGGTCCGTGGCCGCCATGACCCGCGCCGGGCGGCGGGAGCCCCTTCTCGCGCGACACTTCCCGCATGATCCGGTAATACTGCGGCGCACAGGTCGCCTTGATGTGGATGCGGTCGCGCAACGCGATGGATTGCTCAAACAGCCAGCGAAGAAAAGTCTCCATTTGTTCAGAGGAGAGCCGTGCGTCATCGCTGATCTGGGCGCCACAGCCGACCGGGACGAGCGCGAACACATGGAAGGCGTCCACCTTGCGTTCGAGCAGGAAGTCCAGCAACGCCGGGACTTCGGCGATGTTGTTCCGGGCCACGGTCGCGTTGACCTGGAGCGAAGCGCCGGCCCGTGCCAGCGCATCGTAACCGCGGATCGTGGCGTCGAAGCTGCCCGGGACGCCGCGGAAGGCGTCATGGGTGGCCGCCCGGGCGCCGTCGAGACTGACGCTGACGCGCTGGATGCCGGTGCTGACGATGCGGCGCGCCAGATCATCGTCGATGAGCGTGCCGTTGGTCGCCAGCGCCACCCGGCTGAACAGGCCCGTGCAGGCGCGGGCGATCTCGAAGAAGTCCGGCCTCACCAGCGGCTCGCCGCCGGTGAGGACAAGGATGGGATCGCCGACGGCGCGGATATCGCGCGCCACGTCCAGCACCTGTGCGGTTGTCAGTTCACCGGCGACAAAGGCGTCGTGAGCTTCGGCGCGACAGTGGCAACACTTCAGATTGCAACGCGCCGTCAGTTCCCAGAACACCAGGCGTAGGTCGTCTTTCATATTCCGATCTCCGGGTCGGTCAGGTAACAATCCGGCTCGGGCGCCCACACATCGCCTGTGACCGCTTCGGCCCGCACCCGGAAGTTGCCATTGCAGAGATCCAGCCATTGACAGGCCGCGCAGCGGCCCGTCAGGTATTTCTTGCGTTCCCGCAATTTGCCCAGCAGGGGTTCGGACGTGTCGGTCCAGATCGCGCCGAACGGGCGTTCTTTGACATTTCCAAAAGAATAATGACGCCAGAACTGATCCGGATGAACGGAACCGTCCCAACTGACACAGCCGATGCCGGTGCCGGTGCTGTTGCCACCGTTCATCTTGAGGAGCGTGAGCACTTCCGCCGCCCGTTGGGGATCTTCCTGCAGGAGCCGCAGGTAGAGATAGGGGCCGTCTGTGTGGTTGTCGACGGTGAGCACTTCAACCGGCCGCCCCTGCTGATGAAACGCCCGGGTGCGGGCCATAATCAGATCCACGGTCGCGCGCGTCTCGGCGTGAGACATGCGCGCCTCATGGACCAACCGGGTCGCCCGTCCGGTATAGACGAGATGATAGAAGCAGGCACGGGGGATCCCTTCCTGTCCGATAAGGTCCAGGATGCCCCCCACATCGTGGTAGTTCTCCCGGGTCATCGTGAAGCGAAGCCCCACCTTGACGCCGGCCTTGAGGCAGTTCCGCACACCTTCCAGCGCCATGTGGAACGCGCCCTTGACGCCGCGAAACCGGTCGTTGGTCGCCTCCAGACCATCCAGGCTGATGCCCACATAGGAAAGCCCCGCGTCCTTGAGGCGGGCGGCGATATCCGGGGTGATCAGCGTGCCGTTTGTCGAGACGACGGCGCGCATCTTCCCGCGTGTCGCGTGCTGGATCAATTCAAAGATGTCCGGCCGGAGCAACGGCTCTCCCCCTGAAAAGAGGATCACCGGGGCGCCAAAGTCAGCGAGATCGGTCAGCAGGCGCCGTCCCTCTTCGTGCGACAGTTCGTCGGAGTAGGCCTGATCTCGGGAGTGAGAATAGCAGTGCACGCATTTGAGATTGCAGCGACGCCCGACATTCCAGACCACAACGGGTTTCTTGTCGGCCGAAAATTGCAGCAAATGCGAGGGCAGATCCTTCGAGCGGCGTCCATAGCGCAACGGATCCGAGGCCTCCACAGTGCCGCAGTAAAGTTTGGATATTCCAATCATCGTGAGTTCTCCTTCTGTTTCAGGGTCGGGTGTCGGGGGGGGGGCTTTTCCGATTCAGGAGCGGCATCCTCCGCGGGGGCCTCCTGCCGGTCGAAGCCGAACAGGTCGTTGACCACCCGTACATAGGTGTCCCACTCGCTGCCGGTGGCGGCGCGCTTGAGCGCCTGCCGCGGTTCCGCCAACAGGTTGTTGACAATCTTCCGGGCGAGTTCCCGGATTTCCTCGCGGCTGGGATCGGGCAGGTTTGCCAGGCACTCGCGGGCAAATGCCCGCTGCAACGCGCGTTCGCAGACGTCCCGTCCCTGTTCATCGAACTTGCGCAGCACCTCCCGCGCGCCCCGGCTGTCAAAGTGCGTCGCGATGTCGGCGGTGCCCTGCCGAACAATGTGCCATGCCTGATCGACCGCCCCCTGGCGTTTGGCGAGATTCGCGCTGGCGATGCGTTGGAGGTCATCGATGGAATACACGTAGGCATTCTTGATCTGGCTGGCGGTCGGGTCGATATCGCGGGGAACGGCGATGTCGACCAAGAGCATGGGGCGGCCGCGTCGGATCTCGATGGCACGTTGCACGGCGGCGGCCTGGATCACGAGATGCGGGGCGCTGGTCGAGCTGATCACGATGTCGGCGCGCGGGAGGTAATCGTCGAGCAGGTCGAAGGGAAGCGCCCGGCCCCCGCAGCGTTCGGCGAGCGCCTGCCCGCGTTCCAGGGAGCGATTGAGCACCAGGACGTCGCGCGCCCCCCGGTCCATCAGGCTCTTGAGCGCCAGTTCGGCTGTTTCCCCGGCGCCGACGAGCATGACGGTCTTGGCGCCGAGTTCGTCAAAAACCTTCTCGGCGAATTCGACGGCCAACGCGCTCACGGAGACGCGTCCGCGGCCGATGTCCGTCTCGGACTGGACGCGTTTGGCGATTTTGAAAGCGTTCTGGAACAGCGGCTGCAGCATTCTGCCCGTGGTTTGGCACGCCTCCGCCGTGGCGAACGCCCGTTTGACCTGTCCCAGGATTTCCGTTTCGCCGACCACCATCGCATCCAGACCCGAGGCGACCGCCAGCAAGTGCTCCGCGGCTTTCAAGCCGCTGTGGACAAACACATGCGTGTCGAAGTCAGGCGGGGGTTGGGCCGCGTCGCGTTGGAGCAACAGGCGCATGAGGCGGTGCGGATCGGCGGCCGCAGCCTTCCCCGCCACGTAAATCTCGGTGCGGTTGCAGGTCGACACCAACACCAGTTCCGATTCCGGAAATTCAGCCTGCAGGCTGTGCAGTCTGCCGGGGACGTCGCGCTCGCCGATCGCGACCCATTCCCTGAGTCCGACAGGCGCGGTATGAAAACTAACACCGACCACGCTGAGCGTCATGGCGTACCCGCTCCGATCTTCAGGAACGCATGCAGCGTGGCCGACACGGCGTGCACGCCGATGAAGGAGAAGAGCAGGCAGGCGAGACCCGCCACCGCCATCAGGGCAATCCCGCGTCCGTGCCGGTCGGAACTGGCGCGCAGATGCACGAACACGGCCAGCATGATCCAGGTGGCCACGGTTGCCGCCACCTTGGGATCCGTAAACCAGGCATCGCCCCCTCCGCTTTTGCGCACCAACACGAAGCCCATCACAATGGAACAGGTCAGCAGCAAAAAGGCGACGCCCACCAGCCGACTCATGTTCTGATCGAGGGCTTCCAAGGAAGGCAGTCGCTCCCAGATCAGCCCAAACCGCTTGTGTTTGAGGTTGCTGTCCTGTATCAGATAGGCCGCCGCGCTGATGCTGGCCACAGTGAACACGCCGTAAGCCGCAAAGGCGGTTACCACGTGCATCACCAGCCAGGTTCCCTGTACGGGAGCGGGCTCCCCGGCGCCGCCTCCGCCGGCGGAGACGCCGCTCAGCAGAATGACGGTGGCCGCGGGGATCAGCAGGCAGGCGATGCCGCGGGCATGGCAGGACGCCCCCATCAGCAGATAGGCTCCGCTGAGCGCCAGCGCGTAGCAGGTCATGGCGTCGAACCGGTTGAAAACGGGAATGGCGGCGGCGCGCACCCAGCCGCCTATCAGCACGGCGGCCAGCAGGGATGCACCCACAGCCAGCAGCACCCGAGCCGCGCGCACGCCGCGCGACGGGGTCCAAATCAGTAATCCGCCTGCCAGCAGCGATGCGGCCACATAGCACGCGACACCCAGCAGCGCGGTGGCACGTTCAAGGTCCACAGCTCAAATCCTCCGAGTCAATACACTACAGACTTTTGTCGCGACACTCCACCGTGCCGAGATCAGCACGCCGACCCCAGTATACGACGATTGCGCCGCCCATATCAATCAGCGATTCTGAAAATCTTGTCTGCCGGGTGCGCATACCGCCGTTGCGGCGCCTGCTCATCCGCCCCGTCGCGCGCCGGATTCCGTTCGCCCCCGCTGTGTGTGAACGCCTCGTGTTCGCGCGCACCGGTCACGCAAACGGCGCGACATTCAGACATCTCCCGACATTCATAGATTTATCCTGATGGCCTCGGTCCGGGTCTGTGCGATACTTGACACACGTTAATCACGAGAACCGTGTCGGAGTATCATTCATAGAAAAGGCGGGAGAGTCGAACAATGGAAAAACATGCAGCCTGTATGTCGTGTGGTCTGGCGCGTCAGCGTGTAAACCGCAGTCGTAATGTCCTATTTCTGGGTCACGCGCTGGCCTTGTCGCTGTTCTTTACTTTGGGTGCATGGCGTGTTCAGGCTCAGACGGTGAAGATCAACCTGCGCCCCCTCACGGCTCAGGAAATCACCAACAATGTGCTGCCGAGCACGACGCAGACCTCGCCCGGCACGCCGAATGTGGGCATCGGGCAGCCAGCCTATCTGGAACTGATGATCACCAAGGGCACGGTCGTCACGCAGGTGACCTGGTCCCTGCCGGGCCGACCGACCGGGTCGGCCGCTGTGATCAACACGAACAGCCCGTTGGCGAACGTGCCCACGTATGACGTCGGCGACCGGAACGCTTTCGACGTCGTGGGACGGGCGGTGCTCGTGCCGGACGTGGTGGGCTCCACGCTCAAGGGTGACTACACCGTCGTCGCTAAGGTCATGCTGACCAACAAGACCCTGACGGTCACGAATATGGTCTACGGCTCGAAGTACCAGGGCATGTACAGTGAAGAAGGCTTCGGGTGCGAGATGTGCCATTATAAACTCCCGACGGACAACCCCAAGATGACGGCGGTCGAGGACTTCGCGCTGACACAGCATGCCACGGCATTCAAGCGCAAGATCAACGGCGAAGCCGGGGCCGGATTCAAGTCAACGTGTGTCTCCTGCCACGTGCTGGGGTATGATGCCACGGCCGGCGCCACCAACGGCGGGTTTGACGATGTCGCCCTGCAGGTCGCGTGGGCGTTTCCGTCGAATCTGGCGACGCCCGCCGCCACCAACAATTGGGACGCCATGCCCCCCGCCCTTCAGGCCAAGGGGATGATTCAGTGCGAGAGTTGCCATGGTCCCGGATATCGGCACATGACCGGCGGCGGAAAGACAGCAATGATCGGTATTTCATTGAGCGCGGGCAACTGCGGACAATGCCACGACAAAATGAGCCATCACGTCAAGAACTATGAATGGGGCCAGACGCTCCATGCTTCCGGCTATGTGTTCAGGAGCGGTTCCTGCGCGCCCTGTCACAGCACCAAGGGCTTTGTTGAAGCGAACGATCCCAGTATCAGGCTCACGGACGGCGTGAGCACCAATTTAACACGCGGCACCTACAACGAAGGGGTCACCTGCGCCGCGTGTCACGACCCCCACACGACGGGCATGGGCGAGAGCCAACTCCGTGAGGCGACCTCCGTGACCTTGGAAAATGGCACTGTCGTCACCCGGGGCGGCGCAGGGCTTCTTTGCATGAAATGCCACCACGACCGCAATGAGGCCAATAACAGGGCGCTGGGTACCAGTGGCCCGCATCACGGCGTACAGGGCGACTTATTGTTCGGGGAGAATGCCATTGAATACGGTATGAGCATGCCGTCGTCACGCCACTGGGATGTGGTGAAAGACACCTGCGTCACCTGCCACATGCAGGAGACGCCTGCCGGCATGACCGCGGAGGCGAAGAACCATGTCGGCGGGCACACCTTTACGATCGGCTGGGCCAACGCGTCGAACACCGTGCACCTGACCGAAGCCTGTGTCTCTTGCCACGGCGAGATCGAATCGTTCAATTTCGGCGGCGAAGACTACGATCAGGACGGTTCGGTCGAGGGCGTGCAGAAGGAGATCAGTGACATGCTGGATACGCTGAGTTCGGTATACACAAACATCAACATATTCAGCACAAATATCACCACGAGCACCGGACTGACCACAAGCTCGAAGCCGCCGATTAGCACTGCGACGATGGCCAGCTTGCGTCAGGCCCGGTACAACTGGCTGCTCGTCACGGAAGACGGCAGCCTGGGCGTGCATAATCCCAAGTATATCGCCGCTATCCTGCGCGCCTCGATCGACGACCTGAAGGGCGGCATTGACGTGGATCATGACGGCCTCCCGGACGCCTGGGAGATCGCCATGTTCGGAAATCTGACCAGCCAGAGCGGCAGCAGCGACTACGACGGCGACGGTCTCACGAATGCCCAGGAAAAGGCGCTCGGCACAAATCCGAAACTGAAAGACACGGATAACGACGGCGTGTGGGATGGCGCCGAGCTCCAGGCCGGCACCGATCCGCTGAGCGCGGGTTCGCGGCCGGGAACCAATCAGGTGTCCTTCCTGCCCGCGTTTGAACTGGGGTACTTCCCCGGCGAGCTGGGCGTGACGAGGCAATTCCAGGCCATTGACAGCCTGGAAGTGCCTGGCGGATGGACCAACATCGGATCAAGTTTCGTTACCTCCAACGCGTGGTTCTACCACTTGATCTCGCCCCGCGACGCGAAGCGCAAGTTCTTCCGGGTCACCACGCCGTAAAGGCCGTCTGGTTTAACGCGGAGCGGCAGCGATTCCAAATCACCCCATTCTTCGGGCTGGATTGAGGCTGGGGAAGAGCGA
>CAZOJL010000005.1:8012-60869 GCA_964580075.1 uncultured Akkermansia sp. | reverse complement strand
TTAGATGCGCCCCGGCAGCATTTAGCTGGCACCGTGGTTGAGGGCCAGGCATTCCCCTTCCCCCCTCTCTCCATCCCCCCCGCCCAGTACGCCCCCCCCCCCCCCAGCATCGGAGCAGGCTGGCTCACAGGACGGAGCAGAGGCGGTAAAGCACGCCTGCGGCGACGGCCGAGCCGATGACCCCCGCGACATTCGGCCCCATGGCGTGCATGAGCAGGAAGTTGGAAGAGTCGGACTCCAGACCGATCTTGTTGGAGACCCGTGCAGCCATGGGGACGGCCGAGACGCCCGCGGAGCCGATGAGCGGGTTGATCTTCTCCTTCAGGAAGTAATTCATCAGTCTGGCCATCAGCACGCCCGAGCAGGTTCCGATCGCGAAGGCAAACAGGCCGAGAAGGATGATCCCGAGCGTCTCGGGCGTCAGGAACTTCTCCGATGCCAGCTTCGAGCCGACGGCGAGGCCGAGGAGGATCGTGACGATGTTGATCAGGGCGTTGGCCATGGTATCGGAAAGGCGGTTGACGACGCCGCATTCGCGAGCGAGGTTGCCGAGCATCAGCGCCCCGACCAGCGGCGAAGCCGAGGGGAGCAGCAGGGCGCACAGCAGGACCACGATCAGCGGGAAGACGACCTTCTCAATCTTTTTGACCGGCCGCAGTTGTTTCATTTTGATCCTGCGCTCGGCCGGGCTGGAGCAGAGGCGCATCAGGGGCGGCTGGATGATCGGCACCAGGGCCATGTAGGAATAGGCGGCTACGGCGATCGCGCCCAGAAGATCGGGGGAGAGCTTGGTCGTCAGCCAGATTGCGGTCGGGCCGTCGGCGCCGCCGATGATGCCGATCGAAGCGGCATCTTTGATTGAGAAGGCGAGACCCGGCACATAGTCGTTCAGCACCAGCGCGCCGAGGAGGGCGCAGAAGATGCCAAACTGGGCCGCGCCGCCCAGAAGCGCCGTCTTGGGGTTGGCGATCAACGGGCCGAAGTCGGTCATCGCGCCCACCCCCATGAAGATCAGCAGCGGAAACACTCCCGTGCTAACCCCCATATCGAAAATGTAATAGAGAAAACCGCCCGGCTCGAGCATGACGGGGAAACACGACCCGTCAGCACCCACGATCAGTTTGATCACCGGTTCGGCGGTGATGCCGGCGTTGGGGATATTGGCCAGTAACCCGCCGAATCCGATCGGCAGCAGCAGCAGCGGCTCAAACCCTTTGATCAGGGCCAGATAGATGAGGCCGAGGCAGACAACGATCATGACGGCCTGACTGATGCCGTAAGGCAGGACACCCGGTTTGTGCGACGCCGTGACCTCTTTCTGGTAGGTGACGCTGTCGACCACGACCGGGTCAGCCACCGGGCGGGGCCCGGTCGCAGCGAATCCGTAAATGCCTGTTTCCATCCAGATGGTCTTCAAGCGACTGCCCAGGGAGGGTTTCGCCGGTTCGGTTTGAACCCCGCCGGGAGTCGCCTCCTGAGTCGGCTGGTCAGCGTATGCGGCCGGCAGGAGCGCGAGCGTGGCCGCGACGAAAAAGGCAAAAAGCATTTTTTTCATAGTTATCCTAAAGAAGGCTATAGGCTGAAAGGCAGTAAGGCTATGAGTTTGAAAATGAACAGGTTACAGATTTATTCGCACGCACCCAATGGTGAACAGCTCCCGTTTTCATAACCGATTGCCTCCCAATCCTTACAGCCTCACAGTCTCACAGTCTTCTGAACTTTTTAGGGTTATTCTGTCACGTGGACGGGTCTGGCAGGCAAGGAGGACCTCAGGAGATGTGGGCCAGAATATCGCCGGTGTTGATTTTCTGGGCTTGCGTGACCTCGATGGACGACACAATGCCGGCGGACGGCGCCTTGACCGGCATCTCCATTTTCATCGCCTCCATAATCAGGATCTCGTCACCCGCCTTGACCGTCTGACCGGGATGCGCGGTGATGCGCAAAATGATGCCGGGTACCGGTGCGGTGATCGGCACGGAGGCCGACGCGGGAGCCGCCGCAGACGCGGTGGGCTCGGGCGCCCCCGCCGTGACGGAAAACGGATAGGTCTGGCCATTGACGACCGCCTGGTCGCCTTGAAATGCGACGGTGTAGGCTTTCCCGCCAACCGTGACGGTGCAGACGTCGTCGGTCCGGGGTGCGGCTGCCGCCGGGGCGGCACTCGGTGGCGCCTTCTTGCGGATGCCGAGCGTCGCCTTGCCTTCGAGGAAAAGAATTCCTTTTTCCTGACAGGCGGCGGCGATGAAGACATTCTCATCGGTCAGCGGCAGCCCTGTGTCGGTGAGCATTTTCCGGAAGAAGTCGAGCGATTTCTTGGGATCGGCGTCGTTGTTCTCCAGCACCGTCTTGGTGGTGGGCTGGAGCTTGAGTTGCTCGGCGGCGATTGCGACGATCTCGGGATCCGGCGGAACCGGTGTCTTGCCAAAATAGCCGAGAACCATTTTGCCGTAGCCCGGCGCGATTTTTTTCCAGGGGCCGTGCATCACGTTGTTGAAGGCCTGTTGAAAATAGAACTGGGAGACCGGGGTGACGGAGGTGCCGAACCCGCCGCGCCGGACCACCTCGGACATGGCGCCAATCATCTCGCCGTAGCGATGCATGAGGTTGTTGTCGCGCAGCATCTGGGTGTTTGCGGTAAGCGCGCCGCCCGGCATGGGCGACCACGGAATCAGCGGTTCGACGGAAGTCGCCTCGGGCGGGAGGAAGTAGTCCTTCATGCAATCGCGAAAGACCACCTCCGCCTCGCGCACCTTGTCAATGTCCACGCCCAGATCGTATTCGGTGCCGCGCAGGGCATGCCACATGACGATCACATCGGGTTGGCAGGTGCCACCGGAGACGGGGGCGAGCGAAAGGTCAATCACGTCGGCGCCGGCGTCGAGCGCGGCTTTGTACGAAATGACGCCGCACCCGGCGGTCTCGTGCGTATGAAACTGGAGCTGCGTCCCCTGGGGGAGGAGCCGGCGCGCCCGTTTGATGGTCTCAAACACGATGGCGGGAATCGAGGTGCCAGAGGCGTCCTTGAAGCAGACCGAATCAAACGGAATTTCCGCCTTCAGGATATCCCGCAGGGTCATCTCATAGAAATCGGGATCATGCGCGCCGGTGCAGCCGGGCGGAAGCGCCATCATCGTGACCACGACTTGGTGCTTGAGCCCTGCCTCATGGATGCATGTTCCCGAATACACGAGGTTGTTGACGTCGTTCAGGGCGTCGAAGTTGCGAATCGTGGTGATGCCGTGCTTCTTGAAGAGTTTCGCATGCAGCGCGATCACGTCGGAGGATGCCGAATCCAGGCAGACGAGGTTCACGCCCCGCGCGAGCGTCTGAAGATTGGCGTCGGGGCCGGCCACTTCCCGGAAGCGATCCATCATGTGGAACGCATTTTCGTTGCAATAGAAGAAGGGCGACTGGAACATCGCGCCACCGCCGGCTTCAAAATAAGAAATGCCGGCTTCGCGCGCGGCGTGAATGGCCGGCATGAAATCCTCGGTCAGGACGCGGGCGCCGTAAACGGATTGGAACCCGTCGCGAAAGGCGGTGCACATGAATCGGACTTGTTTCTGGGCCACGGTTCAAACTCCTTTGGTGGACTAGTGGGGTGGGGAAGGCGTGAGGAATACGGAAATCAACGTCGCTTCGCGACCGCGATGGCGACTGCGATCCGGGCGGCATCGTCGGCCGCCTGCGGCGCGGGCATCGGCCTGCGCGGGGCGGTCGGCTCGTCGTCAGGCAGCAAATGAGAGAATCGCTGAAAGAACTTTGAAAACGACAGCGCGCCGACCAAGACCATCAGGAACGCGTAGACGATCAGCATTCCGACCATCATCAACAAAAAACCCTCTTTTAACAAAAATGACTGGTCCATTGCGCACCCTTTTTTGGCTTAAAGAAAGAATTTTCTACGATAATCGAAACAATGAGAAATGTCCACCAAATAGATGAGTGTGTAGCGATTTGGGCGCATGGCAGTTCTGATGAGGTCGTTGATTCGTAATCATAATCGTAATCATAATCGTAATCTTGCTTTGACCATGGTTGGGGGATTAAGATTAAGATTAAGATTACGATTAAGATTACGATTACGATTACGAGTAAGGAGTAACCCTCATCAGAACTGCCATGCGCCCTAGCGATTTGAACGGTTTCGGGCCGGGAACCGTCCGCGCGGGTCAGAGGTCGCGCAGGAAGGCTTCAAGGTGGGTTGCCATGCGGGGTGTGCCGAGCGCATAGAGCCGGCCTTCGGTTGCGAGAATGCGTTCGGAGAGCGCCATGTAGCGGGCGTACGGCGAGCCATCGCCCCGCGCCCAGATCGCGCGGGCGGCCTCCGGAAAGCGTCCGCGGTTGTGGATCAACTCCCAGCAGCGCGCGAAGCCCTGCATGCGGGTGATGATGTCGAAATCGATCACGTCGCTGCGGAGCAATTCGTAGGGCGGATTGGGGTTGAACACCAGGCCGGGTGCGGCGCCGGGCGTCGTGAGGGGCGTCCCGGGAAGCCCCTTGAGCAGGTTGACCTGGAGTTCGGGGGGAGCAAGGTCGCGCACCAGGCGGTCGAAACCCGCTGCGAAGGACGCTTCGTCCTCTCCCGGAAGCCCAAAAATAAGGTCGGCGTGGACGGTCGCCCGGGCCTCGTGAATCAGGAATGCAAGCGCGTCAAGCACGGTCGCGACATCGCCGTTGCGTCCGACGGCGCGTGCGACCGCGGGGTTGAGCGTCTGCACGCCGACTTCCAAATGGAGGGCGCCGGGTGGAAAGGCGGCAAGAACGCGGCGCAGCGGTTCCCCAAACCGCCTCGGCATCATCTCCAAATGCAGTTGAAACTGTCCCGGATGGCGGGCGAGAAACAGCTCCAGGATGGCGCAGGCGTGGGCTTCATCGGCATTGAAGCTGCGGTCCAGGAAGCGGAAGGCGCGCGCGCCGCGCGCGATCAGGCTGTCGAAGGCTTCGGCCAGCCGCCCGGGATCGAAGCGACGAAAGGGGGTGTGGCAGGAGGTGCAGTACGTGCATCCGAACGGGCAGCCGCGTGAACTTTCGACATAGAGGGTGCGCCGCGCCAGATCGTCGGCCGTGTACAGCGCGTAGGGGAGCTCCAGATCGGCCAGGGACGTCGCGGCGCCGCAGACCCCGCGCGCGGAGCCGTCGGCCTCGCAAATCGGTCCGCCGGCCAGCGCCTCGGCGCACAGGTCGCGGAAGGCGGTTTCACCTTCGCCCGTAACCCGCGCGTCAGCCACCCCGATCCAGCGCGCGTCATCGCCTGCGACGATCTCGGGGCCGCCCAGGACGATCTGCGTGTGGGGCGAAACCCGCCGCAAGATCAGCGCCGTCTCCCGCACGCACGCCGCATTCCAGAGGTAGACGGAAAATCCGACGATTCGCGGACGCCGGGCCGCCACGGCGGCGGCAAGCTGGAACGGCTGCACGACGGTGTCGGACTCAATGATTTCGGCCCGCTCCCGCAGTGCCCCGAGATTGGCCATCAGGGAACGCGCGGCATGGGCGCAATGGCTGTACCGCGCGTTCAGCGCCACAATCACAATGTCAACCCGCACCGACACCGCCCACCCCTTCCGAAAAACCCGCGCGACAACCGGCATTGTCGCACCAGACGGCAACCACTATAGCGCAACCCATGGACAGCCGGACACTTCAATTTTCATAATACTGTCGCGTTCCAGCGTTGCCGGAACGCTGCCGTTCGGTTACACTATGTCACTTTCAGATCGGGAAGCGCCCGCGTGTGCGACGCGTTCGGCCGGTCATCAAGGAATCGGACTTATGGCACAACAGACGGGCAATTCGGCGGCGATGGCCGCTTTTGAGGCGTTGCTGGACGGGCAGACGGCGACCTACCACAAGGGCTTCAATCCGGGTGATCGGGTGCGCGCGCGCGTGCTGGCGCTGAACGACGCCTATGCGGTGCTGGACGTTCAGGCCAAGAATGAGGGTCTGCTCCCGATCGCGGAACTGCTGAACGAAGCGGGCGAACCGACGGTTCAACCGGGCGACAGTCTCACCGTCATGTTCACTGCGATGCAGGGCGGTTCATTTCTCTGTTCCCTTCGGTTTTCGGGCACGGTGATCGCGCATCAATCGATCGCCCGTGCCTTTGAAAATGGCCAGCCGGTCGAGGGTCTGGTCGCAAGCGAGGTCAACGGCGGATACGAGGTGACGGTCGGCGCGGCCCGCGCCTTCTGCCCCTATTCGCAGATCGACTTGCATAAAACCGAGGATGCGGTATACGTCGGCCAGAAATTCGCCTTTCTGGTGACCGAATATGGCGAAGAGGGGCGCAATGTCGTCCTCAGCCGCCGCGACTTGCTCGAAAAAGAGCGCGAGGTGCAGCGCGACGCGCTGCTGGCGGGTCTGCGCGAGGGGGATGTGCGCAAAGGCGTGGTTTCGCGGCTGACCGAATTCGGCATCTTCGTCGATCTGGGCGGCGTGGACGGTCTGGTGCCGCTCCGGGAACTCTCCTGGGTGCGCGATACGAAGCCGGAGGATGTGGCCAAGGCGGGCGACACGGTCGAGGTGCAGGTGCGCGAGATAGACCTGGCGCGCAACCGCATCTCGCTCAGCTTGCGCGCGACCCAGAGCGACCCGTGGCACGACGCAGTGTCGCGCTATCCGGTGGGCAGCACGTTGACGGCGAAGGTGACGCACATCGAACGGTTTGGCGCTTTTGTCTCCATCCTCCCCGGGGTCGACGGGTTGGTGCCGATCAGCAAGTTGGGAAACGGCCGCCGCATCCTCTCAGCGCGCGAGGTCGTGAGCGAGGGGCAGGAGATGCTGCTCCAGGTCGAAACCATCGATCCCGAGCGTCGGCGCATCGGCCTGAAACCGGTCGACGAGCGTGTGCAGGCGCTCAAGCCGGGTGAACTGGCGCCGGGAAGCGAGGTCGAGGGAATCGTCGAGGGGATCAAGGAATTCGGCGTGTTCGTCCGGATCTCCGAGGAGAAAACCGGTCTGCTCCACATCAGCGAGACCGGCATTGCCAAGGGCGGCGCGCCGGCGAGCAAACTGGAGCGGATGTTTGCTCCCGGTTCCGCGGTCAAGCTGATCGTGAAGTCGGTCGAGGGAAGCCGCATTTCATTGACCACGCCGGCCGCATGGCAGGCGCGGACGGCGGGTGCGGGGGAGGACGACGAGGTGTCGAGCTTCCTGGCCTCGTCCAACCCCCCCGCGAAGGGTCTCGGCAGCCTGGGCGATGCCTTCGGGGCGTTGAAGCTGTGACCTATTCTGCTTGACCCTTCGGCTCTCTCTTTATTATTCTCACGCCTTTCACATCCCGCTTTCAGGGCGAATGTGGCGGGTGTGGGCCCGGACCTTTCGCACGATTCTTAACACGGAGTATCCCCATGAGCGACCTCAAAGACTTGAAGCACCTGCTGCACACCTGTGCGTACCATTCGGTTGAAATTGAACGGTACATGGATCCGAAGAATCCGGCGATTCTCACGTTCGATCCCGAACTAGGATATATCCACAGTGATCATTGCATGAAGGACGGCATGGAGGGGACGGTCACGCTGGGGACCTATGATCGTCGTTTCTTCAACCGCACCCTGATCAACTACGCGGATCAGCCGTGCCGGATCAACACCTATGGCGACAGCTACACGCAGGGCGCGCAGGTGAGCAACGGCGAAACCTGGCAGGAATTTCTGGCAGCCAATTTCCGCGAGCCGATCCGGAACTTCGGCGTTGGCGGATACGGTGTGTATCAGGCCTACCGGCGCGCGATGCGCATGGAGGCCATCAAAGAGGTGGCCGCGGAGAACATCATCCTGAATGTGTGGGATGACGACTACATGCGAAACATAGACGCCGCGCGCTGGGTGCGTGTCGCGTGGATGTGCCGGGCCCTGCCGCGCGGGAAACGGGATGGCTACCCGGTGCACGGGTTCCCGTGGTGTCATCTTCGTTTCGACGTGGACAAGGGGAAGTGGGTCGAGCGGCCCGGCATGTGCGCGAAGGCTACGGATCTCCGCGAGCTCGTGGGGCAGGAGAACTACTACAACGCTTTCAAGGACGACGCGGGCGCCCAGTTGTACTGTCTGCGCGAAGGCGGCGAGGCGCCGGTCGAAGCGGCTGAGAAACTGGCCGAGGCATTGGGCGTCAAAGTCAACCTGCGCAATGCCAAGACCCGTCAGGCGGATGCCCAGAAGCTGCATCTCGCTTATGGCATTCGCTCCACCATGTACACCGTGGACAAGTTCCGTAAGTGGTGCAAGGCCAACAAGCGCAAGTTCATGATCATGCTGAGTTACGATGTGCCGACCATCGAACGCTACTTCAAGACCGGAAAACGGTTCGATCAACCGTTTGTGGATTTCCTGGACCAGGAGAAGTACCTTTACATCGACACCCTGCCGAAGTTTCGCGAGGAGCGCAAGCTGTTCAAGGGGTCGAACGAGGATTTCTTCAATCGCTTCTTTGTGGCCCGTGCCGGGGCTCAGGTGTTCGGGCACCATACGCCTCCCGGCAACTTCTGGTTCGCCTACGCCATCCGTCCGGAAATCCTGAAGTGGCTCAATCCCAAGCCGCCGGCGTACCGGGGGTAGGCATCAGCGGGTTCTGAACAAACAGCCATCGCCAACAGGCCCCGGTCGAAGAGGACGGGGAAGGAGCAGGGAGCAGGTTTCAGTTTTCAGGGTTCAGGGTTCGGCAAAGAGGGCGCCGGAGGCGTCGGTGACCGTGATGACGAGCTCGCTGGCGATGCTGTTGCTAGGTCGAGTAGGGATGTCGAGTAGGGACGGGTCTGAATGGCGCTAAGTTAAGGGGCTATTGCCATCTTAATCGTAATCCTAATCTTGATCTTAATCGACTGGTGGAGAACGGATTACGATTAGGATTACGATTAGGATTATGATCGGAAGCATCGCTTAACTTATGGACGAGTGACCAGTGATCAGTCATCAGTGATCAGTGGGCTTCGCGCCAAATGGTGCTGCCCGTGGTTATGCACATGTCATTGGCATCCACCTGACACCTGACACCTGATCACTGATAACTGCTCTTATTAGCATTATGGGCTCTTTTGCCCGGCCTTGGCCCATTCCTCCTTAGCTTCATTGAGGAATGCCTCGAATGTCCAGTTCCAGTAGTCGAAGCGCTGGAGGGCAAGGGCATCGTCCTTCATTTCCTCGCGCGCCTGACGCCACAGCTTCTCCATCTCGGAGACGACCTCCGGCGGCCAAGTGTCGGTGAAGATAACCGGCGAGAGGTGCCCATCGGCGCTGAGGGGCTGTCGCCACGGGGCTTTCTCCCAGCGGTCGCACATCAGAGTCAGGAGCTTGCGGGCGCTGCCGGCCCCCTTGCCGTAGAGTCGAATGCACATCTCATCGAGGATCGCGTCGATGTTCACATCCGGGTTCCACAGCACCTTCATGATGCAGTAGAGCGTGGGGGCGTTCCTGGACCATTCCGAGATGTTCTCGCCGTTCAGGAACGAGCCAGCCAGCACATCTCGGTTGCCGCGGTAATACTCCTGCGCCACGTGGGGGAACTGCAATGGGGCATGCGTCCAGCCGGTCACCCAGGTGGTGTACTCCCACGTGCTGATCTTCCCGCCGGTCTGTCTGGCCCAAGCGCGGATGTCCTGGTCAATCAGCTTGCGCAGTTCGGGCTGGCGCAGGCCGGCCATGGACGTGGAGCACATTTCGATGCGAAGGTTGTCGGGGAACTCGACCCCCTCCGGGCAGAGGGCATAGTTCCAGTACGGCAGGAAGACGACTTTCTTGTCCGGCCAGCGCTTCCTGACCTCCTCGCAGGCCTTCTTCACGAAGGTGCCAAGGATCTTGGATGCCTGGCCGCTGATGTGGCCGTGCCATGGCGAGTTGGGGTCCCACCGCTTCTGGCACTCCACGCACTGGCAGTTCATGGGTTCATCGCCGGGGGAGATGCTCAGGTACATCTCCGTCACCCAGGAGGCGCCCAGTCCCTTCTCCCACACGCTCTCGCAGCCGCTCATAAGGAAGTCTAAAGCGGCTTGCGAACTGTAGCAAAGCACGCCGCTGGGCTTGCCGTCCTTGCGGATGGCGAAGATGGCTTCGTTCTGCTTCCGCCACTCGGCCCCCCTGCGCAAGAGTTGTTGAGGCTCGTGGACCTTGGTGAGGTACGGCCAGGTGTTGCCGGCGCGTAGGCAGTGCAGCATCGGACGCAAGTTGAGGGTCTCGAGATCCTTCAGCGCGGGCGGGCGCGGGGGCTGTTGTTGCTTGTCGAACCAGCGCGACTTCCATGTGCCGCCGTACCCGTCGGCGGGGTGGTGGTTGCGCATCTGGAAGACTGGCGCATCGCGGTAACAGACCGGCGCGATGACCAAGTCCGTCGTCTGGGTGATGGTGCGCCCGCCGGCCTCGGTCGGCCAATACCAGCGCACGCCCAGAAAGCGCTCCAGGAAGTCTGCCACGGCGTAGGCGGTGCCTTCGTTGGAGTAGGGGTCCGACAGGCCCGTGTTCGAGGGTAGCGGAATGGTGCTGCCGACGAGATAGACCCGGTTGGCGGCCGTCTTGACCTCGAAGCCTCCAAGCGGTAGTTTGGCGGCGTCAACGCCGGCTGCGCGGGACTCGGGGCAGTCGCCGATAATGATGGCCGGGACGTCGGCGGCCGGCTCGGTCTTGAGCAGCGCCAGATCGGCCCCGGTGCTCAGTTTGACCACCGTCAGAAGTTCATTCATCAGCGTCTGGAGGTGTGCACTGGGTTTGGCGTCGGCGACGTAGACCTTGGCCACCGGCTGCCCGGCTTTGACGATGTCCACGGGCTGGTGCGACGGCGCCGGTTGCAGGGTCACAGGCGTCAAGTCGCGGGCCTGGGTGGCCGGGGACCCTTCGCCCTGTGCGGCACACCCGGCGGCGAGAGTCACGAACACGAGTCTCATGGTGGATGCGTCCTTCATTGCATTGTCCTTTCGCTCCTGCTGTAACCGTTCACGGCTTCTTTTTTTTACGGATCTGCCCGCCGCATGCGGAACCGTGTAGGAATGGGCCCAGCCAATCCCAGCAACATGAAGCATAGTCTCTCACCCCCCCGAAGCGCAAGCGAAAGAGGGTCATGCAAACAATCCTGCAACCCCCCCCCGGACGCAAGCCGTCAGACGCAGCGTTGCGGGGCACCAACGCCAACAACCAACGCCCAACACCCAACGTCCTAATCCGCCTCATCTGCCTCTCCTTTTGCTTCGTTTTGGTTGACGATTACGGGCGACGATAACGGTAGACGATTAGAGAGCCTCTCCGCGTAAACCGTAATCGTCGCCGTAGTCGTCCACCGTTCTCCAATCGTTGTCATAATCCTTGTCTCGATCCATTCGACAACGATCGCGACAACGATCATGACAACGATCTGAACCCCGAACCCTTCTCCTCTCCATTGGCCTGCGGCGCGGCGCGCCGCCGCTTTTTTTCACGTGCGCAACGGCTCAACCCGACGGAGATGAACCACGAAGCACACGAAGATCACGAAGAGATAAGAAGAATGAGGGGATAAAGGTGATGAGGATGCACGGTGATCGGACACCATTTGGTGAACCCGATTCTGACGAACTCCTTGGACTCATCCCTTTCTATTCCAAAGATTTCCTTCGTGCTCTTCGTGTTCTTCGTGGTGTAAACTGCCGTTTTTTAGGTTCAACTGCCGTTTTTAGGATTATCCCATTCCCAAACCGGTGGTAGCGAAGACGGAGGGGCCTGAGAGAATGGAGCGGATTTCGGGGCGGAACATGCGAATGTTACGCCGGCGCATCTGGAAGCCGAGACCGGCCAGCCACGCTTTGAACGGGTCGTTGTCGGGGATGGCCAGTGCGACGGCTTTTGCGCCGTCGAGATGCGCCCGGTCGGCGAGGAGCGCGGAGACGATCCGGCAGGCGGTCGGAGTGTCGCGGGCCACGACCGGGCCAATCGCGCCCGACAACCGTCCCGGCCGCGAAAACCCGAATCCGCAGAGCGTGCCGTTCGTCATTATCACCCGTACCGACGTCCCCGGCTCGCCGGCCAGCATCCGGAGTTGTTGTGCGCGTGGCACCTGGACGCGCGCCTGATCGAAGGCAAGCAGGCTGGCCCAATCCGAATCTTGCAGGGGCCGAGCGGCCTCATGCGGATCCGCGTCGCCGTTGGTCGGCCAGGTCCAGAGTTCGATTCCCTCGCCGGTCATCTGGAATCCGTACTGAAGATAGATCGGCCGGCCGGCGTCCGAGGAATCGAGTCCGAGACAGGCGATTCCCTGCTTCCGGGCCGTTTCCAGCATCGCCTCGAAGAGCCGTTTTCCATGCCCCTTGCCGCGCAAGCTCTGGTCCACGAGAAACGTGCCCACCCAGCCGATCGTTCCGAACGGCGTCAGCGTGCAGGTAGCTTTCAGGGCGCCGTCCTCAAAGCCCCCCAGGCAGGCGTCCGGATTCAGGGCCAGACAGCGATTCCAGTCCGCTTCCAGATGGTTCCAATTGACTTGTGCGCACAGGTTCAACGCCGCCGGAATATCCCGGTGGCCGAACGGTTTGATCTCCATCATACGTGTCTCCGTTTCCCCCTCCAGCCGCTGCCACAGCCCCTGCACGGGGGGCGCATGGCAGTTCTGATGAGTGTTACTCCTTAATCTTAATCTTAATCTTAATCTTAATCATAATCTTAATCCGTATTCATTGGTGACAGTGTACGATCACATGCATGGTCAAAGCAAGATTACGATTATGATTACGATTACGATTATGAGTACGAATCAACGACCTCATCAGAACTGCCATGCGCCCCCTGCACGGGCGCACGGCGAACATTTGTGGACTCCGTGTAACACAGGCGCCGTGAAATTGGAGACTGTAAAATACGGGGCGATTGAAATTTGAACGCGACGCGGCCGCAACGAATTTGCTATCATCCTCGCTGTTCACGTTTGTTTGTTGTGGCTTCGTTCGTTGTCGTGAGCATTCGCCTGGTGGAAGGCAGGAAGGGAGACCCTATGTTGAAACTCATGCACATTGCGCACGGCACGCCGCATCCGGAGATTTGGACCGGCGTGTTTCGGAAGGCTCTGGCCGAGGTGGGCGAGTTGACCCTGATCGAGAATGGCGGCGCGCGTGACGAAGCGGAGCGGCTGGCCCTGATTCAAGGCACCGAGGTCCTGCTGCTGGGATGGGGCACTTCGCCGGTGCCGGCTGCCGTTGCCCGTGATCCGGGCGCGTTGCGTTACCTCTGTAACATCACGGGGGAAATGAAGCAGTGGGTGTCGCCGGAAATTGTCGACTCGGACGTGCGGGTCACCAACTGGGGTGATGCGCCGGCGTCGTCCGTAGCCGAGGGGGCCATGACGCTGTTGCTGGCGGTGCTCAAGGATCTGCATCAGCAGATTCAAACGATCCATCATGATGGATGGAATCTGGACCGGACATTCACCGGGGGGTCCATCGACGGGCTGAACGTCGGGATCTACGGGTGCGGGCTGATCGGACGTGCCTTCATTGAGCTCATCCGTCCTTTCCGGCCGGTGTTGCGGGTTTTCGATCCCTACGCGGCGGACGTGCCTGCGGGATGTGAACGGGTGGCGAATCTGGAGGAACTCTTCGGCGCCTCCGAGGCGGTTGTGATCCACGCGGGGCTGACCCCCGAGACGCGGCACACGGTTACGGCTGATCTGCTGCGGCGTTTGCCACGCCACGGTGTGGTGATCAACACCGCCCGTGGCGGGATCATTGATCAGGAGGCGCTGTTCGCCGAATTGGCCAGCGGCCGATTGCGGGCGGGCCTGGACGTGCTCGACCCGGACACGCTGCCGACGGGGCATCCCGCCCGGTGCTGGGAGAATTGCATACTTACGGCCCACCACGTCAGCCGATCGTGGCCGACGGACGGGGAACCGCCCGTGCGACTCGATGCCATGCATCGCGTCTGCCTGGATAATGTGCGCCGTTACGCGGCGGGAGCGTCGTTGCGTTTTGTCATTGAGCCCACTGTCTATCGGCGTCAAACCTGAGATGCTTGAGGCGATCACAGCGCTGCTGAACGGCGGGCACGGTGCGGATATTGTCCGCTTGACGCGCCTGTCGGTGTTCGTCTTGCTCGCCGTCTGCTGCGGCGCCTTCGTGATGGCGCCGCGGCCGGCCGGCGGAAGTTGGCGTCCGTTCTTCGTGCTCAAACTGCTGGTGGTGGCGGCGCTGCTGGGTGTGCTGGGGTATCAGGCGAGCTGGCAGCTCGCGGGTTTCCGCGCGCCGGCATTCATCGGCTTTATGCGGCGTTACGATCAACGGCCGGATGCGGCCGGAAGACAGGTGAAGCGCGGAACGATCTACGACTGCAACGGCATCAAGCTGGCTGCGGCGGTTGCCGGCAAGCCATGGGGGAGAACGTATCCGTTGGGGCCGGCTGCCGCCCACGTGATCGGGTACTACCATCCGCGCTACGGGATCACGGGGTTGGAGCACGCGGCCGATCCGTTGCTCGCGGGTTACGGGATCACCACCCGGCGGGAGCGGGCGCAATTCGGCCGCAACCTGCTCGACCGCCAACAGGCTGAGGGGCTTTATCTCGTGCTGACCCTCGATGCGCGGCTGCAGAAGCTGGCCTTCAAGCTCCTGGCCGGGCGGCGTGGAGCGGTGGTGGTATTGCAGCCGCAGACCGGCGCGATTCTGGTCCTGGCCAGTTCGCCCGCATTCGACCCCGGCGACCCCGTCCCGGCGGCGGGAGATCCCAAGGCCGCGCCGATGCTCAACCGGGCGCTGCACGGGCGCTACCCCCCCGGTTCGACCTTCAAGATTCTGGTTGCGGCCATGGCGGCGGCGCAGAACACCGCGCCTATTTTTGATTGTCCGGGGGCTGGTTTTGCCGCGGCGCCCAACGTCCCTCCGATTCGCGACAGCGCCCATGGCGCTTACGAGCGGCAGGGGAAGCGCTGGCCGGGGTACGGCCGGATCGGACTGCGCGATGGGTTCGTCCACTCCTCCAATGTCTATTTTGCCCAGTTGGGACTCGCGTGCGGTCCCGAGCGGTTCAACATTGTCGCCGAGTCCGCACACCTCAACGAGCGGGTGACGGTTTTCGCCGGGGTGGATGGCGGCATCCGATCGCTCGAAGGCAATCTGCCGCGGGTATTGGGGGGGGAACGCGCGGCGGTCGCGCAATTGGCAATCGGGCAGGGGCCGTTGCTGGTGACGCCGTTGCATGTGGCGATGTTCACCGGCGCGATCGCGGCACGCGGGGTGCTGTGGCAGCCCCGGCTTGACGCCCGGGAAGAACCCCGGATGATGAATCGGATCACCACGCCGGCAGCCGCGGAAACGGTGGCTGCGCTGATGCGTGAAGCCGTCGTGTCGGGGACCGGCCGCGGTGCGGACATCCCGGGGTTGGCGGTGTGCGGCAAGACGGGGACAGCCGAAGCGGACGGCGGGGACGACCATGCGTGGTTTACCTGCTTCGCGCCCGAAGTTGAGGCGCGGCTGGTCGTGACCGTGATCATCGAGCGGGGGGGCTTCGGCGCCGAAGCCGCGCTGCCGGTGGCCCGCAGCCTGCTTCGGGAAGCCGACCGGCTCGGATGGGTTCGGTGAGGGGACGTGTGGGAGTGGAGAAAAGCTGAAAACTGAAAGCTGAAAACTGAAAGCTGAAAACTGAAAGCTGAAAAGCTGAAATTTTAACACAGAGGCACGGAGACACGGGGAGAGAGATTGGAGAGGGTGTGTGGGTGAATGCGCGCAGCGCCGGTAGGGCAGCGGCGTCCCGCCGAATGGTGCTAAGTTAAGGCTGATTTCCCGTCTTAATCGTAATCGTGATCTTAATCGTAATCCATTCTCTATGAATGATTAAGATTATGATTAAGATTAAGATTATGAATCCCAAAAGTCCCTTAACTTAGCGCCATTGGGCGTCCCGCCGCGCCGACAGATACGGGCGAATGCCAAAGGAAAAGCGTGGAGGCGAGTGTGGGAGTGTGTGGGGGTGATCAGGGAGGGGCGGTTTCCGCGCCGGCTGCACCCTCCGAATCGGTCCATTTGAAAATTGCTGTTTTTGGGCTTGACCCGCGTTCGTCTTTCCCCCACACTACCTGACACTGTGCACTACTGCACAGGCGAGGTTTCTGATAAACCCGCAGGAAAGATGCGCATGCTGAACAAGTTATTGAACCTTTTTTCGAACGACATCGGTATTGACCTCGGAACGGCCAATACGCTTGTGTATGTCAAAGATCGCGGAATTGTTCTCCGGGAGCCTTCCGTGGTGGCCATCCAGAAGGGGACGAAGCGCATTTTGGCTGTGGGTGAGGAAGCCAAGCGCATGCTGGGTCGCACGCCGGGAAACATTGAGGCGATTCGCCCGATGAAGTCCGGGGTGATCGCCGACTTCGACATTACAGAGGCGATGATCCGTTACTTCATCCGCAAGGTGCATCCCCACAAGTTGGTGAAGCCCCGCGTTATCATTGCGGTTCCCAGCAATATCACCGAGGTAGAGAAACGCGCGGTCCAGGAGTCGGCAAAGCATGCGGGCGCGCGGGAAGTGTTCCTGATCGAGGAGCCGATGGCGGCTGCGATCGGGGTGGGGCTGCCGGTGCAGGAACCGGCTGGCAACATGATCGTCGATATCGGCGGCGGCACGTGCGAGGTCGCGCTTATCTCATTGGCGGGTATTGTGTGTTCACGAAGTATTCGGGTTGGCGGCGACGTCATGGACGAATACATCGTGCAGTACATGCGCAGGGTTTATAATCTGATGATCGGGGAACGAACCGCAGAAGAGATCAAGATTACCATTGGTTCGGCGTATCCGCTGCAGGAAGAAAAGCGGATGGACGTCAAAGGCCGTGATTTGGTGGCTGGGCTGCCAAAAACACTTCATGTCACGTCGGAGGAGATCCGGGAGGCGCTGCAGGAACCGATTTCGGCGATTGTCGACGTCATCCGCAACGCATTGGAGAATGCGCCTCCCGAACTGTCGGCCGACTTGGTCGACCGTGGCATTGTACTGGCTGGCGGCGGCTCGCTGCTGCGCGGCCTGGACAAGCTGATCGCGGAGCAGACGGCGCTGCCGGTGACATTGGCCGACGATCCGCTGAGCGCGGTGGCCGAGGGCACGGGCGTGGTGTTGGGCGAACTGTCGCTGCTGGCGCGTAGCGTGATGCGTCACGCGTGACGAGGACGTGGGTATCGAGTATCTTGAGTGCGGGCCGACTTCCCCCCCGATTCAGAGGAGCTAACGGGGCGGATTGGTGAAGCCTAAAAAAGTGTGGCTTGTGTTTGCGCTTTCCCTGGCTTGTTTACTGGCGGGGGGAGTGCATGCTGTTTTGCGCCCTGCCGCGCGGGAGTCGCTTTCCCCGTATCAGCGGTTTGTTGTTCTATTCCGCCGCCAGGTGATCACGCGCGTGGCCGTCGTGTTTTCCCGTATCGACCTTTCGGCGCGTGTCTCGGAATTGCAGCGCGAGGTGGGCCGGCTCCGTCTGGTTGAAGGTGAATTGGAGCGTGTGGCGCAGGAAAACAGCCGGCTGCGGGAGATGCTGTCGCTGCAGCCGCAGCCGGGAATCAGGGCGGTGGCATGTCCAGTCCTGGAACGCGGCGGCGCGGTCGGCTGGTGGGGTTTCCTGGTGGTCGGCAAGGGGGCTGATCACGGGATCGCGCCAGGCGACCCGGTGGTTGTCGCGGCGGGGCTGGTCGGTCGCGTGACGGCGGTTTCGGCCCGCACGGCCGACGTGTTGCTGATCACCGACGCCAATTTCCGGGTGGCCTGCGAGTTGGAGACGGGGCGTCCGGAGCTGGGGGGCGTGCGCGGGGTATTGTGCGGTGCGGGTGGGCGTTCGCCCGGGAACCCGATACTGGAGATGGTCTATGTGGCCGATCCGCTGAGACTGCGGTACCTGCGGCGTGATTTCGAGCCGGCGCCGCAGACACGGGTGGTCACGTCGGGACTGGGAGGCGGTTTTCCGCGCGGGCTGACGGTCGGCTATCTTCTGGAAACGCGCGTCACGGCCGACGGTCTCTACCGCGAGGCGGCAGTGATGCCGGCGGCAGACGTCGGTTTGCTTGACGAGGTGATGGTTCTCGTCGCTGAAAGGGGAGTCCTATGAGGCTGGACCTCCCCGTTCTGCTGTCGTTGACCGTGGCGGCCGGCGCCGTCCAGACGGTGCTGCCGACCGCAAGCTGGTTGGCGATGAAGCCGCCGCTGCTCACGGCCGTCGCCGCTTATTACGCCCTGTCGCGCGAGATGTCGTTGGCGATGACCGCGGCGCTCTGGATCGGCGCGCTCACCGACGTCTGCAGCGGCTTTCCGTTCCCCGTGACGACGGTCTGGTTGCTGGTCCTCTGCGGTCTGATTCGCTATGTGCGGCGCTCCTTTTCGGGGGAAACCTTCTGGCGGGGGATGGCGATCATGGCGGTCGCGGCGCCGGCGCAGACGGTGTGGTACGCCGTGGCCGTGGGCGGCATCCGCGGGGATGACTGTATTCAGGGACTAGCCCCTGCGGCCGCCGTGGGAGCGATCGTGGGATGGGTTGTTTTTGCTGTGTGCGGGTGGCTTGACGGCCTGGCCGGAAACGTGAAAGGAGCGGAACAGGGTGATGGAGTTCCGTGGCACAACGCAAACGTTTGACGGCTGGCGGATCCCGTTGCTGGGAATCGTGTTTGCCGGGGGGATCGGGATCCTCGGGTGGCGTCTGCACGATGTGCAGGTCACGCGGGCCTCGGCTTTTGCCGGGCATCAGAACCGCCAGAGCATCCGGCGGGTGTTGCTTCCCAGCCCGCGCGGCAAGATCTACGATCGTCGTGGCGTGTGCCTTGCCGACAACCGGCCGAACCCGTGTCTGGCCGTGTTCATCGAGGAACTGCGCCGTCCCGGCGGCTGGGAGAACACGATTGACGCGGTCGAGGCGCGGATTGACGAAGTGGCGGGCATCATCGGGCAACCGCGCACGCTGACGCGCGAGGCGATCACGGTTCACGTGCGCAAGCGCCTGCCGCTGCCGCTGCCCGTCTGGCAGCACGTGGACGAGCAGACACTGGCCCGGTTTGAGGAGCGGGTTTCGGCTGCGCCGGGTCTGGATGTGCATGTCCGGCCGGAACGGGTGTATCCGCAGGGCTCGCTGGCGGCACATGTGCTCGGTTACGCCGGTCGGGAGATGCCCGAGCCTGCGAACGACGAGCGTTACCATTTTGTGCTGCTCGGGATGTACGGGCGTTCGGGGATCGAGGCGCAGTATAACACCGTGCTGGAAGGGGTTCCGGGATGCCGGTTGATCCGGGTGGACGTGTCGGGCTACCGGCGGCTGGAACTGGAGGGAACGGATCCCAAGCCGGGCCGGGATATGAATCTGACGCTCGACAGCGCCGTGCAGCGCGAACTCGAGCGTGCGCTCGCGGGCCAGGTCGGGGCGGGGGTCGTGCTGGACGTGCGTAACGGCGACGTGCTGGCGTTGGCGAGCGCGCCGACGTTCGACCCCAACGAGATGACTCCCGCGCCGACCCGGGCGCGCTGGGCCGCGATCCAGCGCGATCCGGGCGACATCCTGTTCAACCGCGCGGTTCAGGGTCGCTATCCGCCCGGGAGCACCTTCAAGGTGATTGTCGCGCTCGCGGCGATGGGTGAAGGCCTTTTCTCATCCGCCGACACGTACCTGTGTAACGGCGTCTATGATTTAAATCCGCGGTCGATCCGCTGCTCCCACAATGCGCATCACGGCGAGGTGGACTTGCGACAGGCGTTGCAGGTCTCATGCAACGGCTATTTCTGCCAGACGGCCGCGCACATCGGCGCCGAACCGATCCGGCGGATGGCGCAGGCGTTGGGTTTGGGCGCCGTCACCGGGATTGATCTGCCGGGCGAGGACGCGGGGCTGGTGCCGGACGAAGCGCGCAAGCGGGCGGTTTACGGCGACAGGTGGCGGTTGGGCGACACCTGCCTGATGAGCATCGGCCAGGGAGACCTACTCGTGTCCCCGCTGCAGATGGCCGTGGCCACGGCGGCGATCGCCAACGGCGGACGGGTGTTGCGTCCGCGCATTGTGCAATCCGAGGCACAGGGCGGTAGCGTGGTGCGGACCGTCCTGTGGCAGCCGGAGCAGATTGCCATCGTGCGGCAAGGCATGGAGGATGCGGTGACCCACGGCACCGCGCGCCAGGCGCGCGGCAGCGCGGTGGCCGTGGCCGCAAAAACCGGGACGGCCGAGTACGGGACCGGTGTGCGGCTGAAGAAATACGCCTGGATGATCGCCTATGCGCCGACCGAGAACCCGATGGTGGCGCTGGCCGTTGTGATTGAAGACGCAGCAGATGCGGGCGGCACGGCGGCTGGCCCGGTCGTGCGCCGGGTGCTGTCCGCCATCTTCGGCGAAGCCGAGGAGAAGCTCCCCGAAGCGGGCGGGGAAGCGAGACGCGACACCACCCAGCACCGAGCGGGGCGAATGGAAATCCCCGTGACGGCCACCGATCACCGCTCACGCATGCCCCCGACAACCGGGGCGACAACCGGGGGGCGGGTATGAACTCCAGCACAACGGCTCCATTTGCCTGGGCGTTGCGTTTGAACGTGACGCTGCTGGTGTCGATCATCGGCGCGCTCCTGGTGGGGGTTGCATTTGTATACAGCGCGAGCTCGATCCGGGAGGCCGACGCCTTGCGGCGCCTCTACCTGCTCCACGCGCAGATGGGCGCGGTCGGGTTGCTGATCTGCATTGGACTGGCCTACGTGAACTACCAGGTGCTGCTGCGGGCGAGCTGGCTGTTTTATGCGGGGGCGTTGTGCCTGTTGGCGCTGACGCTGTTGATGGGTGACAAGACCATGGGGGCGCGGCGCTGGTTTGCGGGGATTCAACCCTCGGAACTGGCCAAGCTCGCCCTCATTCTGGTCGTGGCCGAATTGCTCGGACGCCGCGAGGCGTCGAAGGGCACGGGAATGTATGTGACGGTGCTGGCGTTGACGGCGGCCCCGATGGCGCTGATCCTGTTGCAGCCCGATCTGGGGACCGCCCTGGTTTTCCTGCCGACCGTTTTTGCGATGCTCTTCGTGGCGCGGGTTTCACCGCGTGTGGTTTGCGCCACGGTCGGTGTCGCGGTGTTCACCGTGATTTTGCTCTTGGGACTGCTCCTGGCTTCGGAACGCGAAGGTGTTTCGCCGCCGACACGCGAGCGGATCCGGAAGATCGTGCCGTTGAGCGCCTATCAGCGTGACCGGCTGGTGGTGTTTTTGTATCCGGATCGCGACCTGTTCGGGCGCGGTTGGAACAAAAGGCAATCTGAAATCGCCGTCGGTTCGGGCGGCTTCTGGGGAAAGGGCTATCTGAAGGGAGATCAAAACCTGCTGGGCTATCTGCCCGCTTCCGTCGCGAGCAACGACTTCATCTTTTCGGTGCTTGCCGAGGAGACGGGGTTTGTAGGCTCCATGATCGTGCTGCTGCTGGCGGCCGGGATTCTCTTCCCGACGTTGGCGGTGGCGTACGGATGTCAGGACGGCGCGGGGCGTTTGCTTTGCGTCGGAGTTGCGACGGTGACGTTCTGTCACCAGTTTGTGAATATCGGCATGACCGTCGGGCTCTTGCCCGTGACCGGTCTGCCGCTGCCGTTCATCAGCTCCGGCAGAACCTTTTTATTAACAATGATGACCGCTTACGGACTGGTCCAGAGTGTGGCTGTCCACGGTCGTGAAACAGCGCCACGATTTTAGTGGCGGGAAGAGAGGCACATGGGAGGCTTGGATATCGTGTTCAGTTGGTTTCGGCGCAAGGAGCCGAAACGCGAGATTATCGTTAACGCTGAAAAGTTGGAGACGCGGGTGGCGGTGGTGGAGAACGGCCACATCGAGGAGTTTCAGGTCGAGCATCCGATGGAGGATCGGCTCGTCGGCAGTATTTACAAGGGACGAATCCAGAATCTGGAGAATGAGCTTCAGGCCGCGTTTGTCGATATCGGCCTCAAGAAGAACGCGTTTCTGCACTATTGGGATATGATCCCGGATGACGAAGGGCTCCTGGATGACGACGACGATTCCAACCGCTCGCGCAAACGGCGCATTTCGAGTGACGAGATCGCCAAACGCTTCCCGCAGGGATCCGAGGTGATCGTCCAGGTGACCAAAGGGCCGATCGGCACCAAGGGGCCGCGGGTGTCGGCCAACCTGAGCATTCCGGGACGGTATCTGGTGATGATGCCCGGCTGCAAACTGCGGGGCGTGTCGCGTAAGATCGGCGACAGCAAGGAGCGCCAGAGGCTGAAGCGGATACTGGACCGGTTGCCGCTCCCCGCCGAGACCGGACTGATCGTGCGAACCGCCGGAGCGGGCACCAGCAAGCGGGCCTTCGTCCGGGACCTGCGCGGTCTGCTGGCCGTCTGGGAGGACCTGCAGAAGAATATCAAGGAGAAGCCCGGACCGTGCTGCGTCTATCAGGAACCCGACCTGATCGAACGAATCGTCCGCGACTGGCTCACCGAAGAGATTGACCGGGTGGTGATCGACGATGCCGATGACTATGAGCGCATCCGCGTAATGGCCGCCCGCATCTCGCGCCGGGCCAAGGGAATGATCGCCCATTACGAGGGGCAGTTGCCCATCTTTGAGCATTACGGCGTGGCACGGCAGCTTGATGATGCCTTTCGACGCAAAGTCGCGCTCAAATCGGGCGGGCATCTGGTGATCGACGAGACCGAGGCGATGATCGCGATCGATGTCAACACCGGCCGCCACCGCGGCAGGGGGTCCCAGGAGGAGGCGATTCTTGATGTCAATATGGAGGCCGTGGAAGAAGTAGCCCGGCAGCTCCGTTTGCGTAACATCGGCGGTTTGGTGGTGGTCGACCTGATCGATATGAAGCCGCGCAAGCATCAGGCTGCGGTCTTCAAGACGATGAAGGCCGCGCTGAAACGCGATCGAGCCCGCACCAACGTCCTGCCGATCTCCGAACTCGGGCTGATGGAAATGACCCGTCAGCGCCAGGAAGAGAGCCTCCTCTCGCAGACGTACATCGACTGCCCTTACTGCCGGGGGCACGGCGTGATCAAGTCGCCGCTTTCGCTCAGTGTCGACATCCAACGGCAGATTGCCGCCGTGATGCGCAAAAATCGCAAGGATGGGAACGCTTGCGATTTGCAGGTGTTGATCGCCCCGCTCGTTTTGGACCGCCTCCGCTCGACCGACGAAGCGATGCTGGTGCAGCTCCAAAGCAACTACCCCGGCAAGGTGACCTTCCGATCGGAACCGTACCGTCATCCAGAATCATTTCAGATTTTAGAGACAAACACGGGGAAAGTCGTGTATTCTATCGGTGACTCGAAGTCCAACTAACGCCAAACGAACGCCTGACGTTCAGGGGTGCCTATGAAAATCACGATTGTGGGGACGATTCTGCTTGCACTGGCCACAGCGGGTCACGTCGGGGCGCAGACGCGGATTCAGGATGCCGCCGAGAAGTTGGGGTTTGTCGATCCGGATGAACCGATCACCGTCACGGCTCTGAAACACGATATGGACAACCAGACTGGCGTCTGGACCGGCACGGGTGATGTGACGATCAGCAATTCGACGATGGTCGTCCATGCCGATCAGATCATCCTCAACCAGCGCACAGGGGACGTGCAAGCCGTCGGCGATGTGCGGCTGTCGCGGCCCGGCCTCGGGGAGTGGACGGGGGAGCGGATGGTCTTCAACCACCGGACCGGGGCTGGGCTCGTCGATACGAGCCAGGTCAAGGCCGGACGCTTCACTGTGAAGGCCGCCAGCAGTGAACGGCAACCCGACGGAAAAATCGTGTTCCGCGACGTGGCGATGACCACCTGTACGAACGCCCCGGATTTCTGGCACTGGCATCTGTCGACCGGCGCGGTCAACTATCAGCCCGGTCGTTATCTGTCCGCCCGGCATGGAGCAGTCTGGTTCATGGGCGTGCCGGTAGCCTACGTCCCGTACTGGTACCGCGCCCTCGACACGCACTATGGCGTGCGCCTCCTGCCGGGTTACACGTCGGACTGGGGTGTATTCGCCCTGGGCCGCTACGTCTATCCCTATTTTCGCGCCCCGGAGGGTGTGCATGTGACCGGGCAGTTGCGGGTAGACTACCGCAGCGCGCGCGGGATCGGCCTCGGGCATGACTTTGCATGGGACTTGGGCGCCACCGGCAAAGGCCGGATCGAACTCTATTATGCCGATGATCGGGACCCCGATGAGTTGCGCCTGTTCCCCGGGGTCGACGCCAAGAGCGACCGCAGCCGGATCGCGCTCGAGCACGAGGCCGACTTGACGCCGAAAGACCGCATCTTCGTGAAAGGTCAGATCGTGAGCGATCCCGAATTGCGGGAGGCGTTCTTCAATCCGGAGTACCGGCGTTCCGTCCAGCCGGACAACGTCCTGTCCTATACGCATCGTGAAGCGGCTGGCGCGGGAGGCGTGACGATCTCAGGACCGCTGGATGAATTCTACGACGGTGTGCAGCGCCTGCCGGAGGCGTGGCTGAACATCATGCCGCAACCGCTGATTCCCGGTCTCTATTATGAATCGCAGAGCCGCGCCGGATATCTCCGCAAGCAGACCGCACCCCGTGATCCGATCGTGGGGCCGAGGCCGCCCGAGTACGCGACCGCCCGCGTCGACACCGCCCACCGCCTCTCCGTGCCGTTCTGGGTGGCGGATCTGGTCCGGGTCGTGCCGCGGGCCGGCTACCGCGGCACGTTCTACCGGCAGGCGCGGGTTGAGGATTCAGGGAAAGTCAGGAACCTGTTCGAACTGGGCGCCGAAGCCTCGCTCAAAGGATACGGCACTTTTGGCGATTACCGGCATGTGATCGAGCCCTATCTGGACTACAGTTGGATGCCCCGTCCGCACGACCTGGAGGATGGCGAACCGTATGTGTTTGATCGGTATGACGCCGCGCTCGAATGGCGGGATGGGTTCGGTTTTGACGGCCTCCCGCTGCCCCGTCAATGGCACGGCGTCCGTTTCGGCGTGCGCAACACGCTGCAGGTGGGCGGGGCCGCCGGGCAGCATCGGACGGTCGTCGAGTCCGACCTCTACTCCGCCTATTCCTTCGGCGATTATCGCGAGCCGCAGGGCGTGCGGATCATCGGCGGGATGCTGGAGGTGACGCCACAGCCGAATCTCCGCTTCCGTTCGACCGTCGAGTTTGATCCCGAGGACAACGAGCTCCGGCTGGCGGATAACGCGTTTTTCTGGCGGACGCACAACTGGGAGGTGAGCGGCGGACAGTTCTACCGCAAGAATCTGACACTCAGCCCGTTTGGCGCGTGGTGGGTCAGAGAGCCGGTCGCGCACGTACTTTACGGAGGCGTCAAACACACCTTCAATACCGTGTGGTCGGTCGGAGCGGATGTGCGCTACGAGATCGAGCAGTCGCGGCTGCAGGAAATCGCGGGCTACGTCCAGTACAGCCTCGACTGTATGGCGTTCCAACTCCGCACGGGCTACGAGCCGGAATGGACCGACGTCAATGGCGTGACCAGCGGCGCCAACTTCAAGATCGGGTTGATGCTCACGCTGATCGGGATGGAAAACCGGTTCGGACTATCCGATGTCAGCGAGGACTTTGGCTTCTAGTGCCCTCCACCGAAAATAACGTTGGCAATTTTTTACCACGAAGGACACGAAGATCACGAAGGAAGTATTTGGAATGGAAAGGGATGAGTTCAAGGAGTTCGCAAGAATCGGGTTCACCCAATGGTGTCAGATTACCGTGCATCCTTACAGCCTCACAGTCTTCTGCCCTTTTTAGAATCAATTGTCTTACGCCTGCACCAGCAGTCCCTTTGCGACCTTCGCGGCAACCTCTTTTCCGGCCAGACGCGCGACCAGCGCCAGCGCAAAGGCAAAACTGGTGCCGGGGCCCTGGCTGGTGATGACGTTGTCGTCGTGGACGACCGCCCCCCGGGCCGTGTAGCGGGCCCCCGCAAGCGCCTTCTCGCAGCCGGGATAACACGTGGCAGCGCGGCCGTCGAGGATTCCGGCCGCCGCCAGCACGATCGGCGCGGCGCAGATGGCTGCAACCGTCTTGCCCTGCGCATTGAAGGCGCGCACGGCGTCGAGGATGCGTGTGTCGGCCTTCAGCCGTTCCGTACCCGGCCCCCCGCCGGGGAGCACCAGCGCGTCAAACGCGTCAGGATCAACCGCCGCCCAGAGGGCATCGGCCACCAGGACCACCCCGCGCGAAGCGGTGACCTGCAGATCGTCGCGCATCGCGACGGAGGTGACCGTCAGGCCCGCGCGACGCAGGACGTCAATCACAACCACGGCTTCACTCTCTTCAAAGCCCTCGGCCAAGGGGATCAGTACATTCATCCGCAATCCGTCAGTTCAGCTTACCCATTCGCTTTACGTGATCCGTAATCCGTGATCAGTGGGCTTCGCACCCAATGGTGATGCCCTTGGTCATGCAACTGGCATTGGCATCCAACGGACACCTGAACACCGATCACTGATCGTCTATGAATCATAAACAGGCTGTCGGCATCTGACAAGTGCAATGTATTACCACTGCATCGGCCATCGTGAGAAATGATGGCTTGCGTTTGGGCGGAGCAGGCTATATCTTCTGACCAATGGGTTTGTTGACGACAGGGCATGAGGAGGATCCAAACATGATGCGTCGATTGATGAGAGTGATGGCTGTGTTGAGTATCGTGGCAGCGGTGACGGTGAAAGGCGCCGACGTGACCGTGACGCTGGTTTCCGGACCCAGGGAGAACGCCGTTTCGATCGAGGAGAAGCAGGCCTTGTGGAAGTCGCCGTTCGGCGGATGGGATATCACGACGTGGCCGTTCACCCTCCGCGTAGACGACGGTTATGTTTTCCAGTACGCCTCGGTGCAACAGAAACTGCTCAAGCAGGCGGGGGAGGGCAACCCCGATTCGGCCCTGTCGGCCGCCATCCTGAATGAGGTCTTCGGGCTTCCGGACGATTCCGTAGATGCGGAGGCCATGCTGAACTTCCGGCTTGATCGTCGCGCCGCGGAGACGATCCGGCTAGCCGCAGGGAAGCACGTGCTTCATCCGTTCGGAATGGAATTCACGGTGGCCGACGACGGGACGCTGACGACCGACGACCCCCGGTTGCGCATTGCCCCCAAGGCGTCTCACATCGAAATGATCTGTTACCCGGTTACGGTGAAGCTGCTGGAACGAAAGCGATCTGTTTCCGGGCCGATACAGCTTTCGCTCGGCGCCACGGCTTTGCTTGGCGGATTGGATAGCCTGTTTTCCGAGTATGACAAGCAGAACATGCTGGCACCGGGAACCGCCATGGGTTCCGGGTTCCGGCGCGTCACGGTTTACCTGCCGGCCTCTTCCGAGGGGGGCGCCTATAACGTCAATGGGGTGACGTTCGAAGTGAGCGGCGAGGGAAAAGTCAAGCTGGCGCCGGACGCGAAGGCCCGTTGCGACGATGACCGTACGGTCTTTGTCGATATGCCGGTCGGGAAGCCTGTTGTCGCTGCCGTCATGAACCCGCTCGGGGTGAGTTGGTTTGGATCAGCCGGTGAAGTGAAGATCGTGTGCGGATCCGAGTCGGTGATCGTCAACGAGGGGCTGAGGATACCCGGTGGCGGCGCGAAATCGGAAACGGGCAAGGGGAGCACGGCGGCGCGGGACGCCGGCAGCGGGTCCGGGATGGTGATGGTCCCGGCGACCGGAAATCCGGTTGTGCAGATTGGCGGATTGACGGCCCGCCTTCCAGCATCCGACACGCGCTGGCCGCACAGGCACCTCGTCTGCAACGTGGCCGACGGCACGTGCTGGGCGGTGGAGACGGTGCCGCTGGAGGCCACGCCGGGAGCCGAGTGGTCGTGCCGCATCACATCGGCGGCGGGCAAGGCGGCAATTCCGGAGGCGCTGAAGATAGACGTTGTGGCCGTTGCGGACGGCGTGACGGGCGGTAAAATGGAACTCACGTCCGCGGCAGGCGTGTTTACGGGCACACTGCCCGCCAAGCCCGGCCTCTGGCGGTTGCGGGTTGCGGCGACCGACGGCAGTCCGTTGCAGGGGCAGACGCTGGGCGTGGCGTTGATTGGCGACACGCCGGTCGCCGCCGTCTCGCTGTTTACCGTCAACAACCGCGCGTTGCTCCGGCGCGGGGACAGGCTGGATCTGCTCTGGGTCGCCCGTCGCAAGGCAGGATCGACTGCTGCGGAATGGCCGGTGCGACTGCGCGGTGTGGGGCTCGATGCCACCGTGGCCCGGATCGCCGTTTCGGTGGGCGGCGACGGCTCGACAGATATCAGCGGGCGCCTGGCGGTGGACACGGCCGCGCTGGCGGCGGGCGAGTACACGGCCTCCGTCGAGGCGGACGGTGTGGCCGGGTATCCGTTCCGGTTCCGGATCTGCCAGCGCGAGCGGCTGAGCGATTTCGATATCTACTCCTTTGGCATACATACGATAGCCGCGAAACCCTTTCCGGGCTCGCCGATCAATTCCTACGTGGAGGTGCCGCCGGGCGGGCCGGGCATGGGGCCGTTCCTGGCGGACGGGGACGGGGCGCTCGACGGGGTGTTCGGCGCGTACGCTCATGCGCCGTTCGGACCGGTGCGTGAAATGTTCGCGCGGCCGGGCATGAATGAGCGGCATGGCATGAGCGCGGTCGCCATGGGGGCGCACAACGCGCCGACTTGGCCCGAAGCGCATTCGTACGAGGCGTGCAACCCGAAGCACACGCTGCCCGAGAATCTGGCGTGGGTGCGGCGGCGTATGGCGCTCTATGCGCAGACACATGCCGATTATCCTGGGGTCGACGGCTTCGATTACGGATGGAATTGGCAGACAAGCGGCAATGGTTGGTGGAGCGATTCCGGTCCTCGTCTGGATGCATGGCAGCCGGAGGCCGCCGCGCAGTCGGAGGCGGCGGCGTGGAAACTCACGCAGGAGATGTGGCCGAACGTTGTCGCGAAATATGCGCACCTCAAGCCGATCGGCAAGAAGCTTTCGGACAAGTGGCCGAAGGAACTGGCGGATATTCCGGGGCTTACAGAGGATCAGATGAGGTACGTGAACGGGGTGCAGCCGAACGGGTGGAGCATGCTACTGCCGAACACGTTCGCGGAATGGTATGCCGATCTGAATGAGATCATGCCGGGGCTGACCCATCACGCCCACGTTTCATCACCCAGCCTCGCCGGCGGCATTAAGTACTGGGAATGGTACGAGAAGTCGCACCGAAGCGCTGTGGACTTCTCCGAACGCTTCATGTCGCCCTTTGACTGCTTCCGCGCCCCGGCGATCATGGCCATGGACAACCAGGAGAAGCAGAAGATCCAACTGGCGATCCAGACCCATAACAGTCGGGCTCAAATGGTGCCAGCGGCTTTTGGAGCGGCCGGGCGGGGCGTCGATGGGTTTGCCTTTACCGGGTTTTGTGACACCACGGACCCTGATATCATTGGTCTTGCGCGCGTTTTTGAACGGTTCGGGTCCTGGTTCACAACCTTCGATCCGCTGCCGGATGTGGCCATTTACTATTCCAAATCGAGAAACGGGGTGTTCACGGCCTTGCACGATCTGGCCCGCATACGCCGGCCGGCCATGATGGTGGGACCCCGCGACGTGGAGGCTGGCGAACTCGCCAAGTACAAGGTGCTGCTGCTGGTCAGCATCGGGACGGACCTGCCGCCTGAAATCATGGAGGCCTTCCGCGCCTTCGAAGCGGGGGGTGGCGTCATCCTGAAGGACGATTCGTGCAGCAAGGAGTTGCCCGGACGATCCCTCGGACTTGCCTACGACGGCCAGAATCTTTCGAGCAGTTGGGGCGGGGCGCAGGCGGGCGGAGAATATGAGTTCGTCTACGTCTGGGACATCTTCCTCAAGAAAGAAAAGGCCCTGACAGCCGCGTTCGCCAGGACGCCCCAGCCGCCGGTGACCACCCCGGACACGGATGTGCTCATCTCGCCGCTGGCCGGGAAGGACACGATCATCTGCTTTGTGACCGACCAAACCGAGGTGCCGCTGGCAGTGACCTTTCCGGATGAGAAATCGAGCCGCTTCCGGCAGCAGAATGTGTTGCCCAAGATCGGCGAACTGCAGGTCGAGAAAGGCTGGTATGTTCACAACCTGCTAACCGGCAAACCCGCGCCCGTGGAGAGCACGGCGAAGGGCCAGCGCGTCCCCCTGGAACTGACCCGTGCCGAGGGGAAAATCTACCTGCTCACCCGGCGGGAGCCCAAAAGCATGACCATCCGCGTGGACCGCACATCGCCGATCAACGCGCGCCTCACCGGCGGGCTCGCCGATGCCGAGGGCAAGCTGCTGGCCGATCCCATGCCTTTCGAGGTGACGTTGAAAGGACCGGACGGCGCGACGTTGCTCCACCAGTTCGCCTCCATCGGGCCTGACCACCCGTTCGATGTTCCCGTGCCGGCCATGTCGGCCGGCGCGCGGCCGGAGCTGATTCTGCGCGACCTGGTGCTCGGCACAACCGCCAGCCAGCCATTGGACCCCGCCGCGCCGGCTGCGGTGGCTGTCCGGCAGGCGCCGGACCTGATCGGCGGCGAGGAGAAGATCCTGACCTTCTTTTCCAATCGCAAGGGGAGGGGACCGGTCACCATTCTTCTGGACGAGGGGCAGGATGCGTTCCGCCCGGCGGCGGAGAAGGTGGCGTCCATGCTGAAGCAGGCTGGCCGCGAGGCGCGCGTGACGACGTGGGACACGGCGGATATCCGGCCTCTCCCGCTGCGATGGTATCTCCAGAAGGAGGACCTCGAAGTGCTCAACAGCGTCACGAACGAGTCCGCCTGGGCGTGGCGCATCAACATGAGTGTGTGGGCGCCGTTCGAGAAGGACAAGTTTGGAAACATCACAAAGACGGATTACGGCAACCCCGGTGCCGGCTATTCAGAAGCCGGGCCGCGGCTGCGGCACGATGCCGACGTGGTCCTGTTCGGCACGCCGGCGAACCATCGCGCCGTGGCCGACCTGGCGCCGTACCTGCGGCGGGTTCCAACCGACAACTACCCCGCGCCGGGTGGGTTCTTCGTGCACTACGTCTGGTCGCCGTTCCGTGCCGGGTACGACGCACTCTACGTCGGCTGCCACGACACGGCCGGAGCCGAGGCGGCGGTGACATGCCTCGCCGGATTAAAGCTGCCCGAAGCCGCGCCGGTGCCGGAACCCACGCCGGAACAGAAGCCGGTGGTTGTCCGCGGCGGCGCGCCAACGCCCCTGGAGAACATGGCCGACGTCCTGGGGGGCACTCCGATCGTGAGCCTGGATTTCGCGCCGGGCGGCAACCGCTTGTTTGCCGCGACGCTTTCCTACGGAGAGTGGGTGTTTGTCATGGATTCAGATGGCACTATCCTGGATAAACGGATGCCTCCGGAAACCCAGGTGTTCCCCAACTGGTACCGGTGGGGGCGGTATCTCACGCCGCTCAGCGACACGCTGCTGCGCATCTGGCTCTGGGATTCCGTTTATCAATACGATCTCACGCGCGGGTGGATCAGCAGGGCTTCCAAGGCGTCCCTGGTGGAAGACCCGAAGGCCGGCAGGGCCTTTCAGGGCGGTTCCGACCGCCTGCTGGCGCTGGATCCGCAGGGCCGCATCCTCTGGCGCTATGAAGACGGCACCCGTTCGCCCGACCTGAGCGCCGTGCGCGACGTGTCGCCGCGCGCCATCAGCGGAGACCGGCGCGTCTTGCTGGTTTCCGCCTTTGCGAAAGGAGCCCGCAACGCGATCATCGCACCCTCGGTCCTGGGGCTCGACTGTGCGACCGGAAAGGTGCTGTGGCAGCGCGCAGGCATCCCGCTCAATGCCGGCAAGGTCATCGCCCTGGATGACCGATTTATCGTCATGGCCGACGATAATTCCGCGCACGAACTGATCGCGGCGGATGGACGCGAAGGGACGGCGATGGCTTCCTTGAGCGGCAGTCCGGACTGGGTGCTGCAGGTGCCGGGACGGAAGGCACTGTTGATTGCGGAAAACGACCACTTTGATCGGAATGGCCCGGCGTCACGCATGTACTTCCTCCCGCTCGACGGCGGCGCGGGTCAGGATCTGAAGGTGCCCGGCCGAGTTGTCGCCATTACGCCCGCGCCGGACAACAAGTCCTTCGCGGTGGCGACCTCCGTCAACCGCTCGCTGCTGTTCGCGTCGGACGGGACGCTGCTGTGGGAAACGGAAACCCCGTCGGCATCCATCCTGCGATTCTCGCCGGACGGGAAGACCATCGCGACCGCCGGTCGCGACGGCGTGGTGCGTCTGTTCAATGCCGCCGATGGAAAGCTCCGGCGCGAGACGGACCTGAACATCGGCAACAGCATCACCGCGGAGAAGTACGTCAAACAGGAGCGCATGGGCGACGTGCCCACAGAGGCGGGCCGGACGCCGCAACCCCTGCCGCCTGAACCGTCGTACCTGAAGTCGTTGCCCGCGAAGTGTGTTTCCTTCGGACCCAACCTCGCCCCGCCGGAGCGGATGCGAGAGCTGCTCAAACCGGCGGATCCCGTGACGGGTAACGGCGACAAGCCCGGTTATCTCGGCACGTTGAGCGGGATTGTCACACTGCCGCCGATCAAGGTGGCGGCCGGAACCACCTACCTCGTCGAGTTGCTCAACGGGGTCGGCATTCCCACCAACACCGCATCGCTCCTGCGCCTGGAAATCTCCGTCGTCGGGAAACAGAAGTCACGGAATCTTCCTTGCACGGTCCGGTTGCCGGTGGATTCCACGCTGGAGCGGCGCCGGTTCGCGTTTCGCGCCGACGTGGGTGATGACGTGACGCTGACGATGCGGGCGATTCTGCCATCTGTCGTCACCGTGCGGAATACTACACAGCGGAGCTTCGACAAGGTCGAGACCAGCAGCATTCCGGTCGTGATCGGCGATGTCGTCGTGTCGGCTATTCGGTTTCCGGGGCGGAACATGTTGTTTGACGGCGGTCCCGGCTCCGGTTCCAAGCCTTCCGGCGCGTTCACCTGCATGTTGTATGCCTTGAACGACGGAGTAACCGCCACACAGGAGATCGATGTCAAGAGCCCGACCGTTCCCCTCCTGTTGGTCAATGGAGCGATTGCCAACAATAAGACGGTGTGGGACAAGATATCCGGGCGCCCGGAGGGCGTCCTGGCCTATGCGGATGCGGTCGTCCGTTTCGACAGGCCGTCGGCGCTTTCAACGATTGCGGTCTACGAGGACACGACCGGGCCGGTGATCACAGAGGGCGAGAGTGTCCGCGAACGCACGGCGTTCCGGTATGCCGTGGAAGTGCGCAGCACCGCCGGACAATGGGCGCGCATCGGTGTGGTATCTGAGAACAGGCAACTCGTCAACATCTTCCCGTGCCCTGAATACGAGATCGACAGCATGCGCTACGTCTGGGCCGGTCGCCATGACGACATGGACCTGGGCCGCACGGACGGGTTCGTGCGCACGGCGCAGATCGAGGCGTATGTGAGTGGAGACGCCCTGGATCTGGAATATCTGATGGAAATGAATGAGGAGGGGGATGTGCCCCAGTTTGACTGACGGAATCTGATTGTGGTTGATTTCAGAGCCGAAGATCGTATTTAATACGTGTGTTTTTTGCAAGGCGTCCGTTTGGACGTCAACCCTCAACATCGCAATACGGGAGGTCATCATGGCGAAGGTGGCATTGATTGGGGCGGGAAGCCTCGTGTTCAGCAAGACACTGATGTCTGATTTTCTGGCGACGCCGGCGCTGGAGGGGAGTGAATACTGCCTGATGGCGCTGACGCACAAGCGGCTCGACAAGATGCGCGACTTCGTCAGCCGCATGATCCGTGACAATCAGGTGAAGGCGACGGTGACGTCGACCACCGACCGCCGCGAGGCGCTCGCGGGTGCGGACTACGTCGTGGTCATGATCCAGGCTGGCGGCGTGGAGGAGTTTCGGCAGGATTATGAAATTCCGATGAAGTACGGGGTGGATAACTGCATCGCGGATACTCTGGGACCGGGCGGCGTGTTCCGGGCATTGCGGCACATACCGGCCCTGCTGGAGATCGCGCGCGACATGCAGGAGCTCTGTCCAAACGCCATTCTGTTCAACTACGCCAACCCGATGGCGATGTGTTGCCTGGCGCTGGGGCGTGTTCCGGGTCTCCAGTTCGTGGGACTTTGCCACGGCGTGCAGACCACCATGGACCTGATTTCCAGCTATGTGGGGGTGAAGAAGGATGAAATTGACTACGTGGCCGCGGGAATCAATCACATGGCGTGGTTCCTTAAACTGGAGCATGAGGGGCGGGATCTCTATCCGACGCTGAAGCGCAACTTCGAGAAGCCCGGATACTATGTGAACGAGAAAGTCCGAGCCGAGGTGATGCGGCATTTCGGGTACTTCATGACCGAAAGCACCGGGCATCTCTCCGAGTACCTCCCGTATTTCCGGAAGAACCAGAAGGCGCTCGACCTGTACTGCGACGAGCCGGCGTTTGGCGGAGAGACGGGCGCCTACTACAAGTATTGCGCCATGCTTGCGGAGAAGTTCGCCAAGATGGATCCGCTCTCCATCGAGTCCACGAAACTCGCTCCCCGCAGCGCGGAGTACTGTTCGCACATCATCGAGGCCAAGGAAACCGGCAACATCTTCCGCCTCAACGGCAACATCCGCAACGACGGCTACATCACGAACCTCCCCAACGGGTGCTGTGTCGAAGTTCCGATCTATGTTGATCGCATGGGCTTGCACGCCACGGTGGTCGGGAACCTCCCGCCGCAATGCGCCGCGTTGAACATGACGAACGTGCTGGTGCAGCAACTGGCGGTGGAGGCGAGCTTTACGGGAGATCCGGAGCTGGTCATGCAGGCCATCGCGCTGGATCCGCTGACGGCGGCCGTGTTGACGCTGGATGATATCCGCCGAATGACCGCGGAGATGCTGGATGCCGAGGCCAGGTTCCTGCCCCAGTTTGCGGGTAAGAAGCTGCGCACGGTTCCGGCGATCACGGTTCCGAAGGACGTCACGCGGCAGGAGGTGCCGGTGGATCCGGCCTTGGCCATTGCCAACCGGTTTGGCAAATTGGCGAATGCGTAAGGAGTGTCGGGTGTTTGTAACACAGTGTTCAGAAACTCAAGTATCAAGGAGTGTCTATGAGTGATGAGAAGAAGGTGCGGATTGGGTTTGTGGGCGTGGGCGGGATGGGGCAGGCGGCGCATCTGCGCAGCTATGTCATGGTGCCCAACTGCGAGGTCGTGGCGCTGGCGGAAGTGAAGCCGGGACTGGCAAGGCAAGTCGCCGCCAAGTGGCGCGTGCCCACGGTCTATGCCTCTCACGAGGAGATGCTGGCCAAGGAGAAGCTGGACGGCATCGTCGCCTCGCAGCAGTTCACCCGCCATGGCACGCTGGTGCCCGAGTTGCTCCAGGCGGGCAAGCCGGTGCTGACTGAGAAACCGATCGCCGGATCCATCGAGCAGGGGGAGAAGATCGTCAAAGCCGTAAAAGCCAGCAAGACATGGATGATGATCGGCTACCACAAGCGGTCCGATCCGGCAACCATGCTCGCCAAGGCGGAAATCGAAAAGCTCCAGGCCTCCGGCGAGCTCGGCAAGCTCACCTACATCCGAATTCTGATGCCGGCCGGCGACTGGATTGCCAACGGCTTCAATCAGAATATCTGGAGCGACGATCCCAATCCGGAACTTCAATGGGATCCGCCGGCGTCGGACATGGATGGTGATACGAACAATGCCTATAATGGTTTTGTAAACTATTACATCCACCAGGTGAATCTGATGCGGCATCTGCTGGGTGATACCTGGCAGGTGAACTATGCGGCGAAGTCCGGCGTGCTGCTGGCGGGGGAAAGCGCGAGCGGCGTCACGTGTTCGATCGAGATGAGCCCGTATCAGACGACGATTGATTGGCAGGAGAGCGCGCTGGTCTGCTTTGAGCGCGGCTGGGTGAAGCTGGAACTGCCCGCGCCCGTGGCGTTTAACCGCCCTGGGCGGGTGGAGATCTTCCGCGATCCCGGCAACGGCGTGCAGCCAAAGACCGAGATTCCGCAGTTGCCCTGGGTGCATGCGATGTGGCAGCAGGCGCAGAATTTCGTGGATGCCATAGCCGGTAAGCGTCCGACGATGTGCACGGCCGAAGATGCGATCGAGGATATCAAGCTGGCGCGAGCATACATCCGTTTGCTCAAGGGAAAATAATGTCTGAACAAAGGAGCATCACCATGCCTCTCAAGTGGAGAAAAGTGTGGATATCGGATGAAACGTTTGAATCGGCCGGCGTGTTCGACGTCAACGGCGACGGCAAACCGGACATCGTGTGCGGCGGGTACTGGTACGAGGGACCCGACTTCCGCAAGAAGCATGAAATCGGCGTGATTCCGCGTTGCGGGGAGTATTACGACGACTTCTCGACCATCGCGCTCGATATCAACGGAAACGGGCGGCTGGACTATGTGACCGGCGGCTGGTGGGGCAACAACCTGCGCTGGCGCGAAAATCCCGGTGAGACGGGGAAGCATTGGCCCGAGCATATCGTGGCCGAGAACACAGGAAACGTCGAAACCACGCGGGGGTGGGATATTGACGGCGACGGGATCATCGAGATCCTCCCCAACACCCCGCCGAACAAGGACGTTTCCTACTACAAGCTGATCACAGACAAGAACGGGAAGGGGGCCGGCGCGTTCCGCAAGGTCACGGTTCATACGTTCGCGGAGGGCGGGCAGGGGCATGGCCTGGGCTGCGGCGATATTGCGGGCAACGGGCGCATGGACATCGTGCTTTGCACCGGCTGGCTTGAAGCTCCCGCCGATCCCGAGAAGGGGACATGGAAGTGGCATCCCGATTTCCCGAAACCGCCGTGGGGGGGGGCTTCCAGTGTCCCCATGCTCGTGGTGGATGTGGATGGCGACGGGAAGAACGAGATCGTCACCGGAAATGCGCATGGATACGGTCTCTGGTGGAGCAAGCGGCTGGCCGACGGAGCCTGGGCGCACCATCCGATCGATCCATTCAATGCGCAGTATCATGACCTGATCTGGGCGGACCTGGACGGCGACGGCAAACCGGAACTGGTGACCGGCAAACGGCATCGCGCGCATAACGGCCATGAGGCGGGGGAGTGGGATGATCTGGGAATCTACTACTTCAAGTGGACCGGGGAGGGCTTCGCCAAGCAGGTAATTGATTACGGACCGATTGGCACCGGCAAGGGGTGTGGCATCCACTTTGCGCTCGCCGATCTGCGCGGCACCGGCCGCCTCGACTTCATCGCCCCCGGAAAAGACGGCTTGTTCGTCTATTTCAATGAGGGAATCGACTCGTAAAGAACGTCAGCGGGGACACGAGAGAAGACCGAAGTTGACATGAGCACAGACGTGTGCAAACCAGACAAAATCAGCGTGCGCGGAATACCGCGCCGCTGATTTTGTTGTTGGGGCAACCAATCGTAATCTTAATCCCCCAACCCTCGCCGATCCGACTCGTCGACGGCTCCCGGCTCATGCCGGGGCAAACACATCTACTATTCAGGCACTTTTGCCTATTCTGGCTCTCGACGCCGTTGCGAGGGGTCTGCATTCGTGGCGAAGCCGGGAAAAGCGGTGTCGCGCGGAATACCGCTTGCCGCCGCACTCCAAGACGCTGCCGCCGGAACGAAGGGCTTCGCGACACCGCACTCAGGAGTCAGAGAACGGTGGAAAACGCCCAACGTCCAACGCCCAACGTCCAACACCGTTAAACCCTATCTTATACGGCACACTTACTCCACCTGCTTACTCGCTCCCTCATGGCTCTCTCAATGCCCTCGCATTATCCCACATGAGGCAAGAACACGCTTGTTTGCAAACAGAAACCGTCATATATTTACCGCACGAGGGAAAAACGCTATTCGTTAGGACTGAGAAAGAAAGGGCCGGAGAATGACGGGTATGGGAATAGCGATTCTCTTCATGATGTTCGTGTGTGCTGCTGTCTTTGGCAGTTTTGTCATCTCCGTGCTGGTTGCGTTTGCTCTGATCCCTTTCGTCTACGTTATCCGCAAAACGCCAAAGGAGCGAAGACTCACCGGCGGCAAGAAGACGCTGATAATGCTCTCACTTGGCGTTGCGCTCTCAGTCGCGATCATTGGACTTGGCACTCTTGGGGGCAAGGCTCTGCTTGCAAAGAGCGGTGGGCCTGTCCCGGTTGAAGAGGGCTGGCGCCTGATCAGACTACCGCCCGAAGCGGAGGTGACAAAGGTCGATAAAGGCGACTGGGCCGGGGATTTCTTTGTTGAGTTCCGGTTGCCAGGCACACGATCCCCGGCCGACTGGCTAGATCAGGTGTGGAGTCTCAACGCATCCAAGCAGAAGGACTTCCAGGACTACCAGTACCGCAAGGAGGCGAACACCGTGGGCATATTCTGTTTTGGTGTAGCTCACATGAGCATCACGTATGACCCAGCGACGGGTATCTACAGGTTTGAGCACTATTTTGAAAGCTAGATGTGTAACGGAGATCATAGGAAGTCATAACCACGGCCTCCATGCTATCGCCGCAAAGCGCGGCTCAGCATGAGGCCGAATGTTGGCGGGTGGAGAGAGAAAGGGAAGACCGGAGGAAATCGTGATCCGTAGTCGTCGCCGGTGTCGTACACCGCGAAACGGAAGCATCGGTTGACGACGACGGCGACGACTACGATGGACGGTGGGGCAAGCGCGAGCCATGTTCTTCCCTTCCGCCAGGCGTGCGCCGGGCGCAAAGTGACTGACACGTGTGTGCCGGGCATGGCACGTAACGTGTGGGGTGCAAGTCCCCGCGCCAGGTGAAAGAGAAGCCGAAGGGAAGCGAAAGGGCAACTGCGTCGTCGTGAGGCGGGGTGGGGAGGAAGCCCAACGCGAAAGCACGGGGCGATGAACAAGAACCGGATACACGGTGTGGTACACGCGGGGCGAGCGGGCATCCGCCTTCGCCGATGGCTTCGACGCGACAGGCTGTGACCGCGAAGCCCTCCATTCTCCACTCGCAGTCCGACAAGAGACGGGCCTGAATGGCGCTAAATTAAGCGATGCTTCCGATCATAATCCTAATCCTAATCGTAATCGTAATCCGGTCTCCACCAGTCGATTAAGATCAAGATTAGGATTACGATTAAGATGGCAATAGCCCCTTAACTTAGAGCCATTTGAGACGGGCCTTCCGTTTACCTCACGGCCCAATCGGCGCCAATCGGGACCGCCTTGTGAGCATTCCCAAGTCCAAGCCAAGCCGGCGCCCTTCGTTCAGGCGCGCCATAACCAGAAGGGGATTCAAACCCCATAGCCCGTCATCCGGACCCCCGGCTCCGTTCAACACCATTTTATCCCACATGCGGCAAGAACACGCTTGTTTGCAAACAGCAACCGTCATATACTTGCCGCGCGAGGGATAAAACGCTATTCGTTCTGTGAAAGAATAACAATGAGAATATCATCATCGTCAAAGCAAATGTCACCTGGGATGCGATTCTTCTTCTCGCGCATATTTCCGCTCATCTTTGTTGTGGTGGGTGCCAGCGTGGCCTTCTTCGGCATTCGTAGTCTCATCAGAGCTAAGGCCAGTGTGGATTGGCCCACTACTCAAGGCAAGGTCGTGGCATCTTCGGTAGAGTATCATGATAGCGATGAGGGCAGTGGTACATATCACGCTGAAGTCATGTATGATTTCAGCGTCAACAACACGACTTTCAGCGGCAATCGTATCGCGTACGGAGATTATGGGTCCGGCAACCCTTCGCATGCACGACGTGTTGTGAATAGTTACCCTAAAGATAAAAGCGTGACCGTGCACTATGCGCTCGACAACCCAGAAGAATGCCTGCTTGAACCCGGCATAAAGGGACAATCATTCTTCCTGCCCGGATTTGGATTGATCTTCTTCACTGTGGGTAGTCTGCTGGCCGTCTTTCTGCCCAAGGTGATGAGAAGACAAGAGATCACAGAACAACAAAATTTACACTAGCTCAAACCGCCGCTACGCTCTGGTTTGAGCAGCGTTTTTTGCCTTATGTCTCATTTTTCATCGAAGGAGAAGTCTGTGACTATTGACAGCGACAAGATCAGAGAATGGTCATCCCCGTATCGGAGCTGGTATTACCATCCCGATCACGTGATCCCTGCGAAACCGGAAATCGAAGGACATGATGACGTTAACGCGACAGATGTCCCCACGATCTACCAGATACCCGGGGATGAGAACTGGTATATGTCCTTTATCGGCTTCAACGGACAGGGCTACCAGTCGTTTGTCGCAAAAAGCGATGACCTGGTAAACTGGACCCACATGCGTCTGGCCATGGGGTTCGGCCATGCGGGTGAATTCGATTTTGGTGGTCGCGTCATAGGCGCCTACCTCTATGAATCATACGATATCAAGGCGCCACGTGTTCTGAAGCAGAAGGATGGCAAGTTCTGGACTCTATATGGGTGCTATGCGAAACAGGGCGGCTATGAAATCGATCCCGGCTATGAGGGTGTTGCCTGTAGCGAGAACGGGCTGACCTGGCACCGTGCGAAGAGACAGTACATTCTCTCGGTACACGAACGGGATGTCGGCCATTGGGAAAAGGGCTGCATTTACCAGCCCTGGCTTGTGGAATATGAAGGAAAGTATTTCAACTTCTATAATGCCAAGCAGATGCCCGAGTGGATAGAGCAGATGGGGTTGGCCGTATCCGGCAACCTGCTGGATTGGCAGCGCCATCATGACAACCCGGTTATTCGTGTCACCCCGGGGGGCTATGATGAGAAGTTTGTCTCGGACGGCAAGGTCTTCCGCGATGGCGATCATTGGGTCATGTTCTATTTTGGTGTAGGCCGGGGTGGAGCGCATATCATGGTGGCGTTCTCCCAAGACCTGTACCACTGGACTGTCGACCCCGAACCGCTCTACCAAGCCGGAGGTAATCCGTCAGGGCTGGATAAACAATTCGCCCACAAGATCTCGCTGGTTTGGAATGCCGTGAATGAAACCTTTTATCTGTACTACAATGCGGTGGGCGATAAGGGCAGAGGTATCGGCCTGATAACAAGTAAGCCTCTCACAAGACATTGACATAAACGCTATTCGTTGGCGGGTGGAGAGAGAAAGGGAAGACCGCAGGAAATCGTGATCCGCAGTCGTCGTCCGTTATCGTCCACCGGAAGGGGAAGAGTCGGTTGACGATAGCGGGCGACGAGAACGGTGGACGATTGGGCAAGCGCGAGCCATTTTCTGCCCTTCCGCCAGGCGTGCGCCGGGAGCAAAGTGACTGACACGTGTGTGCCGGGCATGGCACGTAACGTGTGGAGTGCACGTCCCCACGCCAGATGTAGGAGAAGCCGAAGGGAAGCGAAAGGGCGACCCGACCGCCCGACACCCGGCGAGGGCGACCCGACCGCCGCGATCGCACCCGGCACCTGGCACCCGGCTTCGGCGGCTTGACCGGGTGGGCGGGGTTGGATACTCTACCCGATGACGCCCCTGCATTCACTTGGCTTAACTCGGGGTACCTCGGTAGGTATTCAATAGAACACGTCGGGACAGTTAGGAACACCCGAAAAGGGGTGTAAAAACAAAAAACCCAGTAAAAACGATGTTTTACAAGGGTTTTATTGATGGTGGTGGGGCTAGGATTCGAACCTAGGAAGGCATAAGCCAGCAGATTTACAGTCTGCCCCGGTTGACCACTTCGGTACCCCACCGCATGGAAAGTTCGCATATAATGACAAAGCGCATGGATCGTGTCAACCCTAAGAAACGGTTGTCGAAAAAAAAGATGCGCGGATGCGGCTGTGACGTGCTCGTAATCACGCCGCCCCTGATGCAGATGAATGCGCCATATCCGGCGGCGGCGTGCCTGTGCGGCCATCTCAATCGCGTGGGGGTGGCGGCGGCGCAGACCGACCTGTCACTGGCGCTTGCGTTGCGGGTGTTCGCCCCCGAGGGGCTTCTCCGGGTGACGAATGCGATCCGCGCGCGCCATCTGCGCCGGCCCACGCCCTCCGTTTCCCACCTGCTTCGGCACGCGGCCGAGTACCACGCGACGATCAAGCCGGTGATTCGTTTTCTTCAGGGGCGCGACGGTACGCTGGCCATCCGGATCGCCAGCCGCAACTTCCTCCCCGAGGGGCCGCGCTTCGCCATTCTGGATCGACTCGAGGAATGCCCCCGAGGCATGCTCGCGGAACGGGATGATGCGGCCAAGTTTCTGGCAGGCCTCTATTTGGATGATGTGGCCGATGCCATTCGTGACGGAATTGATCCCGAATTCGGGTTCGCCAAGTATGCGGAACATCTCGCCGCCTCGCTGCCGACATTCGAGCCGCTGGCCCGGGCCGTGGCGGACGACACGTCGCTGATCGGCGGCATGATCGACGCGCTGGTCGATGAAACACTCGCAAGCCACGCGCCGCGCGTGGTCGCCGTGACCGCGCCCTTCCCGGGCACCGTTTATGGCGCGTTTCGGATTGCGCGGCAAATCCGCAAGCGCTGTCCGGACGTCACCCTTGTGCTGGGCGGCGGGTATGTGAACACCGAACTGCGGGATCTGGATGATCCGGATGTCTTTGACTTCTTTGATTATGTGTGTCTCGATGATGGCGAAGAGCCGTTGGAACGGATCGCACGAGGGCAGGACTTGGTGCGGACGTTTGTCCGGCGCGCCGGGCGGGTCGTCTACGTGGCGGGTCCGGGCGGTGGTCGCTGCAGCCCGCCGGGATGTCCCGATTATGCGGGAGTCGATTTTGGCTCGTACCCGTCGGTGGTCGAATCACCCAACCCCATGCACCGGATTTGGAGTGACGGGGCGTGGGTTAAAATGCCGTTGACACACGGGTGCTACTGGCACCGGTGCCGTTTCTGTAATCTGGCGCTGGATGCGATCAGCCGCTACGCGCAGCCGTCTGCGGCGGCGGTTGTAGACAACCTGGAGCGGCTGTGCGAAACGACCGGGCGCACGGGGTTTCATTTCACCGACGAGGCGCTTCCGCCGGCGTTCCTGGGGCGACTGGCGGACGAGATCCTGCGGCGCGGGCTGGGGGTGAGCTGGTGGGGCAATGTTCGTTATGAGACGGCCTTCACACCGGACCTTGCGGCGCGTCTCGCGGCAGCAGGCTGCGTGGCGGTGACCGGCGGGCTGGAGTGCGCCGAGGCCCGGTTGCTGACGCTGATGGACAAGGGGATTACGCTTGAAGGGGCTGCGCGCGCCTGTGGCGCGTTTGCGGCGGCCGGCATCCTGACGCACGCCTATCTGATGTACGGCTTTCCCACGCAGAGCGCGCGCGAGACGGTCGACGCGCTCGAGTATGTCCGTCAGTTGTTTGCCCGGGGCGTTTTGGGGTCGGCCTACTGGCATCGATTTGCGCTCACGGCCCACAGTCCGTTGGTCGGCGATGCGGCCCGGTTCGGTCTCACGCTACGCGATACGCCTCAGTTGAGCGGACGGGTTTTCGCGCGGAACGAAATCGCATTCGACGAGCCGGCCGCCCCGGATCATGCGGCGTTGGGGGCGGGATTGCACCGGGCCACGTATAACTACATGCTCGGCATCGGCCTCGATGCGCCCGTCACCGCCTGGTTTGACGTACGCGTGCCGACTCCGAAGTTACGCAAGCGGTTTGTGCAAGCGGAGGGTTCAGGGTTCGGTCGGGCCACCGGTCGGCGGCCGGATGGGAAACAGGAATGAGACATCATGATCGTCCTCGTCCTCGAATCGTGAAATCGAGGACGAGGACGACGACGAGGACGAGGACGATGGACGCGCCGTCTCGTCGGTCTAAGCCAGAAGATGGCCTATTTCATTTTCCGCTTCCGGTTGGCCAGGCGAGATCGATCCAACCGGTGGCGGCATTTGTTCCACCGCCGGATTGGATCACGCGCAGCGCCTCTTGCGGCAGTTCGCCTTCATCGCGTTCCCCCAAGGCGTGCGTGATCCGCCCGGCTTCGTCAAGTTCCAGCCAGACGCGCAGCCGGCCGGCCGTCGCCGGGAGGTGGGCACGCGTGACGCTCGATGTGAATCCCGCCTGCTGCAGTGCGGATGCGAGGCGTAGCGACAGCGTGTTGGACGACAGCGGGGCGGTCCAGATTGGCGCGGCGAGCGTCCGTTCGGCCGGATCGCCCAGACGGGCCGCAATGTCCAGATGGGCCGGCTGCCAGGATGCCGAGTGGCCAACCGGCAGGAGATGCAGGGGGGGAGGGGTTGGTTCAGGTGCGGTTTCGCGAGCATCCAGACTGTCGCCAACGGTGCGACCGAAGCCGAGCCATGAGGGCCGTGCGATGATGTCGGCCTTGAGGTAGAGTGCCTGTGCGTCGGCGCCGACCACGACATAGGCGGCGCCCGGCTCGGGAAGCCGTGGCGACGGGTCTGTACGGCGACCCGCGAAGTGCGACCAACCGTTGCTCCAGAGCAGCGCCATGATCCCCAGGAACAGCGCCGCGGGCCACCAGAAGACGAGCTGGCGGCGATCCGGGCGCGGCCGCCAGTTTTTATCGTAGGGTATGCTGTGGTTATCCATGCCGCTCCCGCCTTCCTGCATCAATCCGGTCTCACGCCGACATTGACCCGTTGCACGCCTGCCGCGCGGGCCACGTTGACAGCCGCCATCACATCCCCGTGCGGCACCCGGCGGTCGGCGAGGAGTAACAGTTCACGGCGAGCGGTGCGGGACAGCAAGTTGCGCATGGCGGCGCCCAGCCGCTGCACTTGCTGCTGATCGGAGAGACTGTAGCGTTCGTCATCAAAAAAAACGAGTGTTTCCGATTGCCATCCGTTGCGGGTGACCGGGATGAGCACAGCGGTTATGTTTTCGTACAACCCCTCTTGAAACGGCGCGGCGGGGAGATCAAAAACGGTGCCGGGACGGAGCGTCAGCCGAGAGCCGACCCAGATGAACAACGCGGCGACCAGGAGCACGTCGATCCATGGCACGGCCACCAGAAACGCCAGCCCGATCCGCGATTTCGGACGGTATTTGTCGCGCAAGTTACGTGCCCGCCACATGTCCCATACGCCGATTGTTGATAGCATGGGATCATGCCTCCTTCCGTGCCGCGGGAGCCGGATCGTCGGCGGGTGCGGTGAGGAAGGCGAGTATCTCGGTCGTGGCGGCCTCCATGTCGAGCGTCATGCGGTCGATGCGGTCGACGAGCAGGGTGTACATCGCGTATCCGGGCGCGGCGACCATGAGGCCGGCGGCGGTGGTGACGAGCGCGTGCAGCAGACCACCGGTGACCTGCGAGGCGTCGACAAGCGGTTCCTGGTTGTGTATCACCAGCACCGTTTCGATGATGCCGAGAATCGTGCCCAGCAAACCCAGCAGGGGAGCGGTGTAGGTGATCGTCGCCACCGTGCCGATACGGCGCTCGAGGCGGCTGAGTTCCGCTCGTCCCGTGCCGTCGACGGCCTCACGGATGGCCTGGCGCGATTCGTGGCGATGCTGGATCGCGGTACGCACGAGCGCAGCCACGGGTCCCGGGGTGTCTTCGCAGATCGCGACCGCTTCGCTGTCGTTGCCCCGCCCGAGGATGGTGCGGATCCCCTTCAGGAAGTCGGGGTAGTCGATTGCGGCACGGCGCATGTGCAACAGGCGCTCGAGAAATACGAGCACTTCACCCACGCCCAGGGCGAGGATGATCCACAGAACCAATCCGCCTTCACCAATACCACCGTGCATCGCGTTCTCCCCTCTGGCCGTTAAGGCCGCGTCCGTTCCAATCGCTCCAGGCGCTGTCGTGCTTCGGCCTGGCCCGGCACATCCGTCTCGGCCACGCGTCGCAGCACACGCAGCGCCGCGGCGATGTTGCCCGACTCGGTCAGCAGATCGGCCGCATTAAAAGCCGCTCGTGTGAACCAGACGGCCGCGTCCGGGTCGACCCGCCCTTTGGAGCGGTCTTCCAGAAAGCGGATGATGACGCGGGTGTAATAATGTTCGACCGCTTCGTCTGCGCGTTTGAGCTTTTCGAGACACCGGGCGATTTTGAATTCGGCCTGCAGGGCCATGTCCGCTGTCACGTCGCGGCGGCCGAGCATTTCCCGGTAGGCGGTCATGGCCTCATCGAAACGGTTCGGGTTGTCCACACCCATCGAAAAGAGGCTGTCACCCTTGCGTCCCCAGGCCGGGGTTCCCCAATCGCTTTCCGGATAGCGGGTGATCACCTCGTTCAGCAGCAGAACCGCCTCGTCGAACCGCGCGAGCTCGCAGAGCGCGTCGGCTTGGACAAAACGGGCCTCGGCGAGGCGCTTGCTTTCGGGGTAGGCTTTCCACAGGCGCCCCATCAGCTCGACGGTCTGGGTAAAATCGTCCAGGCGGAACGCCGTTCTGCCCGCCCACAGGAGGGCGAAATCGGCCCACGGTCCCTCGGGCCAGCGCTCGACATACAGGAGAAAACGCTTGCGCGCCTCCTCGAATCGTCCGTGGTTGTAGTCGTACTTGGCGAGCCAGAGGATCATTTCGGAGAGGCGTTTTGCCTTGGGAAATGCTCCCAGAAAGGACTCGCCAACACGGTAGGATTCATCGTCACGTGCGAGGCTGAACAGGCTCATGACCTGCCAATAATGCGCTTCGCCGCTGGCGTCCGGGGTCGCGGCGGCTTCCGCGAAATCCTGTAATGCGGCTTCGAAGCGGTACGCGCGATAGTTGGCGCGGCCGCGGCCGATCAGGCCCTCGCGCCGCACCAGAATGTTGGTGGTCGCGGCGAGTGCCACGCCATAGGTCTCCACGGCGGCTTCCACGGCATTGCGTGCCGACAGCAGCGCCGCGAGCCGCAGCAGCGCCTGCTCGGCCAGCGGCGCAATCCCATATCGTTCCGCTGTTTGCCGGAAGGTCTCTTCGGCGGCGGCGAGATCTCCATCGCGTTCGCACGCATCGGCCGATTGAAAGAGCGCACGGGGCGCGAGCGGGCTACCATCGTAGAGCTGGTTGACGCTGCGATAGAGCTGTGCCGCCTGTTTGAAGCGACCGTCGGCGGCAACGGCGTCAGCCGCGCGGTAGAGGTATTCCGCCTTGTGCAGGACATTGGTGGTCGTGTCGTGGAGTTTCTGGTACACATTCGCCGATTCGCCGAAACGCCCCATTTGAAACAACGCACGCGCGCGGCCGGCGAGCGCGTCCAGGCCTTTCCCGCCCTCGCCGAAGGATTCGATGTAGACCCGGTACGCGGCAGCAGCCCGTTCATAGAGTCTGACCTCGGATAAGGCGTCTGCCAGTCTCATCTGGGCGCTTCGCGCTTCGGGACTTTCAGGGAATTCGCGGATCAGGGCCTTGATGCGGGTTTCTCCCTCGTCGAGCGTGTTGGTTGCGCAGAGAAGGATGTCGGCAAGACGGAAACCGGCGACCAGGCGCAGGTCAGGCCGTTGCGCCGCCTCGGCGGCGGCGCGCGCCGAGGTGATCGCGTCGTTGGTATTGCCGCCGGTGATCTGCAAGCGAGCCAGCTCGACGAGCGCCTGGACACGCCCCGATTCTCTCACCGGATCCCGGGTGGAGAGCGTCTGCAGCACGCGCATGGCATCGGTACGCTGGTTGAGCCGAGACAAAATCGCGGCCTGCAACAGGATGCCTTGTTCGACAAAGGGATCGGTCAGTGTTTCGCGGGGCTGCTGCGTCAGCACGGCGGCCGCTTCGGCGGATCGTCCCAAGCCGTCGAGCGCCTGGGCCCACTCGAACAACACAGCCGCGCGCGTCTCCGGATCTGTAACGGATGCGTCCAGATCGGCGTACACACGCAGGGCGCTATTGCTGTCGCCCTGTCTCAGACAGGCTTGTGCGGCCAGTCGGCGCAAAGCCGTTGCCTCGGCCGGCGGGGAATCCGCCGCGAGGGCGCTTTCCGCGGCTTCCCGCGCGCCAGCCGGATCGCCTGCAGCCAGGAGCGCGCGCGCGCGCCAGTAAGCGAATGCGGCGGCAGGAGTCTCGGCAATGATTGCGGCATGGGTCTTTAGCGCGTCCAGAACCTCCGCGTGCCGGCCTTGCTCCTCCAGGGCCTGAACATAGACGAGGAGCGCGCCGGCACGTGCCTCGGCCGTCTCGGCCGACGTCACGAGACGTTTCGCGTGCCGCTCGGCCAGACCGTAGAGCTTGTCCGCCAGCGCGCTCTGCGCCACGTCCAGCTCGTCAACCGCCCGCACGGCGGCGACCGCCAGAACTACCATCAGAAGCGGAATGAATATGGGCCGTTTTCGGATCACGCCTAATCCTTCACCTGAAATGAATCACAATCGGGATACGTCTGCGAACAGCGGGGCTACGGCCCGGGGTGATCGCGGACAGGCAAAAAAGCAGTCTTGCAACGCCGCATTCGCATCCCGATCACATCCGACGTCCCGGTCGCTCGGCCGACGCCTGCCCGAGCCGAACCGTCCCTGAAGAGACGGTAGCAAAGCGGCGGCTTGTTTTCAACGGAAAAGGACGGAAAAGGACGGCAGCCTATTTTCCCGATGACTACTTTCTGCTGCAGAATAACGCAGGACCGGTTATACTAATCACTCTAACGGATGGGGTTGGAGACGTTTTTAGAACCATGAGTATACTAAAAAGAATTACGGGGGCAGGGGATGTGGCCGCTCTGGAACGCGACGCATTGCCGGGGCTGGCCGATGAGATTCGGAGCCGGATTATTGCAGTGGTGAGCCGGAACGGAGGGCATCTGGCCTCGAACCTGGGCGTCGTCGATCTGACGATCGCGCTGCTGCGGGTTTTTGCGCCGCCCGCCGATAAAATTCTCTGGGATGTCGGCCACCAGACGTATGCCTGGAAGCTGCTGACCGGCCGGGAGGGGCGGTTCGACACGCTGCGCCAGCCCGGAGGGCTCTCGGGATTTCAGAAGCGCGAGGAGAGTCCGTGCGACGCCTTCGGCGCGGGTCATGCCGGTACGGCGATCTCGGCGGCGATGGGGATGGCTGTCGCGCGCGATCGGCGGGGCGGCCATGAGTCTGTGGTGGCGATCGTCGGCGACGCCGCATTCGGCAACGGCATCTCGTTAGAGGCGCTGAACTCCCTCGCATCGGTGACCCGTCGGCTGATCGTGATCCTGAATGACAATGAGATGTCCATCGGGGGATCGGTGGGGGCGATATCCTCCCATCTGGGCCGCCTGCTTGCCAGTCCGCGATACAACCGCTGGAAGGCGGCGGCCGAGCACGTGGGGCACCGGCTGCGGATGGATCCGTTGCGCGGGATCTACCATCGCACCGAGCAGGCGATCAAGAGCCTGTTTCTGAAGAACGCCCTGTTCGAGGAGTTTGGCCTGCGCTACATGGGGCCGGTGGACGGCCACGATCTCGAGGCGCTGTGCGACGCGCTGACCGTCGCGCGGGCGTATGACCGGCCGATCCTCATTCATGTTGCAACCCACAAAGGGCGTGGTCACCGGCCTGCCGAGCTGAATCCCGAAGCGTGGCACGGGGTCGGCTGTTTCGACCCCGAAGGCGAGGCGGCCCACCCGGCTCCCCGCAGCTATTCACATGTGCTGGGTGAGCAACTGTGTGCGCTCGCCCAACGGGATCCGTCGGTCATGGCGATCACGGCCGCGATGTGCGGCGGAACAGGCCTTACCGGTTTTGCCGAGCGTTTTCCCGATCGGTTCTTTGACGTCGGCATCTGCGAGGAGCACGCCGTGGTGTTCGCCGCGGGTCTGGCTGCGGCTGGATTACATCCGGTTGTGGCCATTTACGCGACGTTCATGCAGCGGGCGGTGGATTGTGTGATGCACGACGTCTGCCTGCAGGGACTGCCGGTGGTGTTCTGCATGGATCGTGCCGGCGTGGTGGGGAGCGACGGTCCGACGCACCATGGGGTATTTGACATCCCCATGCTGCGTTCCCTGCCGAATCTGGTGTTCATGCAGCCCCGTGACGAGGCCGAGTTGGGCCGGATGTTGGAGACGGCGGTGCGGCACCCGGGACCGGTTGCCATCCGCTATCCCCGGGATCCCGCTCCCATCGGCCGTGTCTTTTCGCAAGCGGAGCCCCTGCCCATCGGCGTTGCGGAGGTGATCGAACCGCTTGCCGGGGAGGGGCGGCAGGTTTGGATCTGGGCACTCGGTGATTTTGTTCCCGTGGCATGCGAGACGGCGGCACGGCTGCGCGGGCGGGGTGTCGCGGCGGGCGTCGTTAACGCGCGGTTCATCAAACCGATGGATCGGGATAGGCTCCGGCTGCAGGCGAACCCCGGCTCGTTGTTTGTGACGCTGGAGAACGGGTCGGTCGCCGGCGGGTTCGGCAGCGCGCTTGCGGAGGAACTGGACACGCTCGGCGTGTCGGACGTGCGTGTGCTCCGATTTGGCTGGCCCGACGCCTTCATTCCGCAGGGAACCTCCGCCGGACTGCGCGAACAATTCGGCCTCACGCCGGAAGCCTTGGAATGCGCGATTCGACGCGTGGTGGATGCGACAGAGAAGACGCCCGCTTCCGTTTAACCTAAAAACGGCAGTTCACACCACGAAGAGCACGAAGAGCACGAAGGAAGTATTGCAAGCGCCTCTTACGTTCATTGCTCGCCGCGGGCGAGGATGTCCAACGCGTCACGAGCGGACGTGGAGGCGATGAGCGCGGCGCGGCCCTCGCGGTCGAGCGCGCGCATGATCGCGCCGGTCAAGCGGGTGTATTCGGTGCTGACTGCGGGCGGCACGAGCGTCAGCACCACGATGCGGGTCGGCTCCCCGTCCAAGGAGTCAAATTCAACGCCCGTGCGACTGATGCCCACCGCGCAGACCAAACGTGAGACCGCTTCCGTGCGGGCGTGGGGGAGTGCCACACCGTGTTCCATGCCCGTGGACATCTTACGCTCACGCGCCAGGATCGCCGCGCGCGCATCGTCCATCGACGTCACCGCACCGCTGCGCGCACACAGGGCGAGCAAACGGTCAATGACCGCTTCCTTGCTGTCGGCATCGATATCCAGCGAGACGTTCTGCCACTGCAGGCAGGCAAGCGCGGACGGCACGTTCCGCTTGCGGACGGCGCTATTCCCCGAGCCGCAGGTCAACACGGCAAACATATCCTCGGGGGTGTCGCAGGTCAGCAACGCCGACCGTCCCTGGTCCGTGAGGGCCTGGCTGATCAGCGAGATGAACTGAAGCTGGGGGGCCGAGACGCGCTGCGGCGCCAGAACCAGAATGACAATCCGCGTGGGCACGCCGTCCATCGACCCGAAGTCGATCCCTTCCTGCTTGAGGCCGACCGCGCAGACCAGCCGGTCCACTGCATCGGTGCGCCCGTGCGGAATCGCGATGCCATGCTCCAGCCCCGTGGAGAGATTCTGCTCACGCGCGAACACGGCGCGGCGGGCATCGTGCCGGTCATGGATGAGGTTGTTCTCGTACAACACCTCCAGAAGTTCCTCGATCGCACCGGTTTTGGTGTCGGAGAGCAGCCGGGGCCTGAGGACCTCGGGTGAAAGGACCGCGCGCAACACGGCTCCCGCTTCCGACGAGCCGTCGAGCGGGTTGCCCTGCAGTTTCCGTTGCAGCGACAATGGATCGAGATCCCGGCGCACGTCCCGCAAATTCTGCTCGATGCCCGCCGCTACTTCGACCATGACCGTGTTGATCAGGGAGCGCTCCCGGGGCGTGCAGGTGAACACCAGCGCCGGTCCGATCTGTTGCAACGTGACGATGTATGCCTCGCGTGTAAACCGGTAGAGATGTTCACGGCGGTTGAGGACGTGAACCGAGAACTCTTCGTCCTCAAAGATTTCGATCAGGCGGCGGACGACCAGCGAAGCGCTGTCGGCAGTCGTCAGCGCGAAGGATATCCGTACCTGCTCGTCGAGCGCGAAGCCTTTGCGGAAACCCGTTCCACCGCACCTGAAGCCGGCCTCGGTGAGCCTCGGCAGAAGCATTCCGCTCACCCATAGCAACACGACCACCGCGATCAGCAAGGGGTCCGGCATGACGCCCGCCGCGATCGCCAGCACCGCCATGGCAAGGGTCGCTTCGCCGCGCGGCATGGAGACGATGCCGACGCGCAAGCAGCCCGCAACCGTCAGCCGGGCGGGGAGCGCCGCGAGACCGCACGCGAGCAGCTTGGCGACCAGCGCCACGCCCACAAACGCCAGCACAAACAGGAAGACCGCAGGATCGGCCAGCAGGTTCACATTCACCTGCGTCCCCACCAGCGCGAAACAGGCCGGAACCAGGGCAATGTTGACAAACTCAATCCGTTCGTGAATGGCGTGACGTAAATCGGTAGTCGAGAAGGCGACCCCCATCACATACGCCCCCAGCAGGGGGGAGAGACCCAGGTATCCGGTCAGCCCGGCCGCAACCAGCACGCAGGCTGCCGCGGCCGCAATCGACGCGTGGCGGTTTCCGTCGTGAAGCGTCGTGTGTGCCACCTTGCGGGCAATGCCCAAGCCGAGCACAGCCAGAATACCCGTCGCGAGCACGGCGCGTACCACGCCTGTGGCGACTATCGCCGCTGTGGCCGGACGACCCGCCGCAACCGTCTCGATAATGCCCGAGCCGACGGCGAGCAGCAGCATGCCGACGAGGCCGTCAACCACCGCGCCGGAAAGCGCCACAACCCCTTCGGGTGTTTCCAGCCGCTGCGTACCCGCCAGCATCCGCGCCAAGATGCCGACGGCGGTGATGCTGGCCACAACCCCCGCGATAAAGGGACCCGGTTCGTACCAAGCCATGACGCGGTCGCCTCCGAACAGCCAGGGAGAGACGGCGGAGGTGAAGCCTGAAACCGCAGCAAAGGCTGCCACGCTGCCGCCCAAGCCGACCAGCGCGCCCGCCAGCGCATAGCGCCGGATCAACCGGACATCGGTGTCCAGTCCGATGAGAAAAACCAGCATCGTCAGCGCGACCAGCACCACGCCGAACAACGGGTGCTGACGGGTCAGAATGGACGCAACGCCGTGCATGGGGCCGTTTGGAAATCCCGGCAGAGGCACGCTGCCAAACAGGTAAGGACCGAAGAGCACGCCGGCGAGCAGTTCGCCCAGCACACCTGGCATCCGCCACCGTTTGAACAGCGTGCCGCCGAGGCGCGCCACCAGCACGAGCAGACCGAGCTG
>CAZOJL010000005.1:0-7912 GCA_964580075.1 uncultured Akkermansia sp. | reverse complement strand
ACCGTTTGAACAGCGTGCCGCCGAGGCGCGCCACCAGCACGAGCAGACCGAGCTGGAGCATCAGCACGGCCAGTGGCCGAAACGAGACAACGGGTGTCGCCGCTGCTGCCGCCTGCGCCACAGCCGGGTACAGGGGCAGGATGAGCGCCAACAACAACAGAGCTGTTCTTTTCCTCATGGATCGCCTCCCTCTCAGGCTGAAGTCTGGATTCAGGATCGCCGCACGCGTTAACCCGCTTCTCCGCACCGACCAACGCCGCGGTGTCCGGCATGGCGCGCGCTTTCGTTACTGCCACGCGACAGGCAATCCAGCGATGACACAGGCCACCACCTGATCCAGCGTCAGATCGGACGTGTCGATGCGCATGACGCCCGGTGCGAGGACGAGGGGGGCCATCGCGCGGGTGCTGTCAATAAGGTCGCGGCTGAGTAGCGAGGCCATGACCTCCGCTTCGCTCTGGATCGCCATTCCCTTGGAGATCTCTTCGCGGTGACGACGGATGGTCCGGACGGCGGGGGAGGCGTCGAGGTAGAAACGCGCCGGGGTGTCGGGAAAGACCACGGAGGTGATGTCGCGCCCTTCGACGATAATATCGCCCAGCGCGAGCAGCGAGCGGAGCCATGCGGTCACCTTCGTCCGCACCGCCGGAACCCGCGCGACCGGGCTGGCATGACGGTTGATTTCGGCGGTGCGGATCGCCTCGCCCGGGACCTGGCCGTCGACCTGGAAAACGATGGCGCCGCCTTCGGCCCGCCAAGTGACCTCGACGGTTGCCGCGCACGCCGTGACCGCGGCTTCGTCTTCCGTGTCAACCCCGGCACGCAGCGTCTGCCATGTCATGATCCGGTAGAGCGCGCCGGAGTCGACATGGAGGAACCCCCTGTCAAGCCCGACGCGTTTCGAGACCGACGACTTGCCCGATCCGGCCGGCCCATCAATCGCGATCACCCGGTTCATACGTCACTCCTGTCCGGTTCGTCATGCGCATCCGCACGCGGTTCAAACACCGGTTCGCTATCGGCGCCGGGGGCCTCGCGCGGACCGAGGATCTCGCGCACGGCGGACTGGATATCACCGTCGTCGTCTGCAGCCGCCGCGGGTGCAGCCGCACCGGCGGCGGCGGGCGTAGTGGCCGCCTGCGCCTGTGGCGTGTCCGCTTCCTGTTGCACCGCGTCCGGTTTGGCCTTCCGGTGAACCGCCCGCCGTTCGGCAGGGGTGGAACGCTGCAAGGAGGGATCCAGAACGTTGAGTTCCGACAGGTGTTTCAGTCCGAAATGATCGAGGAATGAAGCCGTGGTGCCATACAGGAAGGGGCGGCCGGGGAGATCGCTACGGCCGACGATCCGCACGAGGTGCAGTTCCATCAGCGCTTTGATGATGTGGTCGACCGACACGCCTCGGACCGCCTCGATCTCCGACTTGGCGATGGGCTGCCGATAGGCGATGATGGCGAGCGTTTCCAGGGAGGGACGCGACAGCCGGCCCGGACGGTCGGCCTTGAGCAGGTGGCGCAGCCATCTGCCGGAGCAAGCCTCCGTCTGGAAACGAAACCCCTCACTGTGCTCCACCAGTTCGAGGCCCATCCGGAGGCGCGCCAATTCCTTGGTGATCGCCTCGGCGGCGTCACGCACGTCCCGCGGCGCGGCATCGGCGAAGACGCGCGCCTGTTCGTCGGTGGCGCCAACCTCGCGCAGGCAGGTACGGATCTCCTCGACGGTGATAGGGCGCTCGCTGCCGAAAATCAACGCGCCGACGATTTGCTGCAGGCTCGATGCCATGGGTATGCCCGGTGTATCAGGATTCGACATGCTCCCCACCTCCAATCACCGGCGGGGGCAACGCGCCGTTCGACGCGTCATCGGGAACCCCGGTGATGATGATTTCATGAAAAGCCTCAAGCTGGTGCAGCGCGATTTGACGCAACCGCAACAGCTCCAACAATGCCAGGAAGGTGACGATCACCTCGCCACGGGGAGACTCCGGTCTGAACAGACGCGAGAAAGCCACGTCCTCCCTTTGGCGGGTCAGCCCGATGATCGCCTCCATTTTGTCGGGCACCGACCACACGATGGCTTCGATATAGCCGAACGGCTCTGACGGCACCCGTTGCAGGACCTCCTGAAAGGCGGTCAAGAGGTCAAAAAGCCCGAGGTCGCCCAACAACCGCGCCTCATCGTCTTTCCCCTTGAGTGCCGGAGCGTCGCCCCCGTAGCCGAATATTTCTCCCTGGAGTGTCTCGCGGTATTGCAACTGGGAAGCCGCATCCTTGAATTTCTTGTATTCAATGAGTTGTCGGACCAGATCGAGCCGCGGATCGAGCCACTCTTCGGCGCCATCGTCGGCATCGCTGCGCCGCTGTTCAACCGGCAGGAGCATCCGGCTCTTGATCATCATGAGCGTCGCGGCCATCACCAGAAACTCACCGGCGATTCCGAGGTCGAGCATCCGCATGACGCCCAGGTATTCCATGTACTGCAACGTGATTCGCTCGATGGGGATGTTGTAAATATCCACCTCATCCCGGCGGATCAAATACAGCAATAAATCCAGCGGTCCTTCAAAGACCTCGAGATCCACCTTGTAATCATCGTGTTGCAATGTTTCGAGCGTAATCATTTCGTTACTCCGTCCAGGCTTACACATGGCCCGCGTCTGCGGCGAAACGGGATATTGCCTCCGCCCGTGTCACACGAGCCCCACGGCTTCACGGGCACGATCGAGCGTTTTTCGCGCCTCGGCGCGGGCCTTATCGGCTCCCGTGCGGAGAATTTCAGCGACCCTGCCGGGATCGGCAGCCAACTCGTCACGCCGTTTGCGAAACGGGGCGAAGGCGGCTTCAAACGCCTCGAACAGCGCCTTCTTGGCGTGTCCGTAACCCATGCCGCCGGCGCGGTAGCGCGCGGCCATGGCGTTGCGCTCCGCTTCGCCGACAAAGAGTTTGTAAAGGGCGAAGATCGTGGAGGTGTCGGGATCCTTCGGTTCCTCCAGCGGCGTGCTGTCGGTGACGATCTTCATGATCCGTTTCCGGGTCTCGTCGAGGTCGCCGAACAGCTCGATCATGTTGCCGTAGCTTTTCGACATCTTCTGGCCGTCGAGACCGGGCACCACGGCGACCTCGTCGGCAATCGCCGGTTCGGGAATGGTGAAGACCGAACCGAACTGGTTGTTGAACTTGATGGCGATGTCGCGCGAGACCTCCACATGCTGCTTCTGGTCCCGGCCGACCGGCACGACGTTGGACTGGTAAATCAGGATGTCGGCGGCCATCAGCACCGGGTAGGCAAAAAGTCCGTGTGACGGAGCAAAGCCCTTGGCAAGCTTGTCCTTGTAAGAGTGGCAGCGTTCGAGCAGGCCGACGGGGGTGACGGTCGAGAGGAGCCACGCCAGTTCGTGCACCTCGGGGACATCGCTCTGCCGGAAAAAGACCGTCCGGTCCGGGTCGAGTCCGCAGGCAAGGAAGTCGATCGCCACATCCAGCGTTCCCTGTTTCAGGAGCGCCGGATTGCCCACCGTGGTGAGCGCATGGTAATTGGCGATGAACAGAAAGACGTCGCCCTTTTCCTGCAACTGCAGCGCCGGCCGCATCATGCCGAAGTAATTGCCCAGATGCAATTTGCCCGAAGGCTGGATGCCCGAAAGAATGCGCATGGTCCAATCCCGATCCCCAATTCGCACCGCCGGATGAGAAGGAGCACCACCGCCCACCCGCGCCCGACGGAAAACAGGGCGTATCTTATCCGAGTGGCGCGTCAGAGACAAGAATAGAAAACCAGTGCAAGCGTTTTCAACTTTACATTCAACTTTACGCTTTCTCTTCGCTTGCTTTCGGCCGGCATTAGGTGCATACTCGAAGGCTGTAATGCACCACGGGGTGTTGCCGCGCGGGGCGCGGCGACTGAGAGCACACCCGTCGAACCTGATCCGGATCATGCCGGCGCAAGGGATTGGCTGCTGGGCGAAGGAAGCGGGCGCCTGTGCGGCGTCCGTTTTTTTTGCGAGAGTCCGTTCCGGTGGTTCGTTGTGCGGGGGGCGAGGGGATGGACGACCTGCAAAACAAGAATCGCAGACCGGCGGCGCTGACCGTGGCGGGCAGCGACAGTGGCGGAAACGCGGGCATTCAGGCCGATTTGCGCGCGTTTCAGGTCTTCGGCGTGCATGGTTGCACGGCGATCGCAGCGCTGACGGCGCAGAATCCATGGGGCGTGGATGCGGTGTGCGAGGTCGACCCGCACTTCCTCTCGCGGCAGTTGGATGCCGTCCTGCCGCATTATGCGATCGGCGCGGCCAAGACCGGAATGCTGACCACGGCCGGTCTGATCGCGGCGGTCGCCGATAGCCTGGCGGGTTATCCGGAGATCCTGAAGGTGATCGACCCCGTGATGGTGGCCGGCAGCGGCGCGCGTTTGCTGGTTCCCGATGCCGTGGCGGCGCTGTGCGAGCGGTTGTTGCCGCTGGCGACGCTCATCACGCCAAACCTGCCTGAAATCGAGGTGTTGCTGGGGCGGCCGGTATGCGGGTTGGCCGCCGTTGTCAAGGCGGCGCGGGAACTGAACGGGCGCTTCGGTTGCGCCGTGCTGGTCAAGGGCGGCCACGACACCACCCACCCGGCCCGTGATGTGCTGTGCGACGGCGCGGGAACCGTGGTGCTGGAGACGCCGGCGGTGGAGCATCCGCTCTCGACGCACGGCACGGGATGCTCGCTCAGCGCGGCGATTACCGCCGCGCTGGCCTGCGGATCCAGCCTGCGCGACGCGGTGGTTGCCGGAAAAGCGTATGTGTATGAAGCGATTCGCACCGGGGTGCGGGTCGGAACAGAGGCCACTGTGCTCGGCACGCCGATGCGGGTGCCCGTCGAACAGGTAACAATCGGAGCGATAGAATGACTCAGTTAGAAGCGGCAAGACAGGGACGGGTGACAGAGGCAATGGAGGCAGTCGCCTGCGATGAAGAGGTCTGCGGCGAGGAGGTGCGGGCAGCCGTGGCATTGGGGCGGGCCGTGATCCCGCTCAATCCGGCGCACACCGGCTGCAAACCGGTCGGCGTGGGACGGCTCTTCCGCACGAAGGTCAATGCCAACCTCGGGCGTTCGCCCGATCGGTCGGATATCCGTGCGGAGGTTGAGAAATTGCGTGTGGCGCTCGAGGCCGGCGCCGATTTCGTGATGGATCTGAGCGTTGGTCCGGAACTCGCGGCAGTGCGGCAGGCAATGCTCGACCACTCGCCCGCGCCCCTGGGGACCGTTCCGGTCTATGAAACGGTCTCACGGCTTGAAGGGGCGATTCCCGACATGAAACCCGAACTGTTGCTCACTGTCATCGAGCAGCAGGCGCGGCAGGGGGTTGACTTCATGACGCTCCACGCAGGGCTGTTGCGGCGCCATGTGCCCCTGGCGATGCGGCGGAAGATGGGGATCGTCAGCCGTGGCGGTGCCATCATGGCCGAGTGGATGGACGTTCACCAACGGGAGAACCCCCTCTTTGAGCGGTGGGATGAGGTGCTGGATATCCTCGTTCGCCACGATGTGACGGTCTCGTTGGGCGACGGCTTGCGGCCGGGGTGTCTGGCCGACGCCAGTGACGCGGCTCAGTTTGCCGAGTTGGACGTGTTGGGCGAACTCGTCCAGCGCTGTCGCATCCGCGGGGTGCAGGTGATGGTCGAGGGCCCCGGCCACGTGCCGTTTGATCAAATCCAACTGAACATGGAGCGTCAGCAGGAGGTGTGCGACGGCGCGCCGTTCTACGTTCTGGGTCCGGTGGTCTGCGATGTGGCGCCGGGATACGATCACATCACGTCGAGCATCGGCGCGACGGCGGCGACCGTTTACGGCGCGTCATTGCTGTGCTACGTCACACCGTCGGAGCATCTGGGCCTGCCCGATGCGGACGAGGTCCGCCAGGGGTTGGTCGCCCACCGCATCGCGGCTCACGCGGGCGATGTCGCCCGCGGCTTGCCGGGGGCGCGGCGGATGGACGATGCCATGGCCGACGCCCGGATGGCCTTCGACTGGAAGCGGCAGTTTGCGCTGTCGCTTGACCCGAAGACGGCCGAGGCGCGCTGGCGGAAAACGCGCGCGCCCGGCGGTGACGAAACGTGCGCGGATGATCACTGCTCGATGTGCGGCAAGGCGTTCTGCGCCGTCCGCACCAGCAAGCGGATCATGAAACGGTAAAACGGGCGTCAAGCGCGCATTCCGCTGTTCGAGGAAAGAGAAAGACAAAGGAAAACGGATAAAATCGGGGTCGGGGTCGGTATCGGTATCGGGGTCGAAAAGGAGATCGGGATGGCGTTTGGCCACGAGAAACTGGATGTCTATCGCGCCGCCATCGAGTACGTCGGCTGGGCGTACCGCTTCTGTGAGGCATTGGCCGGGCATCGGAACGCCAAGGACCAACTCCTTCGAGCCTCCCAAGCCATTCCCCTGAACATTGCCGAGGGCAACGGAAAAGGGACCGACGGCGATCGGCGGCGGTACTTCGAGATTGCGCGGGGATCGGCTTTGGAATGGTGAATACAGAACGGAAGAAATCGACCCCGATACCGATACCGACCCCGACCCCGAAAGAAGCAGTGACCGGCAACCGCCAACCACCGGCGGGAGGCGACGGAATACCGCGCCTCCGCCGTGACGTTCGAGGCTCGGCCGTGTGGGATGCGAAAGAGTGTCGGCAGACGTTGAGACTCATCACGATGAATTCGGTTACGCAGGCACAAGCAGTGGCGGTGGGGATGAGCGGCGGCGTGGATTCGTCGGTTGTGGCCTGGCTGCTGCTGCAGCAGGGACATCGGGTGCTGGGACTGACCATGTCCATCTGGGATGGCACGGTGGCGCTGTCCGACGAGGGACTTTCGGGGTGCTACGGTCCCGGGGAGGCGCGGGACATCGATGCGGCCCGCTCGGTGGCGGCCCGTCTGGGCGTGCCTCACCACGTGATTCCGCTCGCCTCGGAATATGCCGCCGAGGTGCTGGACTACTTCCGTGCCGAGTACCGGGCCGGCCGTACGCCCAATCCCTGCGTGCGCTGCAACCGGAGCATGAAATTCGGGCTGCTGCTGACACGGGCGCGGGCCATGGGTGTCGCCTTCGACCGCTTTGCCACCGGTCATTATGCCCGTGTGGAGCGTGATTCCGCCACCGGACGCTGGCTGCTGCTCCGGGCCGCGGATCGCTCCAAGGATCAGACCTATTTTCTCTCGCGTCTGTCACAGGATCAGCTCGCCCAGGCGCTGTTCCCGCTGGGAGCGCTGCCCAAGGATCGCGTGAAGGCGCTGGCCCGGGAAGCGGGCTGGAGCGATGTGGCCGATAAGCCGGAAAGCCAGGACTTCATAGAAAGCAGGAATTACAGCGTGCTGTTCGATGCGCGCGACGCCGTGCCGGGACCGATTGTCGACACGTCCGGAAAGGTTCTCGGCCGGCACAAGGGGATCGTCGGCTACACGATCGGCCAGCGCAAGGGGCTGGGGATCGGCGGAACGACCGATCCGCTCTACGTCGTCCGGATCGAAGCCTGCGCCAACACACTCGTTGTTGGCGGGCATCGGGATCTGTTCGCATCACGGCTCGCGGCCACGGACCTGAACTGGATCAGCCTGCCCGGCCCGCCGCCCGCGCCCGTCCGCGTGACGGTCAAGATACGGCAGCAGCATCGGGAGGCGGGTGCGACCCTCCACACCGGAACAGATGACGGCGGGACCGCGGCCGAGATTCGCTTCGACGAGCCGCAGATGTCCGTGACGCCGGGACAGACGGCGGTGTTCTACGATGGCGACCGCGTGGTCGGCAGCGGGATCATCCGGTGAGGTGGCCGCGAGGACGACGGCCGATCCGTTCACCGGTTGTTTCCGTGTTTGTCTACACCTCGTAGCGATACCCGGCATTGTGAACGGTGCGGATGATGCGCGGGCTGGCCGGAT